>DASSGM010000113.1:0-27899 GCA_035693465.1 Bradyrhizobium sp. | reverse complement strand
ATCTGCTGGTGTGGACACGGTCAGCCCTCGCAAAATCAGCAAGGGCTACCGCTGCGACCCTCGCACCATGGACAGAAAACGCGCCTGCTCCGCCGGATTGTCGCGGAACATGCCGGTAAAGCGGCTGGTGAACGTCATCGCGCCATGCTTGGCGACGCCGCGCACCGACATGCAGGTATGCTCCGCCTCGATCACCACTGCAACGCCGCGGGGTTTGAGAATTTCGTCGATCGCGGCCGCGATCTGCGCGGTCAGATGCTCCTGGGTCTGCAAGCGGCGCGCGAAGATATCGGTAAGGCGCGCCAGCTTCGACAATCCCACGACCCGCTCGACCGGCGTATAGGCGATATGCGCCCTGCCATAGAACGGCATCATGTGATGTTCGCATTGCGAGGTGAATTCGATGTCGCGGACCAGCACGAAATCGTCATAGCCCGCTGTTTCGCCGAAAGTGCGGTTAAGCGCCTCGGCCGGACACTGATGGTAACCCTGATAGAGTTCGTCGAAGGCTTCGACCACACGGCGCGGCGTATCCAACAGGCCTTCGCGGTGGGGATTTTCGCCAATATAGGTCAGCAGCGTCTGCACCGCGTGCTCGGCTTCGGCGCGCGACGGACGCGGCTGGTCGGCGCGTACGGCTGCGGCCAGAAATTCGGCAGGATCCAGTTCGGCGGGGCGTCCTTCCGGAATCCTCGATTCCGTGGGCTTGGCGTCGGAGGGCTTGCCTGGGCGGAGCGATTTGATCAATGCGTCCATGTCAACTCCGTTCGACCGGTCTCACATGGACCGGAGTGTCACCGGCAGACGGGGCGGATTGCCGCCGGACGCCTGAGTCCCACATTCCTAACACCATAGCGGCCGCATTGGTTTCCAATTTCGGCCCGCTCGCGAAAACGGCCTCACTGTATTTCCGCCATTCGCAACCATATATAGGACCAGGGAACGCGGTCGCCAAGGGCGGTCGCGCCGGGGAGCAGAGACCTCGATCTTATGCTGAACGACATTTACAACAAGCGCATCATCGAATTGGCCGGCAACATCCCCCGGCTCGGCCGACTAGCCGCACCCGATGCCAGCGCCACGGCGCATTCCAAGCTGTGCGGTTCGACCGTAAAGGTCGACCTCAAGATGGACGGGCCCTTGGTCACCGACTTTGCCCATGATGTGAAGGCCTGCGCGCTCGGCCAGGCCTCCTCCTCGATCATGGCACGCAACGTGGTCGGCTCAACGGCGGGCGAACTGCGTGAGTTGCGCGAGACCGTCCGCAAGATGCTGAAGGAAAACGGCAGCCCCCCGCAGGGCAAGTGGGCCGATATCGCGCTGCTCGAGCCGGTGCGTGACTACAAGGCTCGGCATGCCTCGACGATGCTGACCTTCGATGCCGTAGTCGACGCGATCGGCCAGATCGAGGCGAAGACCAAGCAGCCGCTTTCGGCGCAGGGATAGCCGTACGCGTCATTCCCGGCGCGCGACAGCGCGAACCCGGAACTCAAGCCGATCACTTCGATATCTCCGGTTCAGCCCGGAGCCTGTCGTCGGGCGGCGCGGAGCGCCGACCGCCAGGGGGCCGGCCCCGAAATGACGAGGACGTATCAGTCGCTGCTTCTATTTCGCAGGAGGCGGCGGCGTGGCAACGCTACCGGTCGGCACGTGAGCTTCGGCGGTCTTGGTCGATTTTGCCGACTGCGGATTTAGCTCGGTCTCCATCGCCTTGCTGACGAAGCGATCCTGGACGGGTTTGGCCACGGCCTCGGCGACCGGCACGTTTGCGATGTCCAGATGCGGTAGCACCTCGGCAACCGCATCGGTGGTCACGAGATTGGTCAGGCGCAACTCCGCCGGCGACAGCTCATGCAAATCCTCCCAAGGCGGAACGTTCAGCGACAGCGACAAGAGATCGCCCGCTCCGCCCATGTCGAAGGTATATTTGGCAAGGCGCCCGATGTCGCGTTCCACGATCATCAGGTCATGGGCGCTGTAGCTTGCGGCCTTGGCATCATCGGCGCGGTCGCCCATCCAGATCTGATGCACCCTGACACGGGCGCCTTCGGGCACGTAACGTGCCTTGCCCGACAGCAAGAGGAACACGCACATCGACTCGCAATAGGCCTCGGGAGCAACCATTGCGCGATCGCCCTGCGCGGTCCGGGTCTGGATGCTGGTGCCGACGGTGGTCAGCGCACCGAGATTGCGCCAGCGCCGTCCAAGCGCGATCGAATCATTGACCGACCCGCCACTGGAATCCAGCACGATGGTCGCACCACCGAGTTGGCGTCCGCGCGCGAATTCATCGAAATCCTTGGGACTATCGGCGGTAACAACGCCGACCGCACTGACCCAGCCTCGGCAATTCGGCTGGCACGCGACCCAGCTGAATTTCATCGGCAGTTTGCGTGCTTCCAGCGTGACGCCGGCCTGTGCCGAGCCGCCGAGCGCGGCGATCGCGCCAGGTAACACGATAGAAAGGCCGGCAGCGCCGACCAGCGCCCAACCGCGGAAATCAAGCGACCCTACGAACCTCAAGTTGGTTCCTTCCCCCCAGACGAGCAGTGGCAATGGCCCCAGTTCACGCCAGATGATTCGTCATCAAGCGTCGTGAAAAAGGTAGCCGTGCAAAACGCCATCGTCCATAGGACCCTTGCTGCACCGCCACCCAAAACATGGGATATTTTCCAAAGTGTGGCGCAAATATCCGTGAATGCTGGTTCCATGCCCGGGAACCGGGCAAATCCGCGCCCAGGATTGTAGCATGGCGCCCATGAAACCCTCACTGTACTGTCCCGACTGCACCGGGGTCATTCAGCGCCTGCCGCGCAATGCCGGGCGTGCGTTGATCTGGATTTACCGTCACACCCTGTCGCCGCTGGTTGGCTACAACTGCCGGCATTTGCCGACTTGCTCGGTCTATGCCGACGAGGCGATCGAGCGCTTCGGGCTGTGGGGCGGAGGATGGATGACCCTGGCGCGATTGCTGCGCTGCCAGCCCTGGGGCACTTCGGGGATCGACAACGTGCCTCTCGCCCGACCGCCGGGCGCGCGATGGTATCTGCCGTGGCGATTTGGCCGATGGCGCGGCGTCAACGCTCCCTGAACACTCCGTTGCGACCCGCCTTCACGTGAAATGCGCACCTGCCGGGAACAGCGGCACCACAGGCCCGTTGATTTGATACCTCGTTGGGGAGGTCAAAAACAATGCGCTGGAAAATCAGCCACCGTGGTCACGATCCCAGACATATCGATCTGTTGGCGGCTCTTGTGCTGGTCATCGCGATCATCGCGGCGTGGAGATTTTTCGAAAGCGGCTCCGACACGGCGAAACCCACCGCCTTCATCGTCCCCAGCCAAAGCGTTCGCTGGTGAGGCGAGCCAGGCCGTCGACCGCGCCAGCAGTGCACCTAGCGCCAAAACCATGGGAAACCTCTGAATGGAATAGACTCCGGCGGGCGAGGACGGCGGGAGCGCCGCGGCGGGGCCGGACGCGAAGATTCGACCGATGGGACGGCGGCGACGCGCTCGGAATCGTCAGAGGGCAGCTTGACCGCCAGCAGCAGGTTCGATTCATGCGAACGCCAGCGATAGCCAATGCCGAAATCCATCGGCTGGCTCCGCCTGAACAGCTCGGCATATGGCGGCTGGTATCTTCCGGAGAATTCGGCAATCGGACCGGCATAGCGGCCGAATGGAAAGAACCGCCATTTCTTCGGGTTATAACTGCCGAGCGGAATGCCGGAATCGTCCTGGATGATGGTGGCGCTGTTGGCGAGCAAGAAGTCGCGCACTGTGGTGAAATTGCCGGAGTGCAGCAGATAGGACGCACTTTTGATCAAGCTGTTGCCGGGCGCCAGCGCCCCACAAAATTTCAGGAAGCCCGCGCTCCTCACGCCGCTGTTTGAAAGATCGGTGGAGAAATAATACAGCGTCCTTTCTTGACCATCGCTTCCAGCGAACAGGATGCGGACGCCACGCGTCGCGTTCGCGCCGGCATTTTCGTTGGCGAAATAGGCAGCCCCCTTGTCGTCGAGCGCGATCAAGCTGACGTCGCGGATGGTCTTCCCCGAGCGCGCCAGAAACACATACAGGATCGGCAAGGTGCCGCTGACCTGCCCTGCGCGCAGATCGTACTTCATCAGCTTGGTGATGAAAAAGCTGAAGCTCAGGATCGAGCTCAGCGAGCGCTCGACATTGTACAGCGCCGGTCCGATAGCACCGCGCGGCAACCTGGTGAGATCGGGCACCGACCCGACCGGCTCGAGCGCGCTCAGCACATAGGTCGTGGCCTTGGAATAAAACGCGTCCGCGTAAAGGAAATCCGGACCGCTGAACATGTAAAACATGGTCGGCCGCGGCGCGGCCAGATTGGTCTCCGCCCAGCTGCGGATTTTCGAAAGCTGGCGCTGCTCCAGCTGGGCGAACGCCGCGTCGAAGAACCTGGCGTGGCGTTGCCAGGCGGGATCCTTGGTCAGCGGCGTCAGCGGCGAATCCGGCGACGGCGCCATCCCCGCGAGGAAACGGGCGGTGTCGTCGGCGGTCACCGTGTCGGCGGCGCGCGCAACAGCTGCAGCCGCGAGGAACATGGTTGCAGCAACGGCTGCAATTCGCACTGGCTGAAGCATCTTTATTCGCGGCTTGGTGATGCGGTGGCGGAACGCGGGACGACCCGCTTGCGGAAAACGGCGTAGATCAGCAGGCCCAAAATCATGATCAAGGTACCAAGAGCCGACTGCAACGGTCGTTCCGTCAAGAGGTAGTACATCATGAAACCTGTCACGAGCAGGAAAACCACCGGCGTTATTGGATACCCCCAGGCGCGATAGGGCCGCGGCAAATGCGGCTGAGCGATGCGCAGCTTTATGACTCCCAGCACGGTGAAGAACGAGCAGAACAACAGGGCGAACTGGATGAAATCGAGCACGGCCTCGAAACTGCGGGTGAACAGCATGAGGTTCGCGACTGCCAGCTGGAAGAGGATGGCATAAGCCGGCGCTCCGCTGGTCGATTTGCGGGCGAATACCCGCAATGTCGGAATGTCCTCTCCCATCGTCATCATGACGCGGGGGCCGATCCACATCATCGCGCTGATCGAGGACACCAGCCCGATACAGATCATGGCGCCTACGATGCGGCCGCCGAGTTCGCCGAAGATGTAGCTGCCGGCGATCCGGGCGACGTCGAGTTGACCGGACAATTTGTCGATCGGCGCGGTGTGGAGGAACACTGCGTTGAGCGCGACATAGAGCACGAGAACGATCAGTGTCCCCGTTAGCAGCGCGCGCGGCAGGTTCTGCTGGGGCATGCGCATTTCGCCGATGATGTAAGTCGCGGCGTTCCAGCCGGAAAACGAGTACATCACAAAAACCAGACCGATCGCGAACGGTGCGCTGGTGACATGGGCGAAGTCGGAAACATCAGGTGCAAAGGACACAGGTTGCGGGGTGCCGATCACGAATCCCGCGATCAGGAACGCGACGATCAGCACGACTTTCAGCACGGTCGAGATCAATTGAAAGGTGCTGGAGTGCCTGACGCCAGTAAGTTGCACGATCGACACCAGCCAGACGATGCCAATCGCTAGCGCCAGCGGAGGGATGCCCGGCAGCACCGATTTGCCGTATTCCCCGAAAGCCATCGCGGCCAGAGCCACGGGTGCTGCGAAACCGACGGTAGCCGACACCCAGCCCGCCACGAACCCGAAAGCCGGATGAAAGGCGCGGCCCAAGAAATTGTATTCGCCGCTCGAGCGCGGAAACATCGCCCCGAGTTCGCTGTAGGAGAACACCCCGCACAGCGCGACGATGCCGCCCACGGCCCACAACAACAGGATCGAAAACCCCGAGGGGATGTCCTTGACCTGAAAGCCGAGGCTGGTGAAGACCCCGACGCCAACCATGTCGGCCACGACGATGGCGGTGGCCACCAGCACCGAAACCGTGGACCCGCTTCTGGGGAGCTGGCCAGGCCAGGCCACGCTTCCCGTTTCCGATGTCGTCATGTCCGTCCACCCGCCCCCAATTTTTTCATCGTGCAGACCCGCCCCAATCAATTCAAGCAACGGTAACAGTCATTTGCCTGGACCTGGTATTTTAGTACCATTACCGGGTAGCGCATCTGCGGCATTGCGGAAACACGGCCTGCCATCCCACAATCGCGACACGATTTCGTGTTTTCTGAGGCCTTCGGGAGTGGGGAGAGTTTTTCCCGGAAGCTTAACGTCACCTCAACGCTAGCGCGCTGATATACGGCCGCCGGTGGGGATTCGGGCAGTGGGTGGATGATCGGGGCGAGATTCCAGACGTCTGTTTATAATCGCGCGCGCCGGAGGATGTCACCGGGCGTTGCGCGGCATGCGCGGCCGGAAGCCGAAGGCCGCGCCGGTTCTCATCGATTGCGGTGGGTCGCACTTCTGTCGGCGCTGGTTCCGTTGTCGTTCGTTCTCATTCAGTGCGGACGGGCACCGAGCACCGGCACGCTTGCAGCCAATGCGCAGGCCGCAGCCGGTGACTCGTTCGATGACCGATTCCCGACGCCGCAGTTCAGGGATCGCTTCCCGAGCGCAAATGAGAGTCTTGTGCAGCGGCAAGCGCCTGATTTGTTCCGCAAACGGACGGCGGAGACACAGCCTGCCCCCTACCGGGTTGCCTCGTTGGCGCCGACGGCTCCCTACCAGCGTCCGGCCAGAGAAGAACAGACCGCGCTGATCGGCTTGAAATCGTCGGCGTTTCCCTATCTCGGCAACAATCCACGCACGGACGAGCCGTTCCTGAACGTCTCCAAGGGTGACCGCCACGGCCACCGCAGCTACGGCGGCCGGGTTTATTGGCAGGACGAGACCTACAACGACAACCGCGTCCTGATGCATGTCCCGCAACATTTCGATGTCCGCAAACCAGGCGTCATCGTTGTGTTCTTCCACGGCAATGGCGCGACATTGGAGCGCGACGTGCGCGACCGCCAACTCGTGCCGCAACAGATTTCCGATTCTGGCGTCAATGCCGTGCTGCTGGCGCCACAACTCGCGGTCGATGCCGCCGATTCCAGCGCCGGCAAGTTCTGGCAGCCCGGCGGGCTCAAGCGCTTCGTGGCGGAATCAACCGACCACCTTGCCCGTCTCTACGGCGACCCCGGCGCCGCCAGGGCTTTCGCGAACATGCCGATCGTCATTGTCGGCTACAGCGGTGGCTTTTTGCCGGCCGCCTGGAGCCTGGAAGTGGGCGGCGTTGGCAATCGCGTACGCGGCGTGTTCCTGCTTGACGCGGTCTACGGCGAGCTGGACAAGTTCGCATCCTGGATCGAGAACAACCGATCCGGCTTTTTCGTCAGCGCGTATACGCGCTACACCAAGCGGCACGATCGTGAGCTGATGCAGACGCTGAAAGACAAGGGCATCGCGATCTCGGAGGATATGGACGGGCCACTGCGCCCCGGCAGCGTGGTATTCGTCGAAACCCCCGAAGGCGTGACGCACCGCGATTACGTCACCCATGCCTGGACCGAAAACCCGGTCAAGGACGTGCTCGTCAAGATGGCGGCAACGCCGGCGCTGACGAGAGTGGCGGCAAGCGCCTCTTCCCCCGCAAGCCGATAGTCCGGCGCGCCAGATCCGGGGAAAAACCATCGGCGACGGATTACTGCGGGAGCTTGGGTATTTTCTCGGCGAACCCGTTAAAGCATGTCAACCGCTCGTCTTCTTCCTTGTTGAACCGGCAATCATTGACGGCTTTTGCCGCGGCCGCCTTGGGTTTTGGCTGCGGCGGGAAGATGGCGTCGTAGCAATTCAACCGCTCTTTCGTTGCGTCGTCGATTTCGAGGCAAGCCTGCAGCTTCGTGGCAGTCGATGGCTGTTTCGGTTTCGCTTCTGATTTCGATTTCGACTTCGATTTCGCGGCTTCGCCGCCCGGCTTGACCTGAACCAGCGGCTTTCCTCCGACCGTCGGCGGGCTGGCTTGAGCCATTGCCGCGCCTGAATACAGGGCCAAGACGACCGCAATTATTGTTCTCATGTCACCCCTCCAGATTCCCGCAGACTGAAGAAAAGCACGCGGCGAAAATCTTGTCGACGGGTTCGATCGGATAAGGCGCCTTGCTTATGGCGACAAGGCCACAGTGGGGCGAGGCCTGGTCAGGGTCACCACGACAAGCGCCAGCGCGATGAAGGCCACCGACACGTAGCCCGCGGCATGGAGCTGGTCGCGCGAAAACAGCACGCCGCCGGTCGCAGAGCCGATCGCCTGGCCGATATAGAGCGCGGACGTGTTCAGCGACACCGACGCGGTGCCGAGCGCCGGCGCGGCACCAACCAGCCGTACCTGTTGCATGGAATTGGTCGAGGCAAAGCCAAGCCCCCAGACGGCAACCGCGGCCGCCATCAGCGCGAAGTTGCCGGCAGCAAGCGCCCAGATACCGGCCCCAGCGAGCAGTACGGCCATGAACAATAGGGAGGTCCGGTAGCTGCCCCAACTATAGACCAGGCGGGTCGCGATCACATTGCCCAGAAATCCAAACACGCCGTAGGTCGCAAACACCAGCCCGATCGCATCCGGGCTCGCCTGGGTCAGCCGCGTCAGCAACGGGCCCAGATAGGTAAAGACGGCGAACTGTCCCGAGACCTGCAAGGTCGTGATCAATAGCAAGAGAACGATCAGCCGGTTTCGCGCCAGATCGGCCCATGTCTTGAGGTCCACCGGTGCGCCAATCAATCCGCCGGGCAGACGCCAGGCCAGCAGCAGGCAACTGAAGCAGGCGGCAACGCCGATGCAGCCGTAAGTCGCGCGCCAGCCATAGCGGCTGGCGATGAACGTCACCAGCGGCAGCCCGACCGCCGCGGCCAGCGACCATCCCAGAAACACATAGGCGATGGTGCCGCCGCGTTTCTCCACCGGCACAATCAGCGCGGCGGTTCCTGCGGCCTGCGGGGTATAGAGCGCGCCGACCGCCAGCATGATCAGGCGGATGACGAGCAGGGTCGCATAGTCAGGCGCGAATGCCGACGCGGCGTTGGCGAGCGCGAGCACTGCCAGCGTCGCGGTGAGCAGCGCGTGGCGTTCGAGCCGGCTGGTCAACCATGCCGCAAGCGGCGAGCCGATGCACAGCACGATCGCACCAAAGGTGATCAGCAGACCGGCGTCGCGGATGCTGACTTGCAGTCCCCCCGACAGTTCGCTCAACATGCCCGCCGGCGCCAGAATGGAAGTGCCGGTGACGAAATTTCCGAACATCAAGGCGGTGGCAGCGAAGCGGTGCTTGACGTGGGTGTCTTGAGGCGGATTTTTCATGCAAATGCATGTAGATCATCTCAGCCGGAAAGGAAAGCAAGAAACTCCGGATTATTTCATCGCCGCTGGCCGATTGCACCGCCCGAATCGCCTGCTATACCGGCGCTTCCCGCTTACCTGCGCTCGTTCGCAGGAGTGAGCCACAGGAGAGATCTATGCCCGACAAGCATGAATCCGCATCTGGATTCCAGTACAGCATCACCAATCTGAAACCGGCCGAGCCCACGCAAAAGATCGCGGTCACCTTCCCCGACGGCGCCAAGCGCGAATTCGCCAAAGGCATCACCGGCCTGGATATCGCCAAAGGCATCTCGCCGTCGCTGGCCAAGCGCACGGTGGCGATGGCAGTCGATGGGGAACTCTCCGATCTGGCCGACCGTGTAGAGCATGACGTCAGAATCGAATTCATCGCCCGCGACGACCAGCGCGCGCTGGAACTGATCCGGCACGATGCCGCGCATGTGCTGGCCGAAGCGGTGCAATCGCTGTGGCCGGGCACGCAGGTGACGATCGGCCCGGTGATCGAGAACGGCTTCTATTACGATTTCTTCCGCAACGAGCCGTTCACGCCGGAAGATTTTGCGGCAATCGAAACGCGGATGCGCGAGATCATCGCGCGCGACAAACCCTTCACCAAGGAAATCTGGACGCGCGAACAGGCAAAGCAGGTGTTCGCCGACAACGGCGAGATGTTCAAGGTCGAACTGGTTGATGCGATCCCACCCGACCAGAATATCAAGATTTACAAGCAGGGCGACTGGTTCGATTTGTGCCGCGGGCCGCACATGACGTCCACCGGCAAGATCGGCAATGCGTTCAAGCTGATGAAAGTCGCGGGCGCCTATTGGCGCGGTGACAGCAACAATCCGATGCTGACGCGGATCTACGGCACCGCGTTCGCGAAGCAGGAAGACCTTGACGCCTACCTGAAGCAGATCGAGGAGGCCGAGAAGCGCGACCACCGCAAATTAGGGCGCGAACTCGACTTGTTTCACTTCCAGGAGGAAGGCCCCGGCGTGGTGTTCTGGCACTCGAAGGGCTGGACCGTCTTCCAGGAGCTGATCGCCTATATGCGCCGTCGCCTCTCCGGAGATTACAGTGAGGTCAACGCGCCGCAGATTCTCGACAAGGCGCTGTGGGAGACCTCCGGCCATTGGGACTGGTACCGCGAAAACATGTTTGCGGCGCAATCGGCCGGCGACGAGACTGAAGACAAGCGCTGGTTCGTGCTGAAGCCGATGAACTGTCCCGGCCATGTGCAAATCTTCAAGCATGGCCTGAAGAGCTATCGCGACCTGCCGTTACGATTGGCCGAATTCGGCGTTGTGCATCGCTACGAGCCGTCCGGCGCGATGCATGGGCTGATGCGCGTGCGCGGCTTCACCCAGGATGACGCGCACGTGTTCTGCACCGAGGCCCAGCTCGCCGACGAGTGCCTCAAGATCAACGATCTCATCCTGTCGACCTACGCGGATTTCGGTTTCGAGGGCGATCTCACGGTCAAACTCTCGACCCGGCCGGACAAGCGCGTCGGCACCGACGAGATGTGGGATCATGCCGAGCGCGTGATGGCAACGGTGCTTTCAGAGATCGAGGCGCAAGGCCACAACCGCATCAAGACCTCGATCAATCCCGGCGAAGGCGCGTTCTACGGGCCGAAGTTCGAATACGTGCTGCGCGATGCGATCGGCCGCGACTGGCAATGCGGTACCACGCAGGTCGACTTCAACCTGCCGGAAAGATTCGGTGCCTTCTACATCGATGCCGACGGCTCGAAGAAAGTGCCGGTCATGGTGCACCGCGCGATCTGCGGTTCGATGGAGCGCTTTATCGGCATCCTGATCGAACATTATGCGGGCAATTTCCCGCTTTGGCTCGCGCCGATCCAGGCCGTCGTCACCACCATCACCTCGGAAGGCGACGAATACGCAGAAGTTGTCGCGGCCGCGGCGCGGCGCGCCGGCCTGCGCGTCGAGCTCGACCTGCGCAACGAGAAGATCAACTACAAGGTCCGGGAACATTCGCTGGCGAAAATTCCCGCGCTTCTCGTTGTCGGCAAGAAGGAATCCGAAACGCATACGGTCTCGGTCCGGCGCCTCGGAAGCGACGGACAGAAGGTGATGCCGACCGATCAAGCGCTGGCCGCGCTGGTCGACGAAGCCACTCCGCCGGATGTGAAACGGGCAAAGGCCGTTCAGTGAATTCGGCGGCCAGCTAGATTGTGTCGCTTGCCAAGGTCTCCCGATCGCCCGATATATCAGGCGACCCGGTCTGCGACGCGAGACCATGGAACACATATGCCCGACGCCATCGAACTGCTGAAAATTCGCCGCTCCGTGAAGCCGCGCGAGATGAGTGAGCCGGGCCCCTCGCCTGCCGAACTGGAAACCATTTTGACCATCGGCGCGCGGGTGCCCGATCATGGCAAGCTGACGCCGTGGCGCTTCATCGTGTTCGAAGGCGAGGCCCGCGTTCGCGCCGGCGAGGTCATCGCAAACGTGTTCGCGCGAAAAAATCCACAGGCCACGGCTGCTGACATCGATGTCGAGAAACACCGGCTGACCGACGCGCCCCTGGTGATCGGCGTGGTCAGTTTTACAAAACCGCATCCGAAGGTGCCGCCGTGGGAGCAGGAATTATCCGCCGGCGCCAGCGCGATGAACATGGTCACCGCGGCGACCGCGCTCGGCTACGGTGCGTGCTGGCTGACCGGCTGGTTCGCGTTCGATCGCGACGTGCTCGATGGACTGGGATTGAAGCCGGACGAAAAACTCGCCGGTTTTATTCACATCGGCACACAAACGAAACCCAGCGAAGACCGCCCGCGACCGGTGCTTTCGGACATTGTGACACGATTCTAGGAAATCTAGCGCGCGACGACCTCGACCTCGCCATCGACTCCATTGACGACGTTGAAGGGGCGCTCGTATACCTTGCCCTCGTTCTTGGCGATAGCGCGATATTCGCCTTCGGACAGCACCACCCGAGGAAACGCGCCGATCGATTCCTTGATGACGTCGCCGCCCGGCGTAATCACCGACCATGCAGTGTTCGCCAACGCCTCGCCGCCCTTGTCGCTGACCAGCTTGAGCGTGATCACCGCGGCGCGATGGGTGATGATCACGTCGGTCAGCTTGCCGGCCTGGACGCGGATATCCGAACGCACCACCGAATTGGCGTCGCCGTAGTTGGAAATGATATAATAGGTGCCCTCCGGCACCAGCACGACGTCGCCGGCGGCGACGTTCGGCACCAGCGCCGCGCGCTCGCCGATCTCAAACTGGCTGCCCTTGTAGATCGCGAACGAAATCTGGTTTTGCGGGATCTTGCTGGCGCCGACGCGGCCTTCGATGCGCAGGCCTCCGGCCGGAAGCAGGAAGGATTGGCGGTCGGTCTCGGATTTCAGCGTCACCGCGCGCACCGCACTGACCAGTCCAAGGGCGACATGGACGACATAGCTCCCCGGCGGCAGCACGATGTTGGGCGTCGCGCCGCGCTCTTCCCGGATCAATTTGAACGTGCCGTTCTCGTCCGGCCTGTCCGAAAAGACCCGCCACACCAGTCCGCTGGTGATCACCGGCAGGTCCTTGCCATAACGTGCGGTGAGCGCCAGCACGGCTTGGCCGGGCGTCGAGGTGCCCGGCGGCGCGACCACCGGCGGCACGGCCGCGGCGGAAGGTTGCGTCGATGGCCCGGGCAGGTTGGGAATCGAGGCCGGACCGGAGGGCGGGGCCAGGCTGATCGCACTGCCGGGATCCGGGACCAAGGCCGGGGGCACAGGCGGCGGGTGATCGGTGAACATTTGGGCCGAAACGGAGGTTGAAATCGCGAAAACAACCATCGCCGCGAGCACAAAGGCTGGCAGCAGGCGCGCGCCCCGCCCGGATCGATCGATGCCGTTGCCCCCGAAAGTCATGCCGCCTGCTTTTCACTCAAAACGCGGCAAATTCAAGCCTCCGGCCCCGCAGGCTGGCAGTCTGCGGAACCGGCAGGAAGCCCGAATGTTACTTCCGAAGTCGTGGTCCAGTCACAATCCCCGCTTAGCCCCGTCGTACCGCGGCATAAACCATGCTTGTGGTACATTCTGGCGGGGCCAAGCCGTAGCGCATAGTCTTGCGCTATCAGGAGATATCAGGTGCTGGATAGTTTGATGGGACGCGGCCAAAACGGCTCAAACGGCCGCGACAAGGTGGGACTCGGCAGCATCAGGCGGCCGGTGATCGGGCTGGCGCTGGGGGGCGGCGCCGCGCGCGGACTTGCCCATATCGGCATCGTCCGGACGTTGGTTGCCCATGGAATCGTCCCCAATGTCGTGGTTGGCACCTCGATCGGGGCCGTGGTTGGCGGCGCCTACGCCACGGGGCATCTCGACACGCTCGAAGCATGGGCGCGCAAATTGCAGCCGCGAAATCTTCTGGGCTATCTCGATATCCGTCTCAACGGCTCGGGCCTGATTGGCGGCGACAAGCTCGCGGCACAACTGGAGGCCGCGATCGGCCCGACCCTGATCGAGGACCTGCAGGTGAAGTTTGCCACCGTGGCCACCGAAGTCCGGACCGGCCACGAGATCTGGCTGACCCATGGCCGCATGGTCGACGCGATGCGCGCCTCCTATGCGCTGCCCGGGATATTTTCGCCCGTGCTGGTGGGCGACCGCTGGCTGGTCGATGGCGCGCTGGTCAATCCCGTGCCGGTATCGGCAGCGCGCGCATTTGGCGCGGAAATCGTCATCGCCGCCAATCTCTCGAGCGACATCTTTGCGCACAGCACGACGATCTATTCGCACGGTCCGTCGGCCGAGGTGACGGTGGCGGTCACGCCGGCGATGATCGAACCGGCCACACCAAAACGCGGCTTCGGCAGGCTGTTCTCCGCCGAGCGCACTGTGAAGCGCGAGTTCTTCGGTAGCGCCGGACGGCCGGGCATCTCCTCGGTCATGGTCGATGCCTTCAACATCATGCAGGACCGCATCACCCGGGCCCGCCTTGCCGGCGATCCGCCCGATTTGCTGATCTCGCCCCGCGTCGGTGAAATCGGTTGGTTCGATTTCCACCGTGCCGACGATCTGATCGCGCATGGCACACGCGCCGCCGAGCGCGCCATCGACTCCATCCAGGAAGCGATCCACATTCTCGCGCCAGCTTCAGCCGCACCGGCCGCGGCGATCGAGAAGATGCCCTGATCTCCTTTTGCGCTCGAGATCAGGCGGTCTTGATATACTCGCGCAGCGCTTCCTGTTCGGCCTCGTATTCCCTGACCCGCCATTTGACGATGTCGCCGATCGATATCAGGCCGACAACCTTGTCGTCCTCGATCACCGGGAGATGCCTGAATTTGCCCGAAGTCATCATTTCCATGATCGCGCCAACGGTATCGGCTTGCTTGCAGCTGACGACCTTGCGCGTCATCACGGCACTGACCGGCTCGTCGAGCACCGCTGCACCGCGTTCGCCAAGCACACGCACGATGTCACGTTCCGACAGGATGCCTTCCACACGGCCCTGGCTCAACACTAGCACGGCGCCGATCTTCCGCTCCGTAAGAGTCTTGATCGCGGCCGAAAGCTTTGCGTCCGGTCCGACGCTCTCGATCTGATGGCCCTTGGTATCGAGGATTGCACGTACCGTCATTGTCGTCTCCCTGAGCCGATCGCGCCCCGAGCGAGCGCGATCCCTATTCCCTTTGAGCCTTCAATCAACAGTTCCGCGCCGGTTTCGTTGCAGGCGCGTTTGCAAGCGCTGACATCAACCACGTTCTCGGGCTGATGCCTTGCCTCACAAGGTCGCCAATGATGGATGAAATCGCGTTCCCCCGCAAGCGGCGATCAGCCGCTCTTCGACACGTCGCGGGATGACGCATCCGCAGCATTCGTCACGGCGCGCGGGACCGGATCGAACAGCGAAAACAACACCAGCCCGGCGAAAAATCCGCCGATATGCGCCTGCCAGGCGACACTGGCGCCATCGGCGCCGATCGCGATCGATCCGAGGCCGAAGATGATGTTGACGCCGAACCAGACGGCGAGAAAAGCCAGCACGCGCGGGTTGCGCAACGCGCGTGTCAGTGACAGTGCCGGCACGCGCGCGGCGGCGTCCGCATCGCCGCGGCTGAACGAAAGGAAGCTGCCCTGCACAAACGCAAACCGGATCGCGGCCGCCATGGTGCCCGACACCGAGGCCGATGCGCCGATCATCGGCGCCACTGCGTGCTCATGGGTGATGAGATGCGCCAGCGCGCCGGCCGCGGCAGTCACCGCCATGAATACGAAAAATCTGGTCGCGCCGAACCGGCGTGCCAGCGCGCTGCCGAACGGCAACAGCCACAGCACGTTGAAACAGATATGGCTGAGATTGGCGTGCAGCAGCGAATAGGTCACAAAGGTCCAGACCTTGGCGCCGGCCCCGCCGGGAAAACTGATCGCCAGCAGCGTTGAATCGTAGCGCTTGGGAATGAAGCCAAACACATCAACGGTCCAGTTTTCCAGTTCCGGCGGCAGCAGCACGCGCAGATGGATGACCGCAAGCAGCAGGACATAGGCGGTTAGCGCCCCGGGCAGCATCAGGATCGGTTCGCGCGGGGCGTCCTGCCGGGTATCCGGCGGCAATTCTGGCGGGGATTCCAAGGGCTCAAGACCTAAAGGGCGGCTCACGCGCGCGACTGTGCCCCAATAGGCGGCTTGGCGCTGCGGCGCAAGCACAGCATCGCCGCGGGCTACGAAAATTGACGCGCCGCACCGCGTCACGGTGCAACGTCGTGACGGGCTGCACCCGAATGCCAAACATCGATTCAAACGGGCGTCAAAAGCCCGTGAACTGGAATCTTGAACACAATAAAATTGATGGCCGGCACCAGCGTGATGCTGCAGGTCTGCGCCAACACATTAGTCGCCTGTGAATGCACCTTCAGAGTCGCCGGGTTTGCGTGAGGCCGCAGAGCAGGAGGCGCGGCACCGACAGTCCCGTTCCTGCTCAAGCCGCCTGATTGATTTAACGTTACCGCCGCAATTCTTCCGCCGGCGGGGCTCGAAAACCCGCCGGCGGCATGGAGGCTGCAAAGCCTGCCTTGCAAAACAAACCCGGGAATGCGGGTGCGCGAAAGTGGGACAGATCTGTCCCACTTAGCCAGTCCGCGGAGAAGGTAGAGCCATGAAACATCCGTCAAGCCGTGAATTCTTCGCATATTGGGACGAAAAGCGCGGCGGCGCCCGCGCCCCCGATCGGAGCGAGATCGAGCCCAGCGCAGTGCGCGAACTGCTCGGCGACATCTTCGTATTGTCTTATGACGCCGCATCAGGCCACCCGTTTCGGGTCGCCGGCACGCGCGTTTGCGCCCTGGCTGGCCGCGATCTGAAGGATCGAAGCTTTTCAGCGCTGTTCGCGCCGGAGGCCCGACGCGAGATCGAGGACATCATCACGGCGGTGGCCGAAGAAATGCAGGCCGCCGTCGCGGGCGTTACCGCCACATCGGAAGATGGCTCGCCGGTGCATCTTGAACTGCTGCTATTGCCATTCAATGCCGACGCCCACGCGCCGACAAGCCTGACCGGACTGCTCGCGCCATTTGAGAGCGAGCACCGTGTGCTCCGGGATTTTCATCTGACCTCGTGGCGCTATCTGGATCCCCAGCCGGAAACCCTCGTTCCGCGCGCGCTGCGGAAGCTCAAGATCGCGCGGGGCCTGATGGTTTATGAAGGTTTGAGCTAGGATTGCTGCCGCTCCAGTTCGTTAGGACCGGAGCCCCTGATTTATATCCTAAGTCATTTCCTTCGCGGGTGCGGATATCTACTCGGCTTAAAAACGCTACCCCGCCAGTTCCGGCCACGGCACGATGGTTGACTTCACCGTCTTCATCGCCATGGCATCCGCAACCGCACCGACGATGCCTTCCTCCGAGAACGGATACAGCGTCTGCATCTCGAGCCAGGGATATTTGTCACGCGTCCGGTAGAGCATATCGACGCCGTGTGGCAGATCGTTGCCGGTGAATCCCCACGAGCCCAGGACGTTGAGATCCTTGGTGCAGATGCGATGCCAGGAGGTCTCAATCGAACCCGCGTCGGTGAACTGGCCCATCTCGACATAGGTGCCGCCATCGCGCAGCATTTCGATGCCTTCAGGGCCGGCGCTCGGATGGCCCGAGCAATCCATCACCAGATCGGCGCCGAACCCGCCGACAATATCGCGCACCTTTTTGATCCGCGCTTCCGGCGTCGTGACCTCTTCAATATTTACAGTGGCTTCCGCGCCAAACTTGCGTGCCAGCTTTAGCCGCGGTGCCTCCGGCGCGCCGACGCAGATCACGCGGCTGGCACCCATCTCTTGCGCGGCGGCGACCGCCAGGATTCCGATCGGCCCGGAGCCCTGAATCACCACGCTATCGCCCCAGGTGAATCCGCCGGCGCGACTGGCGCGGTTGAAGGCGCGGATACATGAGGTCAATGGCTCCGACAGCGCGCCGAGCCGGAGCGACATATCGTCGGGAAGCTTGTAGATCTTGGTGCCCGGCAGCATCTCCAGATCGACATAGACATATTCGGCCCAGCCGCCCCACAGATGCGGCGCCTTGTCGAAGCCGAGATAGCGGCCGTAATAGACCGGCGTCAGGCACTTGTTGGCGCTTTCCGGATAATGAATGCAGTAATAGCAATGGCCGCACGGCATCAGCGGCGGGATCATCACCTTCGATCCCACACCGAGCGGTTTGCTCATGAAGTCTTCCTTGAATTCCGAGCCGACCTCGACCAGCACGCCTCCGATTTCGTGGCCGAGCGTGAACGGCCAGGGAAGTTGCTTCGGCCAGTGGCCCTTCAGGATATGCAGATCGGTGCCGCAAACACCGCAGGCGCCGACTTTTATCAGCGCCGCCTTCTCCGGAATTTTCGGCCATGGCACGTTGCGGATAACCGGCCGCGCACCGGGGCCGTCATAGGTACAAACACGAATCTGTTCCATGAAAATTTCCTCCGGCCCTTCGGCGATTGTTGATTGCTATGCATGGGCGGGCAGAAGCCTATGTGAAACGGGCTGCGCTGCCAATGTAGATGCTTGCGCGGACTTGCAGCGCAGTTGACAGGCGCATCATGCCGTCTGAGGTTGCGCCAACTGCGACCGGGGGGTGAAGCATTGCGCAATCGCTGGGTTATCCTTGCCGTCCTGTTCGTGGTTCGCCTCACCATGGCTTTCCAGTTTCAAAGCGTTGCCGCGGTCGCACCGCTATTGGGCAGCGAATTCGGCGTTAGCCTCGCCGATATCGGAATCCTGATCGGCTTGTATTTCACGCCAGGCCTTGCGATGGCATTGCCGGGCGGTGCGATCGGGCGAAGGTTCGGCGACAAGGCCACGGTACTCGGGGCATTGATCCTGATGCTGATCGGTACCCTAGTGATGGCGCTTTCGGATTCCTGGACCGGCCAGATCACGGGACGGCTGATCGGCGGCGCCGGCGGCGTCCTGCTCAATGTCCAGATGACGAAAATGGTCGCCGATTGGTTCGCCGGTCGCGAGATCGCAACCGCGATGGCGATCTTCGTCAATTCGTGGCCGGCCGGCATCGCGCTCTCGCTGCTCATGCTTCCCTTGATCGGCACTGCTTATAGCGTAGGCGCGGTATATCTCGCGGTGGCGGCTCTGATCGGATTCGGTTTGGTTCTTCTTGCCATGATGTATCAGCAGCCAGCCAATTCCGTGACCCCCGCCACGGCATCCGCGCGGCTCGACCGCAACGCCGCGATCGCCGTGATCGCGGCGGGTTTGATCTGGGGTCTCTATAATGTCGGCTTTGCCATAATCTTCAGCTTCGGGCCATCGATGCTGGTCGAGCGCGGCTGGTCGATCGCGGCGGCAGGATCGATCATCAGCATCGTGTTGTGGGTGACGGTGGTTTCCGTTCCGCTCGGCGGCTTTCTCGCCGATCGCTGCGGGCGGCCCGAATTGATTCTGGTCGGGGGCTGCATCGCCTTTGCAATGCTGCTGGTGACGCTACCGCGCGGCAGCACGGTATTGCTGAACGTCATCGCGCTTGGCTTGGTGTGCGGCTTGCCGGCCGGGCCAGTCTTGAGCCTGCCCGCGCGCGTGCTGCAGCCGGCAACGCGGGCGATCGGCATGGGCGTGTTCTACACGGTCTATTATGCCACCATGATGTTAGGACCTGCCGTCGGCGGCGCCTGCGCCAAGTGGGCGGGCAGCGCGTCTGCGGCATTCGATTTTGGCGCCGCTGTGCTTGTGATCTGTCCCGTGATTCTCTGGGCCTTCAATCGCCTTCCGGCGGCGCTGCTGAAAGTGGCGTGAACGCGCCTCATTCGCACGACCGCTGCTAACCCCTCATTAACCTTGCCGGCCGTAGGGTCAGACGTCACCGGGGAAGCGATTGTTTGGTGGGGAAGATGGCGTTTCCGCAAAAAAAACAGACCCTTCCGGCCTCCCAGGAGCGACGGCGCTTTCAGCGCGTGAAGGTGCATCTGCTCGGCCGCTACATGCTTCCGGACCGGCGCGAATTTCCCTGCCAGATCATCAACATGTCACCCGGGGGGCTGGCGCTTTTGGCGCCCGGCATCGGCAATGTCGGCGATCGCGTGATCGCTTATCTCGACCATATCGGCAGGGTCGAGGGCAGGATCACCCGGATTATCGATAACGGTTTCGCCATGACCGTCGGCGCGACCGCGCGCAAGCGCGACAAACTCGCCGCACAGCTGACCTGGCTCGCCAACCGCGACATTCTCAACCTGCCGGAAGATCGCCGCCACGACCGCATCGTGCCGCGTAACCCGATCGCCATGCTCACACTTGAGGACGGCACCAAGATGACCTGCCGGATTATCGACATGTCGTTGTCCGGCGCCGCCATCGCCGCGGAAAACCGGCCGCCGTTGAAATCCATGATCATGCTCGGCAAGGTCCAGGCCCGAGTGGTGCGAAACCTGGAAGAAGGCTTTGCGCTCGAGTTTGTTCACGAACAGCTGGCCGAAACGCTCGAAGAAAGCGTTACCGCGCGGTAAAGCGCCACGCTTTGCAATTCCGCATTTTCCGACATCGCCAAGGTGCATCGGCATCACTGGATGCGGTTTTGCCGTGCTGGCTTCATCGCATGGGGTTAACGCATCCGGGCCTTTGCCGCCGCAACCGCTGCATCGGCGGACCTTGGCGGGTTAATACATAAAATTTGAATCAATTGCAGGTCTCTAAAATTCTAATCTAATTTTGTTCAAACTAGCCGCGTGTTTTACTTGCATTCGTCTCAATTGTACTTGGCGTACTTAGCAGCCGCGCAAAACCTTTGTGCGAAACGTGGCCCCAACAAGAAATGGGGGCCACGATGTTCGGGTTCGGGGGACAGGGCAAGGGATTGGCGGTTGTTGCCGTCCTGTTGGGATTGAGTGCGCCGGCCAGTGCCGGTGACGAGGGAATTCTCTTTGCGAGCCTCGGGGACACCACGCGCTCGCCAATCGGCTGGGTCGAATTCTGCGCCGACAATCCCGGCGAGTGCCGCGGCGGCGCGTCACAGCCCCGCGATATCGTGATGTCGCAGGCGGCATGGCGAGATCTGCTGCGAGTCAACCGCTGGGTCAACGAGACCGTCAAGCCGATGACCGACATGGATCATTGGGGCGTGATCGAGAAATGGTCGTTGCCAACGGATGGCTACGGCGATTGCGAGGACTACGTGCTGTTGAAGCGCAAGGTGCTGATCGACGCTGGCTGGCCTCGCGAGGCGCTGCTGATCACGGTGGTGCGGGACAAGAAGGGCGAAGGTCATGCGGTGCTGACCGTGAAGACCGATAAGGGCGAGTTCATCCTCGACAACCAGAACGAAAACGTCGTGGCCTGGACCGAGACTGGGTACCGCTTCGTCAAGCGTCAGTCGCAGAGCGATCCGAATCTGTGGGTCTCACTTGGCGACAGCCGCCCGGCAGTCGCCACCGCCAGCGCCCACGAGCACTAGGCAGACACGAGAGAAAACGGAGACCCGCGACCCGGTCACATCCCCACCCCTCCCCGTCCCAGACCGGATCGCGCGCGGCCAGCTCTCCCCCAAGGGCTGGCCGCACCCCTTTTTGCGTTGCCGTAAGCGCTGTTTTGTCTGGGCCCGACGCCCACCCCTGTGGTAAGTCGGGGAACCTTCATATTCCGGCGGGTTTTGAAGTCCCATGATCGAAGTCACATCTCAGGATGCAAAGACAGGCGGTTTGGTGCGTATCGGCTCGCAGCCGATCGCGCTCGCTGCAGGCGTGCTCGTCGTCATCGTGCTCGGTATCAGCGCAATTGCGCTTTGGCGCGCTTACACCGGTGTCTCTCCCGAGCAGGAGCGGGTCGTTGCTGCCCGCCAATTGCAAGTTCGGACGGCACAAGCCTCCGAACAGCTGGTGGAGAAAACCAAGGGTCTGGAAGCTACGCAGCAGGAATCGATCGACCAGTTGCAGGTCGTTCAGGATCAGTTGCAAACCGTGAAGCGCCTTCTCGCCGCCCAGCAGGCTGAGGCGAAGCGACTCTCTGAGCAGGTTGGAGGTCTCACTGAGGCGATCGACAGCTTGCGGCAGTCTTTTGCAAGCACTCAGGCAGGCGAAGGTGGCTCCCCTTCTGTACGCAACAAATCGATCCGGACCAGATCCCATGCGACGAGGAACGCCCATCGCAAGCGTACCAAGTTGCGGGGTTGACGGATTCAACCCGCGGTCAGATTTGGAAATGTCTTCAGAAGCAGCATCGTGGTGTCATCAAATCGCTCACTGCCACGCGCCGATGCAGGCTGCATCGTGATCACCGCTGCCATGATCCCGCCTCCGCTCCGTATTGTAGATCGGGCAATAATGTTACCTAGCTGCCTCCTGTTTCCGTAGTGACCATGCTGGGGAGACCGGGTCCCAGCCCGGCGTTTGGCGGAACCGGTTCCAAAGGGTTGCGTTGATCCTTGTTCTAGAAGGTGCTGCCCATGAACAACGATCTCAACTGGAGCAACCGGCGGCGCACTTTGGCGATCTTTGCAGCTGTTCTTGCGGTTGCGATAATCGCGGCGTTCGCCACGACGATCCATCGCGTCGATACGAGACTGACCAGCAACGATGTGCCACCGGGAACGACAGGGCTGGCTCGTCCACATCCTCCGCTCGACAGAGGTCCGGGGGAAGCGGTTAAATAGTTGTCGCATTAACGCAGCGTGAGCCCGGAACTTGTTGCCCGGACTGCCAAATCGGTAAGCGTCGCTAACCAAAATGAGGCGATTGCAAGCTGTCGGCTAGGCTCTGCCGGAAGTCGGCCGGCAGGTTTTTGCGCCGATTGTGAACTGGATCACATTCGCCCGCGGACTACTGGGGCAATGTGGACTTCACCGGATGGCGCAAGCCAATTTCAAATCCGGGGGTTGGCAAGGTCGCTTGGCGTTATACTGCGCTGGCGGCCTTGTTTTTTCCGCATGGTTCAGTGGTCCCGGTGCAAGCCGGACGGCCCATATGGCAAAGACACCGATCGGCTATCCCAGGCGATCGCGCCATTGAGCTGACCGTTCTCGAATCCGCATCTCGTGGGAGCAGGCAACGCGTGCGCAAGTTGATCGCCTTCGACGATGAGACCTTCGACAAGCTGAAGCAGTTGGCGCGCGACCAGATGGGCACCATTCAGGAACTGGCGGACGAAGCGTTCGCCGATTTGCTCAGGAAGCACGGCATCCCCGCCGACCTGAAGGACGCGCTTCGCAAGAGCGCATCGCTGTCGAAGACACCCGCGCGAGACGACACCAGGTCGGGCCCAGCACGGAAGAAGAAATCATGACGACCGACCCAGATCCTCTGGACGGACCGGTCTCCACTTTTCCGGATCATGCCCTGAGGCACCGCGCTCAACCGATCTTCTTCAGGCCTTTCTTGAATCGCGGCCCGTTGCCAACGTAGAATTTCGCAGCACCTCCCATCGCCGCGACCTGCGCAGGCTCAAGGGAGCGGATCACTCGCGCCGGCGCCCCGATGATCAGCGAATGCTCAGGAAATTGCTTGCCTTCCGTAATCACCGATCCCGCGCCGACGATACTGCCGCGGCCGATCCTCGCGCCGTTCATGACAATCGAGCCCATCCCGACCAGCGCGCCATCCTCGAGCGTGCAGCCATGAAGGATGACGTTGTGGCCGACGGTGCAATTCTTTCCGATTGTCAGCGGAAAACCCATGTCGGTGTGGCAGGTCGAGTTGTCCTGCACATTGGAGTTTTCGCCGATTTCGATCCACTCGTTGTCGCCGCGCAATACCGCGCCGAACCACACGCTCGCCGAGCCCCGCAAGCGGACCTTGCCGATCACGGTCGCGGTCTCGGCGATGAAGTAGTTGCCGTCGGCGGGGAGTTCGGGCGCCTGCCCGTCAAGTTGATAGATTGCCATGTTTCATTAATCTCCTGGTACCGGAGATTTTGGCATAGCAGTGTCGTTCAGGCCAGCAGTCCGGCGGCGCGCAGCGTCATCAGAAAAACCGTACCCGACATCAGGCTCCAGAAGCCTGCCAGGATGGTCGCCAACATCACGAATTCGAAGCGGCGGCGTTCGATCCGCGTACCGCGCAGCGTATTGCGCATGATGATGAAGGGCGCCGCAAAAACCAGGAAGGGAACGGCGGCAAGGGCTTTTGGTGCCGCGCCCTGCTCGAGCAATCCGAACCCCGCCGGGCGTTGCGCCAGCGCCTGATATCCGCTGGTCAGCGCGCCTGCCAGTGCGAAGCCGATGCAAAGCGACAACAGGGAATTCAAGGCATCGGGCGACATCGCAAAGCTCTTCCGCTGCACCACAGGACCTCCCCTGCTTGGCAAAATTGGCCGCCCCCCGCCACATCATCCTTAAGGAAAGGTTAACGGCCCCGGCTGGGGCCCCTGCTTGTCGCAAACACCACCTGCGCGAAATCGTACGGAAATCCGATCGCGCATGGCATATTCGCTGGTGATTCGGCCCGCACCCGGGACCTCCCTCACGATGTTTCGTTGATGACATTGTTTTCGACGGCCCAGCACATCGCACGCGGTTCGCGCGATCGTTCCCGCGGCCACGTGATCCCGATCGTGCTGGGATGTGCGGTCACATCGGGCGCGATGGCCCTAGTCGCCTATTTGCTGTGGCCGACCTGGGGAGCGGATGCTTCAAGCAGTCCGGCGCGGTTGCCGGTAAGTATCGGAGCGACCCTGTTCAACGTGCCGACCATGGCGATCCGGATGAAGATCCAGCGCCATTCCGGGCCGCAGGAGCGCGTCGATCTCTCCTTCAGCTTTCCATCGCTCGAACCTCCGGAGCCAGCCAAGCATGCCAGCGCTGAGGCGATCGAACAAAGCATACAGCCGATCGACCGTATCTTCGTGTCGATAGCGGCGCACCATGACTCGCTGGCCCCGGATGCCCGCCTGCGCACGATCTATCCGCGCTATCTCGAACAGGCTTCGGTGCCTGGGCAGGACGGGTTGACGAGGCGCGCATTTCGCGACGGTACGCCTTACAGCAACGAAGATCTGTTCTTTGCCAACACACCGAGTCTCAACGCGCGCTGCACGCGCGATGGCTTGACGCCGGGAATGTGTCTGAGCGAGCGCCGCATCGACGGTGCCGATCTGACGTTTCGCTTTCCACGAAGCTGGCTGGCGCAATGGCGCGAGGTGGCAAATGCGATGGAACGATTGACGCTGCAATTGCACGGGCCGGGAAACAGGCCGTCATCCTGAGCTGCGCCCTCTTGCGCCTCAAAGGATGACGGTAGACGTCGACGGGCCTAACCCTGCTCGACCAGATCGTCCTCGAGGATCGCCATCTGGAATTGAAATGAGCGGTCGTCATCCTCATCATCGACGAACAGGACGCCGATGAATTCCTCGCCGATATAGACCTCGGCCGAATCGTCTTTTTTCGGCCGCGGCACCACGCGAATCTTCTGATTGCCGAACAGACGCTTGAGATAGGCGTCGAGTTTCCTGACTTCCTGAACGTCCACGGCGGTCTCCAATAACATTTGGGTTTCGGGAAGTCTTTAGGACGAGACGCGGCGAACCGCCAGCCCAACTTTGCAGAAATTGCACCCAGGATTCAGATTCAAAGGCTTGGTCGATTACAGTCCGATGGCGTTGAGCATCTGATCCATGGTGCGTGACGGCTCGGCGCAGCCGGCCTCGCCGACGATTTTGGCAGGAACCCCGGCCACCGTCACATTGTGAGGCACCGCCTTCACCACCACCGAGCCGGCGGCGATGCGGGCGCAATGGCCGACTTCGATATTGCCGAGAATGATCGCGCCCGCCCCGATCAAGACGCCGTGGCGGATCTTGGGATGGCGGTCCTCGTTCTCCTTGCCGGTGCCGCCCAGCGTCACGCCGTGCAGGATCGAGACGTCGTCCTCGATCACAGCGGTCTCACCGCATACGAATCCGGTAGCGTGATCCAGGAAAATCCCGCGGCCGATCCTGGCTGCGGGATTGATGTCGGTCTGGAATACCGCCGATGAGCGGCTCTGCAGATAATAGGCAAAATCCTTGCGGCCCTTCTGATGCAGCCAATGCGCCAGACGATGGGTCTGCAGCGCATGGAAGCCCTTGAAGTAGAGCAGCGGATCGATGAAGCGCGAGGTCGCGGGATCGCGGTCGTAAACCGCCACCAGGTCGGCGCGGAAGGCATTGCCGATATCGGGATCCTCGCGCAGCGCCTCGTCATAGGTTTGGCGGATCAAGTCGCCCGACAGCGCCGAATGATCGAGACGGTCGGCAAGGCGATGCACCACGGCGTCCTCCAGCCGATCATGGTGCAGCACTGTCGAATAGATAAAGGAGGCCAATTCGGGCTCGCGGCGCACGATGTCTTCCGCCTCGGTCCGCACGCGATCCCAGATCGGATCGAGCGCCGCCAGCTTCGCACCCTGTGGATTGATCTGATGCATTGCCATGGGCCGCTCCCGGACGTTCTGATGGTCTCGTTGCCATTATAGCACGCTGGCCGGACGGCTGTCCTAGGGCCCATTCCGCGACAACGCGCATCGATCAAGCTTCCGGACCGGGGGCTAAACGATTGAAGGACCTTAGCTTCCCGTCCCGGCAAATCTCACTTTCGTTTGCAAGGTCAGTTGAACTTGGTTGGGAATTTGAACAAATCAAGTCCGCCCGGCAAAGGTAAATTCAATTTCGCTGCGAGAGAAAATCGAGCACGCCCCGCTTGTAGACCTTGTCGCCGACCGCTCGCATATGATCGCGGTTCGGAATGTCGAGCACTTTTGAACCCGGAATGATTTTGCCGAGCGCTGGCGCCGACCCCGCGATCTCGTCCCTGGTGCCGACCGCGATCAATACCGGCACGGTGATGGCGGCGGCTTCCTCTCTTGTCATCAACCGCCGCGAGCCGCGCAGGCAGGCCGTGAGCGCCCGGCGGTCGGAACGGGTCTGGTCGGCGAAAGCGCGAAAGGTGCGCCCGACCGGATCGGTGACGTCATCGAGCGATGGCGCCTCCAGCGCTTCGGCGACTTTTTCGCCGGGCCCGCCACCCTCGATCAATCCGATCCCGATGCCGGCGAAAATCGCCGAACGCAGCCGCTGCGGCTGGCGATGCGCAAGCCACGCCGTCATCCGCCCTCCCAGCGAATAGCCCATGATATCGGCGCGCTCGATCTTCAAATGATCCATCAGCGCGCCGACGTCACCGGCCATGGTGCCGATGTGATAGGCTTCCGGGTCATAGAGTTTCGCGGAATCGCCATGGCCGCGATTGTCGAGCGCGATCACGCGGCGGCCGTGTTTCTTGAGTTCTGAAACCCAGGTCGGATAAACCCAGTTCACGTTCTTGGTCGACGCAAAGCCGTGGACGAGAACGATCGGATCGCCCTCGCCTTCATCAAGATAGGCAATTTCAACAGCGCCGTTATGAAAACTCGGCATCATCAAATCCATTTTTCCTGGTGATGAAATTCGGCGGAAAGCGCTTCCGCTCTGGAGAGGGTTTGGGTTGAGGGATCAATCGTTAGGCCGAAACCCCCGCCGCCATCTGCTGTTGCAACCGCCGCGCCTTCTTGCGATCCAGCCACGACTGGGTCAGGCGTTCGGTGGTGGCCTTGATCGAGGACAGAAAGCCGAACAGCGCTAGCAGCGCACCGAACACCCACAGCGTCAGATTGAACGCGCCGGCCGCCAGCAGCAAGGCGCCGCGGCCCAGCACTTTCAGGATCGCGCGGGTCTGGCCGCCCTTCGACTCCGCAAGTCGCGCGGCGCGCGCAACATCCTTCGGACCCTCGGCGATCCTGAGCGTATCCAGCGCCCCGCGCATGCCGGCTTTCTCGCTGACACGCCCGACGTCCTTGGCGAGACGAACCAGCGCGCCGGCCTTCTCCGCGCGGAACGCCGCCTTTATCGCAGTCACCGTCTGCCCCGGCCGCAGCACCGAACCGGACGCAACCGCATTCTGCAGCATTGGCGCATCAACGATCTGGCGCGCCGAGCGCCCGGCCCATTGCGTGAGCCCCTCGCCCAGCCGCCCGACCTTGCGGGCATCCTTGACCAGGGTGAGACCGGCGCGCACCGGCGCCACGCCGCCGACCGAGACATAGGTCGCCGCGGTCACCGCGAGGCCGGCGGTAGCCAGCCCCAGGATCAGCCGATCGGTGTCCTCGCCCATCGCGAGGTGCTTGCCTTCGCGCACCAC
>DASSGM010000112.1:0-5676 GCA_035693465.1 Bradyrhizobium sp. | reverse complement strand
CTATTTGATGGAAGAAAATACCGCGACCATGCAGACGCTGGTGATTGCGCACGCGGCCTTCGGTCACAACCATTTCTTCAAGAACAATTATCTGTTCAAGCAATGGACGGATGCCGACGGAATTCTCGATTATCTGGATTTTGCCAAGAACTACATGGCGCAATGCGAGGAGCGTCATGGCCGGCAAGCGGTCGAGCAAACGCTCGACGCTGCGCATGCCTTGATGTCGCATGGGATCGATCGGTATCCCGGCAAGAAGAATCTCGATCTTCGCGCCGAAGAAAAGCGCGCTGGAGAGCGCCGCTTGCACGAGGAGAGTGTATTCAACGACCTGTGGCGAACCGTTCCGGCGGGGCCAGCCAAAACCCCGGAAATGCTGAGCTCGGAACGACGCCGCAAGTTGCTTGGGCTGCCACAGGAAAATCTGTTGTACTTTCTCGAGAAGGCGGCGCCGCGTCTGCAGCCATGGCAACGCGAGGCGCTCCGGATCGTGCGCCACATCGCGCAGTATTTCTATCCGCAGAGCCAGACCAAGGTCATGAACGAGGGCACCGCGACCTACGTGCATTACCGGATCATGAACCGGTTGCACGAACAGGGGCGGATTTCCGACGGCAATTTTCTTGAATTCCTGCAGTCGCACACCAACGTGGTGTTTCAGCCCGATTTCGACGATCCGCGCTTTTCGGGCTTTAATCCCTATGCGCTCGGCTTCGCGATGATGCAGGACATCGAGCGCGTCGTCTCCAATCCCGACGACGAGGATCGGGAGTGGTTCCCGGACATTGCCGGGACCGGTGACGTAATGGCGGTGCTGCGCAACATCTGGGCCAACTATCGCGACGAAAGCTTCATCAGTCAGTTCCTCAGCCCACGGCTGATCCGGAAGCTGCGAATGTTTCATCTGCACGACGATCCGGAGGAAAGCGCCGGCATCAGGGTCGATGCGATCCATGATGAACGCGGCTACCGTCGTGTTCGTCGCGAATTGGCGCGGCAATACGACGTCGGGTACATCGATCCCAACATCGAAGTAGTCGATGTTGATCTTGCCGGCGATCGCCGTTTAATGTTGCGACATGCCGTGGTAAAGGGAGCGCAGCTCAACGAGGTCGACGCGAAGCGTGTGCTCCAGCACCTCGCAGATCTCTGGACCTATGATGTATCGCTGGTTGAAGTCGACGCCACCGATACGGTTCTTAAAGAGCACGTCGTGAGCCCGCGCAGGCAGGCCGTCGCGGCGTAAGAGAGAACGAAGACCTGCCCCCGCCGAGCGCCGTGATGCCAGCGCGTAGCTTAGGCAACCTTGCAAAAATCTCGCTACACGGAGAGTTCCGGAGTTATGCTAGGCTCGTTCGGCAGGGGGCAGGGCAATGAAGCGGCGCGAATTGATCGCGGGCATCGGCGGAGCGGCCACATCTTTTCTTTGGCCGCGCGCGATGAGGGCGCAACAACCCCAGAAACAGCGCATTGCGTTCGTGCATTCCGGGATCCCGGCCGACCAGCTGACCGAGACCGCGGGCCCGTTCTGGGTGCGGCGGTTCTACGAAACGTTGCGCGGGCTGGGCCATACGGAAGGGGCTAATCTCGTCGTCGAGCGCTATTCCGCCGAGGGCGGCTCCGACCGCTTTGCGGCTCTCGCGGCCGCGGTGGTGAGCAGCAAGCCGGACGTAATCGTTTCAAATCACAACGATCTCGTCAAAGCGTTCGCGGCGGCCACCGCCACCGTACCGATCGTCGGAATTACCGGGGATCCGATCGCGGAAAAATTGGTTACGAACCTCGCGCATCCCGGCGGCAACCTTACCGGGGTCAGCAATAAAGCGGGGAACGAAATCCTTGGCAAGCGCCTGCAAATCCTGAAGGAGGCGATACCGTCGGCGATCAAGGTCGCCTCCTTGCAGTCGGGGTCGGGGGACAACAGCGCGGGATTGGCGTTTCGCGAAGCAGGGCAGCATCTGGGAATCGCGCTGATAGTGAATTTCCTTCCGTATGTGGGCGAAGCGCAAATCCGCCGCAGCTTCGCCGATCTGACTCAACAGCAAGTAGATGCTGCCATCATTGACGAGAGCGGCAGCTTTCTGGCGCATCGTGCCTTGGTCGTCGAACTGGCCGGAAAACACCGTCTTCCGGTCATTTATCCCTACCGCGACTACGTAGACCTCGGTGGGCTGATGGCGTATGCGCCGGACCTCGGCGAACTGGCCCAACGTCTTGCCGACGACGTGCACCAGATCCTCAACGGCGCCAAACCGGGCCACATTCCGTTCTATCAACCCAATAAGTTCCAGCTGACCATCAATCTGAAGGCCGCCAAGGCGCTCGGCCTCGAACTGCCATCGACGCTTGTTGTCCGCGCGGACGAGGTGATCGAATAGGCGTGGCTTCGTCGCTTCGCCGATTTATTGCTTCGTCCTTGAAAAGACCAGCGACTGATCCTCAAACTCCTCGATCGGAAGCTTGTTGACGCCGGGCGCGCTGTGCAGCTGCTGCACCGACATCGCATCCGAAGATCCGGCAGCGCGGCCGGTCGCAGGCGTGTGCGATCGAAGCATGGTGGTGGCGGCGGCAAACAGGGCGATCGCCGCGAATGCAGAAATGATCAGGCGCTTCATCGGAAACCTCCGTCGGGCTCGATGCCGCAAAAAGCTTGCGCCATTTGACTAGCTCGAAATGCGACGACGCAATATGAACTGCCTCACATCTCGCCCTGAATGTTTCCGATCTGGACTGTTTCCGCCACGCGTGGACGGGTCTATCATTTGTCGTCGCAAACAAGCTCGCCATACAGAGGGAGGCACAATGGCCATGTCAGTACAACCCGCAATTGACGAAGCAAGGCTCAATGCCTTTGTCGGCCGCATGTTGGGCGATCTCGGCGCCGTAACCAATGCGGCGCTGGTTCACATCGGCGATCAGCTCGGTTTCTACAAGGCAATGACCAAATCGGGGCCGATCGATTCAGCGGCGCTAGCCAAACAAACCGGCACCTCGGAACGCCTGGTGCGCGAATGGTTGTCGGCGCAGGCAGCCCATGGTTATCTCGCCTACGACAAGACGGCCCAAAAATTCTCGCTGTCTCCTGAGCAGGCGATGGTGTTTGCGGATGAGGAGAGTCCGTTCTTCATGGCGGGCTTTTTCGATATCGCAAGCGGCCTGTTCCATGACGTGCCGAAGATCGTCAATGCATTCAAATCGGATGGGGCGCTGGCCTGGCACGAACATAATGGTTGCCTGTTCTGCGGCACCCAGCGCGTATTTCGCCCCGCCTACAATTATCATCTTGTCAACGAATGGTTGCCGGCGCTGGACGGTGTCGTGGCGAAGCTGCAACGGGGATGCAGTGTTGCGGATGTCGGCTGCGGGCATGGCGCTTCGACCATTCTGATGGCGAAGGCCTTCCCCAATTCGAAATTCTTCGGTTACGACTATCATCCGGACTCGATTGAAGCGGCGCATAAATCGTCGCGGGAAGCCGGCGTCGGCGAGCGGATCTCGTTCGAGACCGGTGCTGCCAAGAATTTCCCCACCAAGGGATTTGACCTCGTCTGTTTCTTCGATTGCCTTCACGACATGGGTGACCCGGCCGGCGCGGCGCAGCACGTCAGCAAGGCGCTGGCGCCGGATGGCACCTGGATGATTGTCGAGCCGTTCGCCCACGACAGGCTCGAAGATAATCTCAATCCGGTTGGTGCATTGTTTTATGCCGCATCGACCGTTGTCTGCACGCCAGCCTCGCTCGCGCAGGAGGTTGGCCTTGCGCTGGGTGCGCAAGCAGGCGAGGCGCGTCTTAAGAAAGTGATCATGGAGGGCGGCTTTAAACGCGTCCGCCGCGCCGCCGAAACGCCCTTCAACATGGTGCTGGAGGCCAGGCTGTAAATCCTCGTCGAGATCAGGGCGGTCGGTTTCGATCCAGACATCGCGGCCGAACCGGCCGCGATGCCGGCGACGCAGGCAGTACCGGCTCTAACCGGCCAGGAATGACCAAAACAACGCCATCACTGCCAGGGCCATCAAGGCGGTGCCGAGCCAGCCCAACGCGATCAACCACGTCCTGGCTCTGAACCGCCCCATCAGTTTGCGATTTGCGACAATCACCATCATCATCGCCATGATCGGAACGGCGACAATACCGTTGAGCACAGCGCTCCACACCAGCATGTTGATGGCGCTTATTCCGGTAAAGACAAGCCCAAATCCGATCACGGTAGCCGCCGCGATAATCGTGTAGAATCCGACGGCGTCCGGCGCCTTTGCTTCAAGCGTAGCTCGCCATCCGAATGCTTCGGATACTCCATAGGCAGCCGAACCGGCCAGCACCGGGATCGCCAGCATGCCCGTGCCGATAATGCCGAGAGCGAAAAGCAGGAAAGTAAAATCACCTGCCAGTGGTCGCAACGCTTCAGCCGCCTGGGCTGCCGAAGTGATGTTGGTGACGCCGTTGGCATTCAAGACAGCCGCGGTGGTCAGAATGATGAAAAAAGCGATCACGTTGGAGAAGATCATGCCGACGATGGTATCGACTGTAATGCGGTCAAGCTCCGGATAACCACCTCTGGTGAGCTCGCGAAGCGGACGGTGTATCTTGCCCTGATGCATTTCCTCGACTTCTTGCGAGGCCTGCCAGAAAAACAGATAGGGGCTTATCGTGGTCCCCAGAACGGCCACCACCATCAGGAAATAATCCGCATTGATCGTGGGCGTGGGCCAGACCGCGGCCAGCAGGGCTGCGCTCCACGGAATATTCACGGTCAGGGCAGTTGCGACATAGGCGAACAGCGTGAGTGTCAGGAATTTGAGCACCGGCGCATAGCGGCGATAGGGCACAAACACCTGCAGCAAGGTCGATGTCGATGCGAAAATCAGCGCATGCTCGTGATTGAGGCCGCCAATGACCAGCGAGAGAGATTCTCCCATCGCCGCGATATCGGCCGCGATGTTGGCTGTGTTCGCAGCGACCAGAAGAAAGACAAGCGCCAGCACCAGCCAGCGGGGCGCCAGCTCCATTACATTGGCGGCGAGGCCCTTGCCGGTCACCCTGCCGATCCGCGCACTCACCAACTGGATTGCGATCATGAACGGCGTTGTCAGAAACACCGTCCAAAGCAAACCGTAACCGAATTGCGCTCCGGCCTGCGAATAAGTGGCAATGCCCGACGGGTCATCGTCAGCGGCGCCGGTTACCAGTCCCGGGCCGAGCAACCGAAGCACCATGTTTTTGGGTTTTTTGGCTTTCGCGCGATTGGCTTCGGTCATGAAATTTTTTGACGCTGGCGATCAATTGAATCGGTCAAGCTCCCGCGTAAGACATTTGCCGTTTCTGGTCGGCAATCAAGCAAATTCCCCCGTTGCGCGGACGCTCGGTCGCACCCGCCTCGGGTCTGCGCTACACGGGTCACGGCGATAAGCATTCGAAGTATTCCTCCCAACCATCAATGCGGCGCGTTGCTGCGGGTTCCCTGCTGATTTCCTTAACCTTATTTCAAGGCGTGGGTATCCTTGCATTGCCGGGGTAAGACCGTTTTCGAAAAGATTTGACACGTCGGGCAAATCACCGGCATATGTTCAGCATCGCAAGAACTAAGCCCGCGCCGGGAAACCGGTAGCGGGCTTTTCGATTCCCGGACATTTTTGAATCGGACGGCAGCCGCACGTCACGACGCGGCATCCTCCCCC
>DASSGM010000111.1:0-6325 GCA_035693465.1 Bradyrhizobium sp. | reverse complement strand
GCGCCCGGCATTCCCTGCGCCCTCTGATTTCTGAGGGCGAAAGGCTAAAGACACAACTCGGGCATATCTTGCCGCGAGATTGCGGACCCGTATCTGAATTGGCCGGCTGTTGAACATTGAGCTCCTCAAGCGCCGATCCTCTCGCCTGTGGCACGCGGCCGTTGTAAAGCAAGGCATGACCCTGCCTAAGAATGCCCCCCTCGATATCAAAGTACTGACAAAAGAGCTCCGCGGCGGCAGCCGCACGGCATTGGCGCGCGCGATCACGCTGATCGAAAGCCGGCGCAGCGATCATCAGGCGGCGGCACGCAATATGGTGCAGGCGCTGCTGCCGGATACAGGCAAGGCCATCCGCGTCGGCATTACCGGCTCGCCCGGCGTAGGCAAGTCGACCACCATCGACGTGCTGGGGATGTTCCTGATCGAGCGCGGCCACAAGGTCGCGGTGCTCGCGGTGGATCCCTCCTCCGCCCGCACCGGCGGCTCGATCCTCGGCGACAAGACGCGGATGGCGCGGCTTGCTGCTTCCGACAACGCCTACATCCGGCCCTCGCCGGCGTCCGGCACCCTCGGCGGCGTCGCCGCGAAAACCCGCGAGGCGATGCTGTTATGCGAGGCCACGGGGTTTGACGTGGTGCTGGTGGAAACCGTCGGCATCGGGCAATCCGAGACCGCGGTATGCGACATGACCGATTTCTTCCTGGCGCTGATGCTGCCGGGCGCCGGCGACGAGCTGCAGGGCATCAAGAAGGGTCTGGTCGAACTCGCCGACATGATCGCGATCAACAAGGCCGACGGCGACAACATCGAACGCGCCAATCTTGCCGCGGCCGAATATCGCGGCGCGTTACATATCCTCAGCTCGCGCTCGGAGCACTGGCAGCCACCGGTGCTGACCTATTCGGCACTCACCGGCACGGGCATCGACGGGCTCTGGCAAAAGGTTCTCGATCACCGCACGGCAATGAACGCCTCAGGCGAGTTCGCGGCACGGCGCCGGCAGCAGCAGGTGAAGTGGATGTGGTCGATGCTGGAGCAGCGCATGATGGCGCGGCTGCGCGCCGATCCTTCGGTTCGTGCCAAAGTGAAGAAGGTCGAGGCCGAGGTCGCCGAGGGCCGGGTCGCGCCGGCGCTGGCGGCAGAGCAGATCGCGCAGATGCTGAGGTGAGATGAGCGAGAAACTCCGCATCCTCGTCACCGGCTTCGGCCCGTTTCCCGGCGCGCCCTTCAACCCGACGCAGCCACTGGTGGCGCGGCTGGTGCGGCTGCGCCGTCCGGCGCTGCACGATGTCGAACTGTCGGGCCACATCTTCCCGGTAACATACACGGCCGTCGATCGTGAATTGCCCGATCTGCTGGCGTCGAAGCGGCCGCATGCGCTGCTGATGTTCGGTCTTGCCTCCCGCACACCCTATGTGCGGCTCGAGACCCGCGCCCGCAATGCCGTCACCACGCTGTGGCCCGATGCCGACCATGCGCGGCTGCGCAAGGGCTCGATCGCCGGCGACGCCGACGCCATGATGTTCGGCCCTCACATCGCGAAATTGCTGCGCGCGGCCGATGGCACCGGCATTGACGCGCGAATCTCGCGCGATGCCGGGAGCTATCTCTGCAATTATCTGAGCTGGCGCGCGATTGAGGCAACGTCGGGCGACACCGGTCCCCGCCTTGCCGCGTTCGTGCATGTGCCGCCGCTGAAGCGGGACGGCGCCTCGCAGCGCAAAGCGGCGAGGCGACGCATCACGCTGGAAGAAATGATCGATGCCGGCGAAGCCATGTTGCTGGAGATGGTGAGGCTGACAAGGCAGGCGGTGCGGGAAAACTTGGCGCTTGTCGTTATTTCGTAAGGCGAGCAAAAGCGCGCCCTTCATGCTATGCCGATCAGCTCATTGGTTAAAGGCCCTGGTGGCACGCTGCGCGTTGCCTGCCCTGCTTGCTTCAACGCCTAAAGCGCGTTGCGCAGCACGGGGTAGCGTTGCTCTATCGCCGCGATATCGATCGGCGGCTCCGCTGCGTTGCCGATCGCCGGCGCCGAAGGTGCTTGCTGCGAACAAACGCGATCGGTTTCCGCGGCGTTCGAAACTTGGCGTGGTGATCGCTCCGGGATCGCCGCCGGCTGCGGATCAAGCCTTCGAGCCTGATCGTGCAAGCTTTGCCCACGCAGCGACGTCGTTCGCGTGCGGCCAAGGAGCGAGATGTCGAGAACGGCGCAATTGTTGTGGGAGGCCTCGCGCAATTCGCGCCAAATTACCACTGCGGCCTTGGCCTCCCGGATGTTCTCGAGAAATGCAAGTTCGCTGTGAAAGCGGCGCCAGCGGCCGGTCTCGAACAACTCGGTGAGATACTCCAGCCGCTGCTCGGCAAGAGCGCACCAGCGCGCGACGGTGTCGCGACCGCGTGCCACGTCGATTTGATGTGTCATGAATCAGCCCGCAAGGAGAAAAACGGACGCGGACGCAACGAGCGCGAATCAATCAAACGTGATGCATATATTTTGTGGAAAACTTAACGTTGTCCAGCCGGCGACGCCGCCGCCGCCCCGGAATCGACAGAAAGCCGTAGAAACGCGGCGTTTTCCTTCCAATCCACAGTCAAGCCGCAGACCGTCATGGGGTGGTTACAGCGGCTGCAACTACGCGGGCGTGGCTCCCGAAGGCCGGGTTTCGTCAAGTGGAGCGGCCGAAATATCCCCAGAAACGAAAGACCCGTCCGGGGGGACAACCGGACGGGTCAAGCCATATGGGCGCGCTTGGGGTGGATGGGCGCTCGCGCCGAATACAGCCTCGATGGGAAGGGATAACCGCTCCCACAGATATTGGGTCGCGGGAGGGGTGCAGCACGTTCAAACGCACCTAGGATTTTTTTAACCTTTTCGCCGGGAGATATTGGCCGGAAAACTACTGCGCGGCGGGTCGATCGGGTTGGCCAACGGCCGACTTGTCGGACGCCATGGCAGGAGGTTGATTGATAGCGCGGGTCGCGGGAGCGTCCTGCCGGTTTGGAACATCCTCAGCAGCTGGTCTGTCCGAAACCGTGGCTAGGGGCGTCGCGGGCGCGGCGGTCACCGCCGAAACCGCCGCATAGGCGTCGGCTTCGCCGGCGCCAAACAGGTCGTCGCGGCCCGGTGCGCCAAGATCGCGGGCGGTTCTCATCAGGATCGTGCGCACCTCGTCCGGTTTCAAGGCAGGATTGCGCTCCAGCAACAGCGCCGCGAGGCCGCTGATATAGGCCGCGGAAAACGAGGTGCCGGACGCCATCTGATATTTTTCGTCCGGCGCCGGCAGGAAGATGTCGACGCCAGGAGCTGATACCGCGATATGGCCGCCACGGTTCGAGGCCGCAAACAATCTGTCCTGGGCGTCGGTGGCGCTGACCGCAATGACATTCCGATTGGCGGCAGGATACAGCGGTGGCGATTTCGCGCCAGCGTTGCCGGCGGCGGCGACCATCACCATACCCTTCGCGACTGCGGCGGAGATACCGCGTTCGATCAACCCATCGTTCGGACCGGCGAAACTCATATTGACGATCTGTGCGCCGTGGGCCGCCGCGTAGTCCAGCGCCTTGAGGATCACGAACGACGTGCTCTCCCCGCCATTCGGCGCCGCAGCGAAAGCTCGGATCGCCAGAATCCGCGCGGCCGGGGCGCTCCCCATCAGCCGCGCGTGTGACACGATCGCGCCCGCGATGCCGGTGCCGTGGACGTGCGGACCCTCCTTGCTGCCGAGCGCATCGAATGAGTCCGCGATCGCGTTGGCGAGTTCCGGATGTTTGATGTCAACGCCGGAATCGATCACCGCAACGGTGACGTTGGCTCCGCGGGCCAACGTATGCGCCTGGGGCAAGCGAAGTTTCGCAAGCGCATATTGCGCGGGATCGCCCTCGGTCAAGGCCGCCTTCTGCTGCTGCAGGAAATGACGGAAATTCGGCTGCACTGAGTAAACGCTGGCGTCGGTGGCGAATTGGCGGCTCGCTGTTTCCACGGTGCGGCGGTCGGTGATGCGGAACAGCCCAATGGTGGCGCCCAATAGCGGAAAATTCTGTGATTGCAGACGCACGAGACGATGTCGCCGCGCCAGTTCGTCAGCCTGCGTATCGGACAGCGAACCGTCGATCTCGGCGACGATTTCACCTGCGATGGTACGCTGGTTGAGTGCTGTCTGCTCCGCAATGCGCCGAGGACCGCTGTTTTTGTTCTTGTCCTTGTTCTTGCCCGATACCCCGCCGCCGGTACCACCTCCATTGGTCGACAAGACCGGCTTGTTGGAGCATTCGCCAGCGTTATTGCGGTAGGCGTAGCTGCACGCCGGGTAGGTCCGGAGATTGGGCGTCATTCTCCCGGCAATGTTAGGGTCGATCCGCGGCACCACAGTGGGGTTGATGGTCGGAATCCGCGACTGGATATTAATGTTGGGCGAGCGGATAACGCTTTGCGCTTCAACCGCCGAGCCACCGAGACACGCAAATGGCAAAACCGCAATGGTGAAGGCCAACGCGGCGCGCCGCACTTTCACGCCCCAATTGACACGATCGTTGACCATGAGACCTCGGTCTATGCGCCATGAAGGAGGCACCGTGCGCCTTACTGCGCGGGCACCGCGAGACTGATGGTCTTCTCGCTTTGCAGCCTGCTCATCAGACCGGCGATCTCATCCTTCGTCATCGCCTTGTTGCCGAACTGCAACTGGAACAGGCCGCCCTGGGCCCCATCGACGATCGAGGCCTGATAGCTGTCGAGCAGTGCCGTGACGTCGGCGACGCGGGCCTCCGGCGCGAACCGCACCAGGGCGCGCGGCGGCCTGCCCGCTCCCAAATTGCGGGTGGCAGGCTCGTTCATGCTCAATGACGCGGTCTGATAGGAGGCGGCCTGGTTCTTGATCAGGACCGCGCCGATCACGCCGGCCTGCAACAACAGCGCCAGCGCGCCCAGGCTCGCCGACCAGGCCAGGGTCCGCGGCGAGAGTTTTGCGAAAAATTCTGAGATCCGCGTGGAGAGATTGAGCGAGGGCGAGGGATTGCGCGCCGGCTCTCCATCGATTGCGGCAAACAGTTTCTGCATGGCGCGCGCGGATGGCGCACCGAGGCTTTCGTTGAGATGAATGGTCTCGGTGTACTCTTCCCGGATCACGGCATACTGCCTGGCAAGCTCTGGATCGCGGGCGAGCGCCTCGTCGACGCGGCGGGCATCTCGCGCATTCAGGGTACCGGTCGCGTGCCATGGCAACAGCATCTCTATCTCACTGGGCTCTTGCTCCAGTATTTTCTTGCTCATTGCCATCATGGCCAGCCTCGTTCCACGCCGGCTGCGTTCAGCAGCTCGGCCAATTTCTTGCGCGCATAAAACAAGCGCGTCTTCACGGTGTTTTCCGGTATCCCGACGATTTCAGCCGCCTCTTCCACGGATTTCTCGTGGTAGTAGACAAGATCGACGATCTCCCGGTGTTCCGGCGAAAGTGCGGTCAGACACTTGCGCAACGCTTCACTTGTATCCTTCTTCTGCACCGCCACTTCCGGATCGTCGGACGTATCCTCGATCGCGGCGGCGGCTTCGTCGTCCAGTTCAACGTCCTTCCTGCGGCGCAGCGCAGACAGGGCCTTGAATCGCGTAATTGCCAAGAGCCAGGTGGAAACGGCGGATCGGCCTTCGAACTTGCCAGCCTGACGCCACACATCCAGAAAAACTTCACTGATGAGGTCTTCCGCGATCTGCTCGTCCCGCACGAGCCGAAGCCCGAAGCGAAACACCCTGACATGGTGCCTTCCGTACAGCACCTGCATGGCGAGCCGGTCGCCTTGGGCGATCCGAGCGATCAGGACATCGTCTGAAGCCGCTTGTGTCGCGCTCAATGGCCGTCTCGCAAGGTTGGTCTCATTGCATTGGCGGCTGGTTCGATTGCAAAGGCAAGATTCTGCAAATTATCCCAGTAGGGCGTGCGTATCTGTGACGTAGCGCACGGAAGGCGATGGCCGGCCCGACGTCGCGGGCACGAAGGAGACTCGAACGCAGCAACTGGTACCATAGTACAGACAAACCTTTTCACGCGCCATCCGCTACTGACCTTACCAAGCCTCGATTCACAAAACAGCATTTGCATGTCCCTGCCGGCCGCTGCACCCTTTAGACCGGGCTAAATTCCCATTGCGAAACAAGGGGATTACAACTTTGAATAGCCGAGATTTGGCGTTGAAAGATACCAAACCTAAAGGCTTTCCCACTTAGTTTTGGCAGGTGCGTTCCATCGATGGCGAGACCATGGGCACCGCTGCGTCCCCGTTTCTGAATCCAATTGCCGCTGAGCAGGAAAGCGTGAGCCCGAAGCGGACG
>DASSGM010000110.1:0-3152 GCA_035693465.1 Bradyrhizobium sp. | reverse complement strand
TTGCCAGGCGCATGCCTTATTGGCAGAGGTGCATCAGGCCGTCCTCGCCCTTGAACCAGGAGCCCGGTTCGCAGACGAAGCCACTGCTCACCGCGTAGCTCTGACGGCTCACCGGATAGCTCTGCTTCGGCCCGCCGCGATAGCCGTTGTCGTAATAGGCGTAGGGATAGCCGCCATAATACGCGTATGAATCATAGGCGTACGGAGCGGTGCGGAACGGTGCCGTGGCGACGGCAGCCGCAGTGCCGACCGCGCCGCCTACCACGCCAGCGGCGACATCAGCGGGCCGGAAGCCGGAATCATAGCGGCGGTCCCATCGGCCGTTCCAGCTGGCATTGCTGTCCCAATAGCTCCGATGGACAATCCGCCGCTGATAGCTTCCGGTGTAGGGATTTCCCACTCCCTTGTTCTGGCAGTTGGCGTTTGGATAGAACTGCGCGCAATAGCCGGGATTGTAGATCACCTCCTGCCCCGTCACGGGGCTTGCCAGCGCGGATGAAAGGATCGCAGCGACCGCGCCAAAAAGTCTGAGTTTCGTCATGTGTGTCTCCCTTGTAGGACGCAACGCTAAGCGCGGCCTCGGACGGACGTTCCGGGTTTTTCTCGCCAGGCGATTCAAACAGATGTGATGCGGCGACGACCAAGGAGGGCGCGGCGATGGCGGCTCTTTGGCATCGCTCAGAGGTGGACCGGTGTTCCAAATCGAGGTTGTGTCGGCCTTCAAACCGGTGTGAAGTTCCGCTTCGATGTTTGAGCAGATGACCGCCCAGGCACCGTGGCGAGGAAGCGGTGAACTTGCGTGGATGTGAACTCGGGCGAAAAGGCGGGCGGGGCAGATGTTCGGAATCTTGGGACTGGGATTTCTGCTCGGCATGCAGCACGCGCTCGAGGCCGATCATATCGCCGCGGTGTCCAGCATCGCCGCGCGCCGCACCCACGTCGGGGACATCGTCAAGCACGGGCTGACCTGGGGCCTCGGTCATACCCTGACATTGTTCGCCGTTGCCGGCGCCGCGATCTGGCTTGGGCGCGCCATCCCTGAACATTTCGCACGGCCGCTGGAGACCGCCGTCGGCATCATGCTGCTCGGTCTCGGCGCCCATGTGCTGTGGCGGCTATGGCGCGACCGCGTGCATTTTCACAAACACCGCCACGACGACGGCACCGTCCATATCCATGCGCACAGCCATGCCGGCGAAACCGTCGCGCACGCCCGCGCCATCCATACCCATGCCCACGGTTTTCGCTGGCGCACGCTGCTGGTCGGACTAATGCACGGCATGGCCGGATCGGCTGCGCTGCTGGTGCTTGCGGTATCGCAGGCCTCCAGTCCCGCGATTGCAGTCGGCTACATCGCGCTGTTCGGGATCGGCTCGATGATCGGGATGGGCGCGCTGTCGATGGTGATTGCAGTGCCGCTCGTGGTCTCCGCGCGTTGGCTGACCTGGGCCAACAGCGGCTTGCAGGCCAGTGTCGGCATCGTCACGACCGCGATAGGCGTCATGACGCTCGCTGCAACCGTATCTGCCTAGGGCAGGGTGCGAGTTAACACTTCCTGATTGCGATCGCTTGCAATCGAGCGAGCATGAGTGCTTACGCGTTAGGCTTACCGGCACTTTGGTCCTTAGCTTTAACCTTTAGGGTCGCGCGTTCGGTTAGGTTACCGCGAGAAACGGGAAGCACGAAACCATGCGCGCTGGCTGGGCACTGGCGATTTTGCTCGGGACGACGCTACCGGCCTGTGCCGGCGGCGGCTTCGACATTGTGATTCCAGGCCGCCCCGACGTGCCGATCATCATTAACGGCATCGACGCATCCTATGCCGTGATCGAAGGCGAATGGGGTCTTGGCAGAGGTGAGCAGGTGCAGCCCACGATTTATGGCGGCGGCTACGTCGATCTTCCCCCCAAGGTCGGTCATTACTATCCGAGCGCCGGTCGCGTGCCGGGCTACGGGCGTCTCGAAATCGAACCGCCAGCCAACCGCAAGCTGCCGCCCCGCGCCGCGCGCTTCCATCACTCATGGTCTGCGGAATCCGCCCCGCTGCCGGCCCAGATCGACCCACCCTACTATCCGCCGCCGGTGATCTACGCGCCGCAAGACGGCGAGTTCGGCATGCCGCACGATCTCTCAGGGCCACATGACTCTCATCACCGAAGGCCACGAAAACCTCCACACTAGATCCATTCGAGAACACATCGACAGGAGCGAGTCATGCGTCAGACGATTTCAGGATTGGGTGCGGCGTTCGCGCTGGTGATTGCGAGCGCGGCACCTGCGATGGCATGCGGATGGTACGGGTGCTGGCCCTGCGGGCCGGCCTATGTCAATCCATGCGTGGCGTCTCCGGTCTACGTTTCGCCGGCGCCGGTCTACAGCTATTCGGGCTGTGGCTTCGGCTGCGGCTGGGCCTATGAGCGGCTGCCCGATCCCGTGCACCAGTATTATTATGTTAACCAGGGCCCGACCTATTCGGGCCCCGGCAACTTCGCGCCCTATCCGACCTACCAGGAAAGTGCGTTGGGCTGGGATACCTATCGCCGCCACCGCAGGCCCCATGTGCTGCGCCGCTATTACTGATCGCCGCATCAACTGACAGTTCCCGGCGCGCCCATTCGCATCCTGCGAGCGGGCGCTTGCTTTGCGCCACTCATCGCATCAGGCCGAGCCGGCTGGCGCCGATATAGAGCGCGAGCACCGCGGCGTTGGAGACGTTGAGGCTCTTGATTTCGCCGGGCATGTCGAGCCGCGCCACCACGCTGCAGGTCTCGCGCGTCAACTGCCGCAAGCCCTTGCCTTCGGCGCCGAGCACCAGCGCCAACGGCTGCCGCAAGGCGACATCGCCGAGATTCTCGCTGCCGTGGCTGTCGAGCCCGACCGTCATGAAGCCCCCCTCGTTCAAGCCGGTCAGCGCGCGCGCGAGATTTTGCACCGTGACCAGCGGCACCAATTCGAGCGCGCCGGAGGCGGATTTCGCCAGCACGCCGGTCGCCTCCGGGCTGTGACGCGCCGTCGTGACGATGGCCTTGACCGCGAACGCCGCCGCCGAGCGCATGATGGCGCCGACATTGTGCGGATCGGTGATCTGGTCGAGCACCAGCACGATGCCTTGCTGCGGCAGGGTGTCGATATCCGGCGAGGGCAGGGGATCG
>DASSGM010000109.1:0-2176 GCA_035693465.1 Bradyrhizobium sp. | reverse complement strand
GCCGGATAGTCGCGCTGCTCGGCGATCGCCTGCTCCAGCGACACCGCAAGGCCCTTCTGGATGGTCTGCTTGGAAGCGCGGATCGACATCGGGCTGTTCTTGCAGATGGTTTCCGCCCACCGCTCCGCTGCCGCGAGCGCTTCGCCTTGCGGCACCACCTCATTGACAAAACCGAGCTCGTGTCCTTCGCGGGCGGTGACATGACGCGCGGTGAGGATCATGCCCATGGCGCGCTTCAGCCCGATCTGGCGCGGCAGCCGGTGCAATCCGCCGGCGAGCGCCGCCAGGCCGACGCGCGGCTCCGGCAGCGCGAAGGTCGCATTCTCCGAAGCAATGATGAGATCGCACGCCAGCGCAATCTCGAAGCCGCCGCCCATGGCGACGCCGTTGACGGCGGCGATGATCGGCTTGTCGCAGTCGAAGCGCGAGGTCAGCCCGGCAAATCCGCCGGTATCCCAGCCGCGCTTTCCTCCCGCCGCCTGCCATTTCAGGTCGTTGCCGGCACAAAACGCCTTGTCGCCGGCGCCGGTGACGATCGCAACCCATTGCTCGGGATCGGCGGAAAAGTCGTCGAACACCTTGTTCAGTTCGAAATGCGCATCCGTATGCAGCGCGTTGTAAACTTCCGGGCGCGACAGCGTCACGATGGTGATCGCGCCCTTGCGCGTGACTACCGAGAATTTCAAGTCCATGTTTGCTCCCTGGATTTTTCTGTGGCGCGGAATGCTGGCTTGAATACTAGCTTGCTCCCGCTGTCCGGCGCCACCCAATTGCGCAAGGCGCCTGCGCGCCAAAAGCCATCTCGGTTGCTTGACTTGGCTTCCGCTTCTCACCTTAATCGATTGGGCCGAGCCTTTCGCGGAACTCGCGACAACGACAAAAACGATCTCTGGGAGAATTGCCTTGGATTTTGCAATGCCGGCCGATCTGGTCGCCTATCTCGCCGAGCTCGACCAATTCATCGCGCGCGAGATCAAGCCGATTGAAGAAACCGATGACAACATCCGTTTCTTCGACCATCGCCGCGAATGGGCGCGCACCGATTTCGAGCACGGCGGACTGCCGCGGCCGGAATGGGAAGCGCTGCTGCGCAGGGTGAAAAATCTCGCCGACGAAGCGGGACACCTGCGGTTCGCGATTCCGAAGCGCTATGGCGGCAAGGATGGTTCCAACCTCTGGATGGCCGTTATCCGCGAGCATTTTGCATCCAGGGGTCTTGGCCTGCATAACGATCTGCAGAACGAGCATTCGATCGTCGGCAATCTGCCGCTGGTCCCGATGCTGGATCGCTATGGCCGCGATGAGCAGAAGGCGATGATCGAAGGTTCGATCACGGGAAAATACCGCATCACCTTCGGCCTCACCGAGCCGGAGCATGGCTCGGATGCGACCCACATGGAAACCCGCGCGGTGCAGGCGAGCCGCGATGGCGTCAAGGGATGGGTGATCAACGGCGAGAAGATGTGGACCACCGGCATGCATGTCGCCACCCATTGCGCGCTGTTCGCCCGCACCAGCGGCAATGACGGCGACGCGCGGGGCATCACCTGCTTTCTGGTTCCGGCAAAGACAAAAGGCGTGAAGGTCGAGGAATATATGTGGACCTTCAATATGCCGACCGATCACCCGCGCGTCAGTTTGACCGACGTGTTCGTCCCCGACGATGCGCTGTTCGGCGAGGTCGGCCGCGGATTGTCGCTGGCGCAATGCTTTGTGCATGAGAACCGGATCCGGCAGGCCGCGAGTTCGCTGGGGGCTGCGGTCTATTGCATCGGGGAAAGCGTGAAATACGCCCGCGAGCGCAAACCGTTCGGCCGCGCGCTGGCCGAGAACCAGGCGATCCAGTGGCCGCTGGTGGAACTGGCAACGCAGGCCGAAATGCTGCGGCTGTTGATCCGCAAGACCGCCTGGGAGATGGACCAGCTGACGCAGGCGCAGGTCGAGCACACGCTCTCGGACAAGGTTTCGATGTGCAATTACTGGGCAAACCGGCTGTGCTGCGAGGCCGCCGACCGCGCCATGCAGGTGCATGGCGGCATCGGCTATTCGCGCCACAAGCCGTTCGAACACATCTACCGCCATCACCGCCGCTACCGCATCACCGAAGGCAGCGAGGAAATCCAGAAGCGCAAGGTCGCGGGATTTTTGTTCGGCTATATGGGGGCGGGGAAGCACT
>DASSGM010000108.1:0-2579 GCA_035693465.1 Bradyrhizobium sp. | reverse complement strand
GGCGATCACCACCAGCTTGACCGCGACGATAAAATTATTGAACCGCGCCGCCTCTCGTATCCCCGCCACCAGCAGAGCGGTGATGACGACAATGACCAATGCCGCCGGTACGTTGAGGACGGCTCCGGTGAGCGACCATTGGTGCTGGGCAGCATCATAGGTCAAAGGCGAGGAGACAAATCGCGCCGGAAGGTTCAGTCCAAAATCTCTTGCAAAGCTGACGATATACCCGGACCAGCCGACCGCAACCGTGATCGCGCCGACCGCGTATTCCAGGATCAGGTCCCAGCCGATGATCCAGGCCACCAGCTCGCCAAGCGTTGCATAGGCGTAGGTATACGCACTGCCGCTGATCGGGACCGTTGATGCCATTTCCGCGTAGCACAGTCCGGCGAAGGCGCAGGCGACGGCGCCAAGGACAAACGACAGGGTGACCGCAGGCCCTGCATATGCCGCAGCCGCATGACCGGTGAGGATGAAAATTCCCGCGCCGATGATGCCGCCGATTCCGAGTGCGACCAGGTTGAGCGCGGATAAAGTTCGTCGCAAGGGCCGCGTCGGCCCGTCTGCGTCGTCGCCTTGAGCGGCCTCGTTCAACAACACAGCGGTGGATTTGCGCGCCCAGATATTTGCCATTGAGGCTGCTGCCCAATGCCAGAAATAATGTCCTTGCACTTTAGCAGACATAACTGGCTCTGGCCCGCAGGCGGACGATTTTAATTCGGGGATAAGACGGCGGGCTGCGCGCGCTCGCGGACGAGCAGCGAAAGACTTTGCCTTAGGATGCTTTCCTGATCTTGAAGCTTGCGACGTATTCGTCGGGCTTTGCAGGGTCGAATGGCTTTCCCATCACGGAAAACGATTTGTAGGCCGTGGCCGGCGGTGTCAGGCCCATGTCTTTCATGACCTTGCCGGTGTCGGTCGCAAGGTAGACCTGCTCCGCCACCGACTTGTAGTCCACTTCACCGGAGATCTGGCCCCAGCGCTTCATCTGCGTGAGCATCCACACCGCGAACGACTGCCAGGGAAACGGATCGAAATCGACGCGCCTGGCGTCGGTCTTGACGCCCCCAAGTCCGTCCGCGTAGGTCCCGGTGAGAACCTGCTCGAGCACGGTGACCGGCGCGTTGATATAATTCGGCGGCGCGATGGCCTCCGCGATCTGCTTGCGATTTTCGGGCCTGGAGGCATAGGCCGTGGCGTCGATAATGGCCCGCGTCAGGGCGGCGAAACTGTTGGGCGATGTCGTGATGAACTCCCGGCTCGCAGCAAAACTGCAGCAGGGATGCCCGTCCCAGATTTCCTTGGACAAAATGTGCAGGAAGCCGACGCCGTCATAGATCGCGCGCTGGCAGATGTTGTCGGGTGCGAGGAAGCCGTCGATGTTGTCGGCGCGGAGATTGGCGACCATCTCCGGCGGCGGCACCGAACGCAATTGCACATCGGTGTCGGGATCAACGCCGTGCTCGGCGAGATAGTACCGCAATAGATAGTTGTGCATCGAGTAGTCGAAGGGAATGGCGAATTTCATGCCCTTCCAGCCCTTCGGGTCGCGCTTGTCTTTGTGCTTGATGGCAAGCGTGATGCCCTGGCCATTGATGTTCTCGATTGCCGGCACCGTGAAGGGGATGGGCTGAGCGCCGAGACCCAGCGAGATCGCAATCGGCATCGGCGCCAGCATGTGCGCGGCGTCGTATTCCCTGTTGATGGTCTTGTCGCGAATCACGGCCCAGCCGGCGGTCTTTACCACCTCGACGTTGAGGCCGTGCTTGGCATAGAAGCCGAGCGGCGCCGCCATGATGATCGGCGTCGCACAGGTAATCGGAATGAAGCCTACCTTGAGATCCTTTTTCTCCGGCGCGCCGGCATCGGCAAAAACTTCGGTCGCGGTCTTGATGGGAAAGAATTGAGAGATGGCGGCGAGCGCCGTCGAAGCCCCGACCGATTTCAGAAAAGCCCTGCGCGCGACTTCCTTTGGAAATATCGCGCGCATGACAGCGGAAGCCACGACGCCCTCATAGCGCGCTTCGTCGTTTGGCGGCGCCTCGCGGCGTAGCTTCAGGGCCGCCCGGTCATGTTCCTCCATTGATCGATGCTGACCGCAACCGCAGCCTGATCGCGAAAGCTTGCGGTCGGCGTCAAAGGCATCGTCGAAGGTGGACATGCGGCGCTCCCCGTGATGCCGGCACCTGGAACCGCAGCAGCCTTAGCCGCAGCCGTTCCAAAAATTCAGGCACCGCCCCGCCGCTCGACCGCGGCGGGGCAGCGATAACCTGGCTTGACTAGGCAGCCTTGCCGATCAGCTTGGCTTCGGTCGGCAGACCTTCCTCGATCGGCAGCGACGGATCGCGGGACCATTCGTTCCAAGACCCGAAATACATGCGCACATCCTTCACGCCCGCATTCTTGAGCGCGAGGAATGTGTTGGATGCCCGCGCGCCCTTGAAGCAATAGAGATAGACCGGGGTATTTTGCGAGATGCCGACGGTCGCGCATTCGGCAAGGATTTCGTCCCTGGACTTGAAGCGCGGCCCTTCGGGTGTCGGCTTCATCATGCGATACCACTCGAGCCAGACGGC
>DASSGM010000107.1:0-13328 GCA_035693465.1 Bradyrhizobium sp. | reverse complement strand
GCAATACCGATGAAGATCGTGCCCAGCACCAGGAAGATCAGGAACAGCGGCGGCACCATCACAAACGTCGTCTGTTGCGCCATCGCAGACAGGAAACGGAAGCCGGTAAGCTTGTCGATGATCCAGTTCAGCACGGCCACGAAGAATGCGAACAGGATGCCGTTGAACATGCACAGCACGACAAAATCCGCGCCGTGCGTGGTCGAGTTCCTCATCATGAACCATCCGAATGCCGCGCTGGCGAGCGTCAGCACGCCCAGGGACATCAACCCGCGGCTGCCATCCTTCTCGCGAAACCCGATCGCCTCGGGCGGCAGGCCCGGAGCCGCCTTGGGAAAGATCAGCGTGACGATAAACGAATACACGGCATAAAGACCGGCGAGCACCAGGCCCGGGACGAAAGCGCCCTCGTACATGTCGCCGACCGACTTGCCGAGCTGGTCGGCCATCACGATCAGCACCAGCGATGGCGGAATGATCTGCGCCAGCGTGCCGGAGGCGGCGATGACGCCGGTGGCCATGCGGCGGTCGTATCCGTAGCGCAACATGATCGGCAGCGAAATCAGGCCCATCGAAATCACGGAAGCCGCGACCACGCCAGTGGTGGCTGCGAGCAGCGCGCCGACGAACACCACCGCGTAGGCGAGGCCGCCGCGGATGGTGCCGAACAACTGGCCGATGGTGTCGAGCAGATCCTCCGCCATGCCCGATCGTTCGAGCACCAGTCCCATGAACGTAAAGAACGGAATCGCCAGCAGCGTATCGTTGTTCATCACGCCATAGACACGCTCGGGAAGCGCCTGCAGGAAGTCTGGCCGGAATTCTCCGAGCTGGATGCCGACGAAGGCATAGATCAGGCCGACCGCGCCGAGGGAGAATGCCGCCGGATAACCAAGCAGCAACATCACGACCAGCGACGCGAACATGATCGGCGCCATATTGGCGATAAGAAAAGCGGACATCTGAACTCCCTTGCGGCCGCCTCCGGTAAATCAGCGCTTTTCGATCGCCTCGACGAGGTGTTCGACCTCGGCTTCGATCGCATGCACCTGGGATGCGTGGGGATCCGGGATCAGCCCGCGCATCACCGCGATGCGCTTGATCAGCTCGGATATGCCTTGCACCAACAGCATTGTGAATCCGATGATGATCAGCGACTTTGCGGGCCATTGCGGGAGCCCGCCCGCGTTGCCGGATTGCTCGTTGATTTCGAATGAGCGCATAAAGAACGGACCGCCGGTAATAATCATGACAATGCACAGCGGGAGCAGGAAAAACGCGTGGCCGAGGACGTCGATGCTGTCGCGCAGCTTCTTCGGCAGCAGGTTATTGACGATATCAATCCGGATATGTTCGTTATCAAGCAGCGTCCAGGACGAGCACAGCAGGAACACGATACTGAACAGCACCCATTGCAGCTCGAGCCAGGAGTTGGAAGAGGTGTCGAAAATTTTCCGCACGCTCGCGTTGAGCGCTGAAACTATTACGGCGACCAGAATAAGCCACGCCAGACGCTTCCCCATCCACCTTGTGAACGCGTCGATTCCACGGCTCAATTTGAGAAGCGATTGCAACGATAGTCCCTCCCACTGCGCCTCTGCCGTTCTGACTGCGCCCGTGATCCGGCGCTGCGGCTTATCGAGCCGAGCAAGCATGAAGCCCGCGCACCATTCCAGCGCGCGAAGCCGCCGTCAATTGGAAGTTTGTTGATAATGAAGGGGAATATTCGTCCCGCGGGTCACCCCGCGCGGGCGGCCTCAGCCGCCGGTAACGCTCATGTGGCGGCTGACGCTCGGGCGGTTGTGCCTGCGATCGATGATGAAGTCGTGGCCCTTCGGCTTAAGGCCGATGGCGCGGTCGATCGCCGCGCTGAGGAGCTCATTGTCGGCGGACGCCCGCAGCGGCTTGCGCAGATCGGAGGCGTCCTCGTGGCCGAGGCAGGTATGCAAGGTCCCGGTACAAGTGATCCGCACCCGGTTGCAGGACTCGCAGAAATTATGGGTCATCGGCGTGATGAAGCCGAGCTTGCCGCCGGTCTCGCTGACGCGAACATAGCGCGCCGGACCGCCGGTGTCATCGTCGAGGTCGGTCAGCGTGTACTGCTTGGCGAGGCGCGCGCGCACCAGCGACAAGGGAACATACTGGTCGATCCGCCCCACGCCGATATCGCCCATCGGCATCACCTCGATCAGTGTCAGCACCATGCCTTTGCCGTGCGCCCATTCCATCAACGACGGGATTTCCTCCTCGTTGAGATTCTTCAGCGCCACCGCATTGATCTTGACGGCAACGCCGGCGGCGCGCGCGGCCTTGATGCCGCCCAAAACCTTGTCGAGATCGCCCCAGCGGGTGATGGCGCGGAATTTGGCGGGGTCGAGGGTATCCAATGAGACGTTGATGCGGCGTACCCCGCAGTCCCGCAGCTCGCCGGCGAAACGCGCCAGTTGCGAGCCATTGGTCGTCAGCGTCAGCTCCTTGAGTGCGCCGGTATCGAGATGGCGCGACAGCGAGCGCACCAGCGATATCACGTTGCGCCGGACCAGCGGTTCGCCGCCGGTTAACCGCAGCTTTCGCACGCCCTTGGCGATGAATGCCGAACACAGCCGATCGAGCTCTTCAAGCGTGAGCAAGTCGGCCTTGGGCAGAAAGGTCATGTCCTCGGACATGCAATAAAAGCAGCGCAGATCGCAGCGATCGGTGACCGATACCCGCAGATAACTGATGGTTCGGCCGAACGGGTCGGTCATCGGACGGGACAGCGATGCGGCAGAAGTCAACGAGGGTTCGGTCATTCAACAGGCCTTGTCATTGCGGCAGTCCCGATCATCAGCGTGGGCTCAAGGTTCCGCAACGCGCAATCTAGGCATGATGCGCTCAGCATACAATCCGCTGTTCGGGTGGGGGTGCGCGCACTTAACGGCTGGGCGCGGCGGCCGGGAGTGCTGACGCCGGATCGGGAAACGGCGATGCCGCCGGGGCCGTAGCCGTCGCTTTTGGCTTTGGCTTTTTCGGCCTCAAGGTGCTGCGCGCCCTGGGCGGCGGGCCCGCCGGCTGAAGTTCGGCGACCACGGGGTTGGGATCAACCGTGGTCGAGGCGGGGGTGGAGAAATCGCCGGGGACGTGGATGACCTGCACCGGGACGGTCACCGGCTGGAACTTGTTCAGCGTGTAAGTGACCGAGAGGCCGGCCTCGGCAACGGGCACGGCAACCGAGCAGGGCGTCTTGCAGCCGGGCCCAACCGACGTCAGCGCATCGGCGCCCGAGGGCACCGAGTCGAGCTGGAGCTGTACCGTTGGGGGCGCCGATCTGAAGGCATCGAAGGAGAACGAGGAGCAGCCGGCGAGACTCAATCCCGCTGCCGCAATCGCGATGCCACGACGCATGATCCGCCACCCTATTTGCGGCCAATAGCCGCAATCCCCGCGCGGACCATAGGGGCGTCAGGACGGCCAGGCAACCGTGCGAGCCGCATCCTTAAGCAATGGCCAAGGTCCGCAAGGACTCAAAATGTTTAGTTTCATCAGATGCTTAGAGGGAGTTCTGTTGAAGCACGAGGCTTTCGACGGCCGCCGGCAATTCGCGCATGTGGCCGATTACCCGGTCCGGTTTGAATTCGGCGATCGGGACGTCCGTATAGCCAAACTCAACGCCGATGACCGGTATGCCGGCGCGGCGGGCCACCCCGATATCCGGACCGGCATCACCGACCATGATCGCCGAGGACAGCCGGCCGCCGGCGCGCTCAACCGTCTGCCGTAATATGGCCGGATCGGGCTTCGACACGCCAAAGGTATCCGCGCCGCAAATCGCGGAAAATCGCGAGCTTAGTCCGAGCTGGTCGAGCAGCAGTTTCGACAACCACTCCAGCTTGTTGGTGCAAACCGCAAACCGATATCCGCGCGCTGCGAGATCATCGAGCGCGCTTTCCAGACCTTCGAACGGACGCGAGACGTCGGCGATATGAGCCGCATAGTGATCGATGAAATCGTTGGTGAGCCGGGTGATGTCGCCGAAACCGGCGCTACGCCCCTCCACTTCCAGGCCGCGTTCGATCAGCCTGCGGGCCCCGGCGCCGATCATGTTGCGGGCGGAATGGAGCGCTACCGGCGGCAGGCCCTCACGGGCGAGAACAAAGTTGAGCGCGTTGATCAAGTCGGGCGCCGTATCCACGAGCGTGCCGTCGAGATCGAATACGACAGTGCGGGCAGAGGTCATCGAAAATCGCTATCGGTCTGCGCACAATCATGCAAGTAGGAGACGGCAGGCTTCCATCGTAATCCGGAAATAGTGGGGACAATCATGCGCCAGCTCGCCGGCAAGACAGCATTCGTGACGGGCGGGGCCAGTGGGATCGGATTCGCGCTCGGCGCCGCCTTTGCGCAAGCCGGCATGAAGGTGATGCTCGCCGATATCGAGACCGAGGTGTTGGCGGAAGCCGTCAAGAGCCTGCACGATTTTGCGCCAAATGTGCGCGGCGTGCCCTGCGACGTTGCCGATCCACTCAGCGTCGAGCACGCAGCGAAAGCTTGCTACGAGGCGTTCGGAAATGTCCATGTGGTTTGCAACAATGCCGGTGTCGCCGCCGCCGGCGGCATCGACAATATCTCGCTCGACAACTGGCGATGGGTGCTCGACGTCAATCTGATGGGCGTGCTGCACGGCATCCGCACTTTCCTTCCGCATATCCGCGGCCATGGCGAAGGCGGCCACATCGTCAACACCGCGTCGATGGCCGGGATGAATAGCGGGCTCGGCTTCAGTCCTTACGTTGCGAGCAAGTTCGCGGTGGTCGGCATGTCGGAGGGGCTGGCGACGCAGCTCAAGCCGTTCGGCATCGGCGTGACCGTGCTCTGTCCCGGCTATGTCCGCACCCGCATCGGCGAGAGCGGCCGCAATCGGCCGGAGCGTTACGGCGCGACGCAGCCGCCGGATCCCGCCAGTCAGGCGGGCTTGCTGGTCGCCCAGATCGCCGAACGGTTGCAATCCGGGCTCGACCCATCGGATGTCGCGACACGAGTTCTCACCGCCATCCGCGAGCAGGAGCTCTACGTGTTCACCCATCCGGAAATGCGTGCCGAGCTGGAAGAGCGGTTTGCCGCCATCATGGCGGCGATGGACAAGGCCGCGGCACCCTAGCGCCTGCGTCGCATTCGCGCCGATCCAGGGCTTGTCAATTGCGCTTGGGCCGACGTATTGCGCTGTCCCTCGCTGCAAAACGACGCTAGATATGCGGCGCTGGAAACGGGGGCTTGCAAGTGAATATGGACGGATTGAAACGGCAAGCGGCGGCCCGTGCGCTCGAACATGTGCGCGACGGCATGAAGCTTGGCCTCGGCACCGGATCGACCGCGAAGCATTTTGTCGAGCTTCTCGGAATGCGGGTTCGCGCCGGGCTCAACGTCGTCGGCGTGCCGACGTCAGAAGCAACCCGCGCCGATGCGGTGCGATGCGGCATTCCATTGACCACCCTCGATGACGTCGATCGGCTCGATCTCACCGTCGATGGCGCCGACGAAATCGATCCGGCGCTTAATCTCATCAAGGGCGGCGGCGGTGCGCTGTTGCGCGAAAAGATCGTTGCCGCGGCCTCTGATCGCATGATCGTGATCGCGGACGATTCAAAGTGGGTCGAGGTTCTCGGCCGCTTCCCGCTGCCGGTCGAGGTCGTTCCGTTCGGCCTCGCGGCGACGCGCCGCGCCATCGGCGAGGCATTTGCGCAAAGTGGCGTTTCCGGGCAAATGGTGGTCCGAAAGGGCAAGGACGGCCACGTTTTTGTCACCGATGGCGGCCACTGGATCGTCGATGCCCATATCGGACGGATAGCCGATGCCACGCGCCTGGCGGGATCACTGGCCCTGATACCGGGTGTTGTCGAGCACGGGCTGTTCGTTGGGCTTGCCAGCACGGCAATCCTGGCAGGACCTGAGGGAATTCGCGTAGTTGAACGGCGGTAACGCCGCAATCTTGGGAGAATTGAATGAATCGCCTTTCAAGCATGTTGTCGGCCGCAGGCCTTGCGTTTGGACTGGCCGTCGCCGGCGTTCCAGCGGTTGCCCAGCAGGCGCCGGCATCGCCGCCTCCGCTCAAGCAGGGTTCTCCGGCAGCGATCGCCGCGGCCAAGGAAATTCTGGCGATGAAAAACGCCAGCGCCATGTACGCCAGCGCGGTCCCCAACATCGTTGAACAGACCAAGAATCAATTGATGCAGAGCAACCTCAACTATCAAAAGGATCTCAACGAGGTTGCCGTCGTCGTCGCCCAAAAGCTTGCCGGCCGCGAAAAGGAAATCGGCGAGGGGATGGCGAAGATCTATGCCAACGAGTTTTCCGAACAGGAGCTGAAGGACCTGGTCACGTTCTACAAGTCGCCGCTCGGCCAGAAGTTGCTCTCCACCGAGCCACGGGCAATTCAATTCAGCATGTCCTATATGAATCAGTGGGCGCAGGTTTTTGCCGAAACCGTCAACGGTGAATTCCGCGCCGAGATGCGCAAACGCGGCAAGGAGATATGATATCAGGGCGTTTTCGAGCGAAGCCCTGGCCCGCACTTGATGCGGGATCGCCGCCGGTTCGCGTGAAGAAAACGCCACCAAATAAACTCCGGGCAGGTGACCATGGCTGAGTTCGACGTCGATCTGTTCGTTATCGGAGGAGGTTCGGGCGGGGTGCGCGCCGCCCGGGTCGCCGCCGGCCATGGCGCGCGCGTCATGCTTGCCGAAGAGTACCGGATGGGCGGTACCTGCGTGATCCGCGGCTGCGTGCCGAAAAAGCTTCTGGTTTATGCCTCGCACATCCATCACGAGATCGAGGACGCGGCCGGCTTCGGCTGGTCGATACCCTCCGCAAGCTTCGACTGGCCGACCCTCATTGCCAACAAGGACAAGGAGATCGCGCGACTGGAGGCCGCCTATGCCGCCAATGTGGAGAAATCCGGCGCCCGCATCGTCAAGACGCGCGCGGTGTTCGAGGACCCGCATACGCTGCGGCTCGCAACCGGCGGCGCGGTGAGGGCAAGATATGTGCTGATCGCAACCGGCGGCGCGCCAAATCACGGGCTTGCCATACCCGGCATCGAGCACGTCATCTCGTCGAACGAGGTATTTCATCTTCGCGCGCTGCCGAAGCGCATCGTGATTCAGGGCGGCGGTTACATCGCGCTGGAATTTGCCTGCATCTTTTCCGGGTTCGGCTCGGATGTGACGCTGATCTATCGCGGCGAGAACATCCTGCGCGGCTTCGACGATGACGTCCGCGCCCATGTGCGCGCCGAGATGGAAAAGGAAGGCATCAGCATCATCACCGGCAACACGGTCGACAAGGTCGAAAAACACGGCAGGGAATTCACCACGCATTTGTCGAACGGCTCGAGCATCGCCTCCGATCAGGTGATGTTCGCGATCGGGCGGCATCCCAACGTCGCCAATCTCGGGCTCGACAAAGCCGGCGTCGCCATCAATCCCAACAATGGTGGGATCGCGGTCGACAGCTTCTCGCGCACCTCGGTGCCGCACATCTATGGGATCGGCGACGTCACCCACCGCCTCAACCTGACGCCGGTCGCGATCCGCGAGGGCCACGCGTTCGCGGATACGGTATTCGGCAAGCGGCCGGTCGAGGTCGACCATGTCAACATTCCGACCGCGGTGTTTTCCCAGCCCGAGATCGGCACAGTGGGACTGACGGAAGCGCAGGCGCGCGCGCAATTCAGTCACGTCGATATCTACAAGGTCGACTTCAAGCCGATCAAGGCAACGTTGTCAGGGCGCGACACGCGGGTGTTGATGAAGCTGGTGATCGATGGCTCTACCGACCGCGTCGTCGGCTGTCACATCGTCGGCGACGGCGCGGCCGAGATGATCCAGCTGCTCGGCATTGCGGTCAAAATGAAAGCGACCAAGGCCGACTTCGATGCAACGATGGCGTTGCATCCGACCTCGGCCGAAGAGCTCGTGACCATGCGGACGCGCACCGCGCGCCACGTGCGTGAAGCGGCGGAGTGATTCTTTTCACAGCGTTTCTGTTATCTTGGTGAGATTTGGCGGATTGTCCGGATCAAAACCGCGATCCCGCGCCGCCTGCTCGATGGTGGCGTAGGCCGGCAACAACATCGTGATCGCATCGCAAATTGGATCGTCGTTTCCGATCCACGGCAATGTTGCGCCTGGATCGCCGACGGAAAAGACGTTCAGCTTTCTGGCATGGAGATCGGCGATCAAGGCATCGACCATCGCGGATGATTCATCGTTCTGCCTCAACACCAAAACAGGGGTTTCGGCGCTGGCAGCGGCCAGCGGCCCGTGCCTTACCTCGGCAGCGCTATAGCCCAATGTCGGCAGCCGCATCGTTTCGGCGATCTTGAGCGCGATCTCGCGCGCCGGTCCCAGTCCAAATCCCCGCCCGATGACGAACGCAGCGCGGGCCGCAGCAAAACTGCCGCTCCACGCCGACCAATCGCAGGTGAGCGCCGCACTGAACCTTTGCGGGAGCTGTTTGAGCTTTCCGCTCAAGGCGTGATCGGAGGTCAGCGATGCAGCAAGTTGCCCGCTCAGGACCATCGACAGCACCACCGATTTTGTGGCCGCGACGGCGCGCTCCGGGCCGGCGCCAACCGGCAGCATCAATTCGCAGGCCTGGGCGACGGGCGATGTCACGTCGTTTACAATTGCAATTGTCAGGGCGCCACTGTTTCTGGCCGATTGCGCTCCTGTCACGAGATCGGGACTCCGGCCGGATTGCGAGATGACGATGAAAACCGCGTTCCGCATATCGAACGATCGTCCGTAGGTAGTCACGACTGAGGGAGCGGACGTCGAAACCAGCAAGCCCGCGCGGGTCTCAAACAAATAGCGAAGAAAAGTTCCTGCATTTGCGGAACTGCCGCGGCCTGAGATCACAACGACGCGCGGGTCGACCTCGCGGATGCGATCTGCGACGCCTGCGATCAAATCCTGTTCTGCCAGAAGGCGCTCGGTTGCGAGCGGGATCTCCCGGATTTCCCGGGCCATGGCCGTCTGTATCAGGTCATGTTGGATCATGGGCCAACCCGTCGATGACTGATCTCAGATTGCCCTCGTGCTTGAGCAACGCCTCAACGGCCTCGGCTTGTTCCCATCCGAGACCAAGCAGCACGGCGACCTTGACGTCGCCTTCCGCGCGCTGGACGAATTTGGCCGCGTCATTCTCATCGCACCCCACGATCTGGCTCACGATGATCTCGGCGCGGCGAAGAAGTTTTGCGTTGCTTGCGCGCATGCTTACCATCAGACCCCGATAGACACGGCCGAGCTTGACCATGACCGCTGTGGAAAAGATATTGAGCACGATCTTTTGCGCTGTTCCGGCTTGCATCCGCGTTGAGCCCGCGAGCACCTCGGTGCCGGTTTCAATCAGGATGCGATGGCGCGCCGGCTCAAAAAGCGGCGCGCCCCGGTTATTGGCCACTGCAATGCACAGCGCCCCCCTTGCTGCCGCGGCGCGCAGGGCACCAACGGTGAAGGGCGTCGTACCGCTCGCTGCGACAGCTATGACAACGTCGTGTTGCTGAACTTCAGCCAGGGCGATGGCTTCTGCGCCCTTTGCCTCGTTGTCTTCGGCGCCTTCAACACTCTGCAGTACCGCTTGCATGCCTCCAGCCATCACGAAGACGATGCGATCGCTTGGCCAATCATATGTCGGACCAAGCTCGGCGCCGTCCTGAACGGCGATCCGACCGGAGGTGCCGGCGCCGACGTAAACCAGCCGGCCGCCGCGCTTCAGCGCCGACGCCGCGTCATCCACCGCGGCATTGATCGCCGGCAGGGCTGGTCTTACGGCTGCGCAGGCGACGAGCTGTCCGTCATACATGGCCTGGATCATGTCGCTGGTGGACCATGAATCGAGGTCGACGAACCGCGGACTTATGTGCTCAGTCAGCATATCTGCGCACCTTTCTCTGCCGCCTCGGCTCGGTTGCCGCGCTTCCTTCGCGACGGGCCAGAAGCAGGGCGCCAGTCACCGCATCGCCTTTGGGCGGAGAAAGAAACGGCAGGGCGTCAGGTGAAAGCCACCGGACCAGACGCGACGCCAGGCCGCCAAGCAGCGAGATACGCGGCGCACCGAATTCCACCAGCGAATGAATCAGCACGTCGACATGGCGGGCAGCTTCGGCGACAATTTCCTCCGCAAAGGGATCGCCGGCCTCTGCATAGCTCAAGGCAACGGGAGCCAGGCTCGCATACTCTGTTGCGGTCGCCTGTTCGGCCCACGCCACCAACGTCACTGCATCTGGCCCAAGCCGTCCCATCACCTCGAGCAAAAACGGAGAAGATTTAGCCCTGCCATCATGGGCGCGAAGCGCGAGCCGCACCGCCTGCAGTCCGAGCTCGGCGCCGCTGCCCTCATCGGAGATCGGGAAACCGTATCCTCCGATACGGCGCTCGCGGCCTTTCACCCGAGCAAAGCCGATGCTGCCGGTGCCCAGGACGACAATACCTCCATCGCGGCCACCATGCGCTCCGAGGCAAGCTACGTTCGCGTCACTCGCGTAGACGACGTTTCGAAACGGATGTGGCAAGTCCAGAAGCGCTTCCCGGGCCCCTTTGCGATCAATTCCGGCCAATCCAACGCCGGCGCTGGTGTCTGCAAGGGCGGCCGGTGGCAGACCGGCGTCGATGGCGGCCGCCACACTCGCCGTGCGTACCGCCTGCATCGACCCGTCCACGCCGATGCGCGTTGTAGCAGGCCCGGCGGCACCCTGACCCAGAACACGACCCTGCGCATCTTCGATGCGGGCCCGGCAACTGGTTCCACCGCCATCGACGCCGATATAAAACCGAGCGAGATCCGATGAATCGTATTTGCTCATCCACTTACTCGCGAAAAATGGCGATGCTCGGTGCGCAGACGTTGTAGCTGTACCTTTCGGAACGTTTGCTGGCTCCCTGAGTTCCGCCGTCATGATACCATACCGGGCGTCGAGCCGGTGCATCCTGCAGTTCGGCCAAGGGATCGATCGGGCCTGCCAACCGGCCAGTGAGGAAGCGAGGCGATGGGCCTGAAACCAGCCGAACACAGCCGAAGACCCCGGTTGGCAATCTCGGCTGACCGTATTTTCGATGGATATCGATGGCATGATGATTCGGTCATCCTGATCGATGATGGGGTGGTTCAGGGCATCGCGCCGCGCAATCAGCGCGCGGCTGACTGGCCAACCGAAATCATGCCGCCCGGGACGCTGCTTGCGCCCGGCTTCATCGATCTGCAAGTCAACGGCGGCGGCGGCATTCTTCTCAATGATGCGCCGACGCCCGACGCGATGCGCGCCATAGCCCTGGCACATCGCCGCTACGGCACCACAAGCTGTCTGCCTACTTTGATAACCGATGCCCGCGAAAAGGCTGTGGCCGCAATTGCTGCCGCAAAATCACTTGCTGGCAGCGACGGGATCCTGGGTCTGCATCTCGAAGGTCCGTTTATCAGTCGCGCGCGCCCTGGGATTCATCGGCCCGACTATATCCTGTCCGCGACGACGGAGGATCTGGATTGGCTTGGGGAGCTATCGGCGGTCGGATCGTCGATGGTGACGCTTGCGCCGGAATGCGTGCCAGCAGGATTCGTGAAGAGCCTCGCTGCCGGTGGAATTCGGGTGTCGGTTGGTCACAGCGAGGCGGATGCCGACACCTTGCTGAGGGCCATCGACGACGGCTTGAGCGGAGTGACACATCTCTTCAATGCCATGCCCGCCATGAGCGCCCGGCAACCTGGCATTGTTGGCGTGGCCCTTGCCGACCCACGGCTCACAGCCGGCATTATTGTCGACGGTATCCATGTCGATCCGCTGGTTGTCCGGGCCGCCTTTGCGGCAAAGAATCAGGGCAACATTGCCCTCGTCAGCGATGCGATGCCGACCGCTGGCACCGGGCAGGACCATTTCGAACTGATGGGCAGACGGATCGAACTTCGGAACGGGCGACTGGTCTCCGAAAACGGAACGCTGGCCGGTGCGCATCTCGAATTGGCGTCTGCTGTCAAGAATGCCGTAACGCTGGTGGGGATTTCGCTCGATGACGCGCTTCGCGCCGCATCGCTGGTGCCGGCGCGCTTTTTGGGAATCGAGAACGCTCGCGGTACGCTGAGTGCCGGGACTCGAGCGGACATCGTCGCATTGACGGCGAACCTCGATGTGCTGACGACCTGGATCGCCGGCAAGCCGCCGGAATGAGCCTGGTCGAGCCGCCAAGGCCACCTCAACAACAGATGACGGACCGAAGATCAGGTGTATGCCTGCATTGCAGCTTCCTGCTGCGGCGCGGCGCGCAGAAAAACAATGGCGAATTCGGCGAACGCGCCAGGCTCAGAGCCGATCGGATGATAAGTATCCCAGGCAGCGTGGTTCCGGCGGCGATCCCATGCTGGCCAACTCAAAGAAAGCCCGCCACTTGCGGCGGGCCCCAAGTTAGGGAGGAAACGCCGCCAGAGGCGGCGACAAGTACGATAATATGATTCGTGCTCTGATGGTGTGATGCAATTCACACAGCGTGTTCAGGGGTAACCCGGAAGACATTTGCTCGCACTGATTCTTCTCGGTTTAACCCAACTCGGACATCATTTGCCCGAATGCGCGAGCACCGGACCAAGCTTCCCATGATCTCAACGTTGGATGATATCTGCTGGAAATGGTCGAAGTGGGCGTCCGGCACACGCATTGTCGCGAGCCCGTACCGCCTCGCGGTGGTATCCTTCCACCTGGTTTAACAATGGGACCGAAATGTCGCATGCCTCGCGATTGTTATCTGCGTATTTGAGTGTCGCCTCCGCGGCTGAGGAGGCACGATATAATGCTCCGCAGCGCTCCGACGGCGGTGCTCTCATCGCCTGTTTCCAGGCCTCTGTGGCCGCGTTGCGCAGTCGCACCAGTTCTGCGCATGGGGTTTGCGCTTCGGCCTGAACTCCGAGCCCGACCATTGCTATCATTGTGAAGGCCAGCACTCCCTTTAGCGTCATAGGGAATCCTGATCGTTAGTGCCTTAGATACGCGACAGCCTACCGCAATATTGGCCCATCAAGTACGGCGGATATACGACCAAGCCGTTTGGCTACCTGCGAATGCAAGCAGTAAATGGTCCGCGATTCGGAAGTTCCGTTGTTGGGCACTTAACACCTTGGCGTTCCGGCGTATGGCGACTGCTACGCCCTTCGGGCTTTGACAAGGGATTCAGCAAGACGCGGTTTGAAATCGAGGCAAGCCGGCGATCGAGTTCATTCCGACCAGGATCGTCGTGACGCCGAGGCAGACTGTTCGGCTGGCTTGCCGAAGACGCTGCGGCACCCCTGACTTAGACTAGCCCGTT
>DASSGM010000106.1:0-11138 GCA_035693465.1 Bradyrhizobium sp. | reverse complement strand
AGGGCTTTGTCGAGACCGCAAGCGTGGACGATGCGGATCTGGTGATTCTCAACACCTGTCACATCCGCGAAAAGGCTTCGGAGAAAGTCTATTCGGAACTGGGACGGCTGCGCCACGTCAAGGACGATGCCGCGCGCAATGGCCGCCAGATGAACATTGCGGTGGCCGGCTGCGTCGCGCAGGCCGAAGGCAATGAGATCATTCGTCGCGCACCCGTCGTCGACGTCGTGGTGGGGCCGCAAAGTTATCATCATCTGCCGCAGCTGCTTGCGCACGCCAAGAGCCACGGCCGCGCGCTGGAGACCGAATTTCCGGTCGAGGACAAATTTGGATTTTTGCCGCCGCCGAAGCCCGATGCGATCCGGGCGCGCGGCATTTCGTCCTTCGTCACCGTGCAGGAAGGCTGCGACAAATTCTGCACATTCTGCGTGGTGCCCTATACCCGCGGCGCCGAGGTATCGCGTCCCGTCGCAAAAATCGTCGACGACGTGCTCCGGCTCGCCGACCATGGCGTGCGTGAAATCACCTTGATCGGGCAGAACGTCAATGCCTATCACGGCGAAGGACCGGACGGCCGGGTCTGGTCGCTCGGCACCTTGATGCATCGCCTTGCCGAAATTCCCGGCATCGTCCGGTTGCGCTACTCGACCAGCCACCCCCGCGACGTCGACAAGACATTGATCGAATCGCACCGCGACCTGCCGGCGTTGATGCCGTTCGTCCATCTTCCGGTGCAATCCGGCTCCGACCGGATTCTTGCGGCCATGAACCGCAAGCATACCGCCGATGATTACCGCCGCGTCATCGACCAATTTCGCGCCGCGCGGCAAGATATTGCATTTTCATCGGATTTTATCGTGGGCTTCCCCGGCGAGACTGAGGAAGATTTCCTGGCCACCCTCGCACTGGTCCGGCAAATCGGATACGCTAGCGCCTATTCGTTCAAATATTCGCCGCGGCCCGGCACGCCGGCGGCGGACATGCGGGAGATGGTGTCAGCGGCTGAGATGGACGAGCGATTGGTGCGGCTCCAGGAATTGATCGACGGCCAGCAATCGGCCTTCAATGTGGCTGCGATTGGCAATACCGTGGATGTGCTGTTCGAACGCGCAGCCCGCAATCCGGGCCAGATCGTCGGCCGCACCGCCTATCTGCAGCCGGCGCATGTGATGGCCTCGCCCGATATCATCGGACAGGTTCTGCCGGTGAGGATCCAAAGCCTCGAGCGCTACAGCCTGCTCGGCCAGATCGCGCGATCCGCCGAGGCGCGACCCTTGAAAACCGCGTTTTCCCAAATGACATCCTCTCAAATGACAACGGGAACCTGAACCCTTGCCAAAAAGTGCATCGGATTCGCCTTCGCTCGCTCCCAGCCGCAAACTTGACCGCGACCTGCAAATCCCGCCCGAGACGCAAGTCGTCATCGATTTCGATGACAATCGCGCCGCCTCGGCGCTGGTTGGACCCTACGGACAGAACCTGGCGCAGATCGAGCGCCGGCTCGGCGTCGTGGTTGATTCGCGCGGCAATCACATCACCATCGCCGGATCGCGCGACGGCTGCGACGCCGCGCGGCGCGTCCTGGAAACGCTTTATGCGCAAGCCACGCAGGGCCACGATCTGACGCAGGGCGATGTCGAAGGCGCGATCCGCGCGGTCATCGCGCAAGGCTCGCTGTTCGAATTCGACGCCAAGACCGTCAAATCGGCGTTCGAGACCATCAATTTGCGAAAGCGACCGGTGCGGGCGCGCACGGCAGCCCAGGACTCCTACATTCGCGCGCTCAAACGCCACGAACTGGTGTTCGGCGTCGGCCCGGCGGGTACCGGCAAGACCTGGCTTGCGGTAGCGCACGCCGCGCAATTGTTCGAACGAAAGGAGGTCGATCGCATTATCCTGTCGCGGCCCGCGGTCGAGGCTGGCGAGCGGCTTGGTTTCCTGCCCGGCGATTTGCGCGAAAAGGTCGATCCCTACCTGCGGCCGATCTATGATGCGCTGTATGACCTGATGGATTCGCGGATCGTGGAGCGGGCGCTGCAAGCCGGCGAAATCGAGATCGCGCCGCTGGCTTTCATGCGCGGCCGGACGCTGACCAACGCCGCCATCATTCTGGACGAAGCGCAGAATACCACTTCGATACAGATGAAGATGTTCTTGACCCGGCTTGGCGAAAACAGCCGCATGATCATTACCGGCGATCCCAGCCAGGTCGATCTGCCGTACGGCCAGACGTCGGGTCTTGCGGAAGCCACAAAACTGCTCGATGGCGTCGAAGGCATTGCGCAAGTGAAATTCACGGCCGAAGACGTGATCCGCCATGAACTGGTGGCAAGGATCGTCGCCGCCTATGAAGGAGTGCCGCCGCGGCCGGCAACCAGCAAGCCCTGATGCGAAACCCTTTCGCCGAGCGCGTGCCGGAGACGATTTCCGGCCGCAACAGAAATTCCGGATCGATGGCGCAGTTTGTCCTTCCCATAACCGAGGTTCTCGTTGTCGCCGACTGCTGGCAGACCGAGCCGGACGCCGAGGCTGTCATCCAGCGCGCCGTTGCGGCCGCGGCCGAGACCGTCAATGCGGATATCGGCGAAGCCGAAATCGCGGTCATGCTGACCGACGACGCCGGAATTCGCACCCTGAACAGCAACTGGCGTGGCATCGACAAGCCGACCAACGTGCTGTCGTTCCCGGCGTTGCCACAGGCCAGTCCAGGCAGCCCCGACGATGCGCCGCGCATGCTCGGCGACATCGCCATCGCCTATGAAACGACGCGCACGGAAGCTGATGACGAACAAAAGCCGTTCGATCATCATCTCAGCCATCTGGTGGTCCATGGTTTCCTGCACTTGGTCGGCTACGATCACGAAACAGACGATGACGCCGAAGCGATGGAAACGCTCGAGCAGGATATCCTGGCGCAACTCGGGATTCCGGATCCGTACGCGGATCGAGAATCGGACGGGAAGCGGGAGCGGATGGACTGAGATGGCGGACTCCGAACCGACCCACGACAATCCGCGCAATACACGCAACCTGCCGGCGGTGGTGCCGCAAGGCGAGGTCGAGCGTCCCGCCGCCGAAAACTGGCTGACGCGTGCGATCCGCACGCTGTTCGGATGGAAGCCCGGATCGGTGCGCGACGATCTGCAGGTCGTACTCGATGCCTCTACGCCGGACGAGGTGGGCTTTTCCGCCATCGAGCGCACCATGCTGCGCAATATCCTTAACCTGCACGAACGGCGCATCGCCGACGTGATGGTGCATCGCGCCGATATCGTCGCGATCAAGCGCGACATTCCGCTCGGCGAATTGATGAGCCTGTTCGAAAGCGCGGCGCATTCTCGCCTGGTGGTCTACAACGAAACCCTCGACGATCCCGAAGGCATCGTCCACATCCGCGATCTGCTGGCGTTCATGACCGCGAAGGCGCGTGTATCGGATTCAAGCAAGACCAAGCGCAAGAAGCCGTTCCCTGCCGGTCTCGATCTGCGTGCGGTCAATCTGGCGCTGCCTCTGTCGGAGGCCAACATCATCCGGAAGCTGCTTTTCGTGCCGCCATCGATGCGCGCGATCGATCTGTTGGCGCAGATGCAGGCCTCGCGCATCCACTTGGCGCTGGTGGTGGATGAATATGGCGGCACCGATGGCCTGGTGTCGATCGAGGACATCGTCGAACAGATCGTCGGCGAGATCGACGACGAGCACGACAGCGACGAGCCGCCGGCGATCATGCGGCAGGCGGACAATTCCTTCATCGCCGATGCGCGCGCCAGCCTCGACGACGCCCGCTCGGTGATCGGCGAGGATTTCGTCACCGGCGAAGCCGGAGAGGAAGTCGAGACGCTTGGCGGTTATCTCGTGACCCATGTCGGCCGCCTGCCGGTGCGCGGCGAAGTGATTTCAGGCCCTGGCAATTTCGAAATCGAAGTGCTCGACGCCGATCCGAGGCGGGTCAAGCGCCTGCGCATCGCACCGCGCAAGGAACGCCCGCCGGTGCGCACCCAGCGCGAGAACCGCCGCCGGGAAGCCCCGACGGAGCCGGGTCCCGCCCCGACCAATGATAACGCGACCCCACCAACCGGCGATGGAGCTGGCTCGCAGTGAAACTCACGGACAAACTTCGCGCGGCCGGTCTTGCGATCATCCTGTCATGGGGCTGGAAGCGCGCCGCCATTGCGCTCGTCGCGGGGGCGCTATCGTCGCTCGCGATGGCGCCGTTCAATGCATGGCCCGTGCTGTTCCTGACTTTTCCGGTGATGGTCTGGCTGATCGACGGCGCGGGCGGCGGGCGCCTGCATGGCCTGCCCGCGGCGGCGATGGCCGGCTGGTGGTTTGGCTTTGGTTATTTCGTGCCGGGACTCTACTGGACCGGCTACGCGTTCCTGGTCGATGCCCCGACATTCGCATGGCTGATGCCGTTCGCAGTCCTCGGCCTGCCGGCTTATCTGGCGCTATTCCCCGCCTTCGGCTTCGCGGTTGCGCGCCTGATCTGGAGCAAGGATGGTTCGCGGGTGATCGCGCTTGCCGCAAGCCTGACGGCAAGCGAATGGCTGCGCGGTCATGTCCTCACCGGCTTTCCATGGAATGCGTTCGGTTACGCGCTGACCAACCCCCTGGCGCTGGCGCAGGTGGCGTCGCTGATCGGCCTGTGGGGCCTGACATTCCTGAGCGTCGCGATTTTTGCCAGCCCGGCCGTATTGATCGACGGTAATTCGCGCGGGCGAAGATTCTGGATCGCGCCGGTGATGGCCTTGCTGGTGCTGGTCGCCATGGGTGTTTTCGGGGCGGCTCGCTTGAGTCTGCAGCCGACCACGACCGTTGCGAATGTAAAATTGCGGATCATGCAGCCCAATCTTCAGCAGGACGTCAGGTTCAATTACGCCGCCAAGGCGGAGGTGATGCGAAAATATTTGACGCTCTCCGATCGCGCGTCCGGGCCGCAGTCCACCGGCGTGCGTGACGCCAGCATCCTGATCTGGCCGGAATCAGCGTTCCCGTTTTTTCTGGCGCGCGAGGCCGATGCGTTGGCACAGATCGACGAGCTGTTGCCCAAGGGCACCATCCTGATCACCGGCTCCGTGCGCGCACCCGATTTGCCGCCGGGCACCAGGATCACGCGCGCCTATAATTCGATTTATGCAATCGACCATGATGGCAGCGTGCTGTCGGTTTACGACAAACTGCACCTAGTGCCGTTCGGCGAATTTCTGCCGTTCCAGGACTGGATGGAAAAGCTCGGTTTTGTGCAGCTGACCAAGGTTCAGGGCGGATTCATTCCGGGCACGGGACGCCGCGCGATGGAGATACCAAACGCTCCCCGCGCGCTGCCATTGATCTGTTATGAGACGATCTTTCCCGATGAAGTTGCGGCGCGCGGCGAGCGCCCCGGCTGGATCATCAACCTGACCAATGACGGCTGGTTTGGAATCTCAACCGGCCCCTACCAGCACTTGCAACAGGCGCGGCTGCGCGCGATCGAGCAAGGACTGCCGGTGGTTCGCGCGGCGAACACGGGCATCTCCGCCGTGATCGATCCGATGGGACGGATCGTCGCACGGCTCGGCCTCGGCGTCGAAGGTGTCCTGGATTCGAGCCTGCCGGCTGCAATTGCACCGACTGTTTACGCGCGCAGCGGCGACATCCCCATAGCGATGATTGTCGCTGCCGCCCTGATTCTCGTGATTCGCCGGCGTGTCGTCAAACGAAGCAGGCTTTGACGGTATCAGCGCCTGAGGCATACTCCGTTTTTGTTTTGCTCCACCGCGAGCGTAGTCCCAAGGAGTGCTGGAGATGTCGACCAAAGCGCCCAACCCTGTTGACAAATATGTCGGCAGTCGTGTGCGCATGCGCCGGATCATGCTCGGCATGAGCCAGGAGAAGCTGGGCGAAGCGTTGGGTCTCACCTTCCAGCAGGTTCAGAAATACGAGAAAGGCACCAACCGGGTCGGAGCAAGCCGTATCCAGCAGATCTCCGAAATACTGCAGGTGCCGGTATCGTTCTTGTTCGAGGGAGGACCGAGCGGCACCGCGCACGCCGACGGCAACGGCGAAGGCACCTCGCCCGCTTACGTGTCCGATTTCCTGGCGACCGCGGAGGGTTTGGCGTTAACGCGGGCTTTCACGCGCATTACCGATGCCAAGCTCCGGCGCAGCATTGTTGAGATGGTCGAACAAATCGCCGCGCGCGAAGGGTCTGACAAGCGGTAGAGAGGTCGTCATTCCGCGGGGCGAGTGAAACAAGCACCCTCGGAATTCCGAGATAATCAGGCGCAGATTCCGGGTTCGCGCTAGCGCGCCCCGGAATGACTGGTCGAAATACCCTCAAGGCAACAACATGCTGAAAACAGCCACGACCTCCAATCCCTTCGATTCCAGAACCATCCTCGACGGCATCCGCCGCTGGGTCGAGATCGAAACGCCGACCGAAGCGCCCGAGCAGGTCAACCAGCTCGCGACCATGGTCGCGGAGGGCTATCGCGATCTGCCTGCCACCATCGAGCGAGTCGCAGGACATTCCGGCTGTGGCGATCACATCCTGGCGCGTTCGTCGTGGGGCCAGGATGCGCCGGGAATCCTGGTGCTGAGTCACCTCGATACGGTTCACCCCATGGGATTCATCGAGCGCCTGCCGTTCAGAATCGAGGGCGACAGCGCCTTCGGTCCCGGCATCTACGACATGAAAGGCGGCGCCTATCTCGCTTACCATGCATTCGCACGGCTGTGTGCGACGGCTGGGCGTTCGCCGCTTGGCGTGACCCAACTTTACGTTTCCGACGAGGAGATCGGCAGCCCGACCTCGCGCGCACTGATCGAGGAAGAGGGACGCAAGGCGAAATATGTGCTGGTCACGGAGCCCGCCCGCGACGGTGGAAAAATCGTCACCGGACGCAAGGGCGTTGGGCGCTTCGAGATTTTCGTCAAAGGCATCCCGGCCCATGCCGGCACCCGGCCCGAGGACGGCCGCAGCGCGATCCGCGAGCTCGCCAATGTCATTCAAGCTGTCGAAGCCATGAATGACCTGAAGCGCGGCGTGACCGTGAATGTCGGCGTTGTCAGGGGCGGCACAAGACCGAACGTCATTGCCGAAGAGGCTTATGCCGAGGTCGATCTTCGCGTTCCCTCGATCGCGGACGGCGACGATCTGGTTTCGAAGATCCTCAGCCTGAAATCGCGGGCCGAAGGCGTCACCGTCAAGGTCGTCGGCGGCTTGAACCGGCCTCCTTACGAGAAGAGCAATGCCGGTGCCGCGCTGTACGAATACGCCAGGAAACTTGCCGCCGAAATCGGCTTCGATCTGTTGGATACAACCACCGGCGGCGGCTCCGACGGCAATTTTACCGCGAGCTATACGGCAACTCTCGACGGCCTCGGCGTTGATGGCCATGGCGCGCATACCCATTATGAGCAGCTGTACATTTCGTCGATCGAGCCGCGGGCGCGGCTATTGCACCGGCTGTATCAGACGCTGCGATGAGTGTTGCAAGTCATGATGGAGGGAAACGCGATGTGCCGCCTGACGATGGCGTCGCGCAACCGCGCGGTGCATTGTTCGGGCGGCGCAAGGGCCACAAGCTCCGCGCCCATCAGGCCGATCTGATTGAACATTTGCTGCCGCGACTTTCACTCGACATCGCCGGCCCCAGTCCGCCCGATCTCGCTGACCTGTTCGATACGCAGACCGATGAAATCAGGCTCGAAATCGGATTCGGCGGCGGCGAACACTTGATTGCGGAAGCGCGCGCCTTTGCCAGGATCGGCTTCATCGGTTGCGAGCCCTACGTCAACGGCATGGCGAAGATTCTGACGCAGATCGAGGCGCATGACATCGGCAATGTCAGGCTGTTCGCCGGCGACGCCACTGAGCTATTGGCGTGGCTACCACCACATTCGCTGACGCGGATCGACCTGATCCATCCCGATCCCTGGCCAAAACGGCGGCATTGGAAGCGCCGTTTCGTTCAGGACGCAACTGTGGACGCCATGGCGCGCGTTCTAAAACCGGATGGCGAATTTCGCTTCGTCAGCGACATCGACCATTATTGCGCATGGACGCTCGCCCATCTCGCGCGCTCGTCCGATTTCGTCTGGACCGCGGAGCGGGCCGATGACTGGCGCCTGCCATGGGCCGACTACACGATGACGCGCTACGGACGCAAAGCCGAGCGCGAAGGCCGCCATGCGGCTTATTTGCACTTCCGGAAGGTCGGCTAGCTGCCGTCATTCCGAGGCGATGCCAACGGGTCCGCGCAAGGCGCCGCCCGATGACAAGCTCAGGATCGAACCCGGAACGACGATCTCAAGAACCATCACGCCGATTGGCGGGTCTGCCAGAAATTCACCACTCGCTGCGCGGTCGAAGGCATCAGGCGCGCGAAATTCACTCGAGCGCTCTCGATGTCCGTTGGAGACGGCACCCGGTGTGCGCCCAACCGCAGCAGGATCAGGGCGCGTACCGTAGCCCATTCGAGACCGACCACCTTGCCCACGATCAGGATCGGATCGTAGCGCTCGCCCGTAATCAGCCGGTCGAGGGTTGCAATTTTCACTCCGGACATGACAGCAAGCGCCGCAATCGATTCCTCATATTTGAAGGCCTTGGCAAAGCCGAGCAGCGCGGCTTCGTTCAGCTCGCCGGCGCCATGCAGCGCGAGGATCGTGCGCTGCGCCGGCGCGAAGTCGCGGCGGCTCTCGACCGGCTCGGGGACGCCGGAAATTTCGCTCATCGCCTGCTTGATCGCGGCCTGCCTTGCCGGCTGGACCACCTCGAACAGACGGCGGCGGATGATATCGATCGAGCCTGCCAGAAGGTCCCTCAACTGCTGATCCGATAGATCGTCGCGCTGACCGACCTTCAGCGTCAGGACCCCGTCCTGGCTGGCGCGCTTGATCAGCACCGAATATCCGCTTTGTGAGAAAAGCGCCCCGGCATTGCCGGCGGCACGCCTGACCACCTCGCGGTCGCCGCGCCGCACGATAACGTCGGTGACACCGGCAGAAAGCGTCGGCCGTTCTGACATTGCGAGCAGATGACCCTGGCCCTTGATTTCCGCAATGTCGATCAGGGCGCCCTCATCGATGACAGGCGATCGGCGAAGCAGCGGTCCCGCTATCAATATCTCGTCCTCGCGCGCGAGTTGCCCGACCAGTCGGCGCGGCGCATTCGCAATGACCGACAACCGCTCTGCCAGCTCAACACGCGACGGAATTTCGGTGTCCGGAACGAGGTTGATCAGCGCACCGTCAAACAGATCGACGTGAGCTGGCCGCAGAGTAGCAGCCTCCTCGAAGTACAGCTCCGCGATCCGGTGCGCCGCCTCGGCGCGGCGATTGGGATCGCCGTGCTTGATGATCTCATCGAGCCCGGGGATCAGCGTGGTTGCGACTGCCATCAAAACATACCTAGCCCGCCACCGCGGCGAGTTTTCCGGCAATCTAGGTGGGCTTGGTGAAGGAAGGGTTAGGTCCGAACCCGACCCGAAACACCCCAAAATCCGGGCTGTCAGGCCTCGCGGGCCTTGCCGGACTGCGGGAAAATCGCTATATCAGCGGCAACTTATGGTTCTCATACGATCGCGTATTGAGAGTGGGCCCCCCGGGACCCGCTCTTTTTTATTACTTGAGCGAGCCTGACGCGGATAATGGCGCTGGGCCGGCTCAGGTAACCCAGCCGGACCGGCTTTCCGGCCCGACCTCACCCGACGCAAGCTTAGATAGCCTTTTGACCTTGGATATGACCAATCCAACTTCTGGTTCCGCTGATACCGATCTGCTTGCCGAGCCGCGCCTGGTTGTCGAGCCGGGCATGGCGGCGCGGGTGTCGGCAGTCGCAGGTCCGGTGCTGCAGGGCATGGGCTACCGGCTGGTGCGGATCAAGATATCCGGAGAATCCGGCTGCACGGTGCAGATCATGGCGGAGCGGCCCGACGGGTCGATGCAAATCGAGGATTGCGAGGCGATCTCGAGGGCGCTATCGCCGGTGCTCGATGTCGCCGATCCGATCGACCGGCCCTATCGCCTTGAGATTTCCTCGCCGGGAATCGACCGGCCGCTGGTGCGCCGCTCCGATTTCGAACGCTACGCCGGCCATCTCGTGAAGATCGAGATGGCGGTCGCGCTATCTGGCCGCAAGCGCTTTCGCGGCGCGCTTCGAGGCATCGAGGGCGATGCCGTGCGGCTACATCGCGAAGACGTGCCTGCGGGGGAAGATGCCGATGTCATGCTGGTGATGGAAGATATCGCTGACGCAAGGCTGGTTCTGACCGACGAATTGATCGCGGAATCGATGCGGCGCGGCAAGGCTGCCGAGCGCGAGCTGCGCCGCAATCTCGGCCTCGAGCCGCCACCTCCGCCCCATGCCAGGAAAAGCGATCCTTCGAAAAGCAACAAGCCGAAGCCGAAACTGAAGCCTGAAAGGGTTCGCAAGAACGAAGCGAAAAACACCAAGCAGCACCGCCTCGCCGCCGAAGGATGGCGGAAAGGCGAAATCGATCCCACCAGAGGAGACTGAAGCCATGGCAGCTGTCAGCGCCAATAAACTCGAACTGCTGCAGATCGCGGATGCGGTCGCGCGCGAAAAATCGATCGACCGCGGCATCGTGATCGCGGCAATGGAAGACGCCATCGCCAAGGCCGCCCGCGCCCGCTATGGCAGCGAGACCGACGTTCACGCCGAGATCGACGCCAAGAAGGGCGAGCTGCGGCTGTCGCGGCACATGCTGGTGGTCGAACAGGTCGAGAATTCGGCGAACCAGATTTCGCTGGAAGACGCCCGGCGCGCCAATCCCGGCGCGCAGATCGGCGACACCATCGCCGACACCCTGCCGCCGCTGGAATATGGCCGCATCGCCGCGCAATCCGCCAAGCAGGTGATCGTGCAAAAGGTACGCGAGGCCGAGCGCGACCGGCAGTATCAGGAATTCAAGGATCGTATCGGCGATATCGTCAACGGCATCGTCAAGCGCGTCGAATATGGCAGCGTCATTGTCGACCTCGGCCGCGGTGAAGCCATCGTGCGCCGCGACGAAATGCTGCCACGCGAGGTATTCCGCAACGGCGACCGTGTCCGCGCTTACATTTTTGACGTGCGGCGCGAAACCCGCGGCCCGCAGATTTTCCTCTCCCGCACCCATCCGCAATTCATG
>DASSGM010000105.1:0-24167 GCA_035693465.1 Bradyrhizobium sp. | reverse complement strand
TGGCTGGCGACTGCGGAAACCATCGCCGGCTGGAACGGCTTCGAGATCAGGAATGCCGGTTCCGGGCGCTCGCCGGTCAGGAAGCGTTCCGGGTAGGCGGTGATAAAGACCACCGGCACCTCGAAAACGCGCAACAGCTCGTTGACGGCGTCGAGGCCGGAACTGCCGTCGGCAAGCTGGATGTCCGCCAGGATCAGGCCCGGCTTTTTGTTCTTGGCCAGCGCCACAGCGTCGGAGTGCGTGCGGGCCACACCAATTACGTTGTGACCCAGATTCCTCACCAGGCTCTCGAGGTCCATCGCGATGAAGGTCTCGTCCTCGATGATCAGCACGTCGGTGGCAATTTCAGCCGCCATTTCCCGCCCCGCCGCATCGGCGAGCCTGCGGGTCTCGGCAACGTCGGTCCCAAGGATGAACGCCACCTCCTCCTCGGAGAAACCCTCCAGCGACAGCAGGAGGAACGCCTGGCGCGGCAACGGGGTGATATTGGAAAGCCGACGCTCGGGCGGCATCGGCAGGGTCGCGACCTCGGCATTGTCGTTGAGCGAGACCGAATTCCAGATCTGGGTAAACAGCCTGAAAAGCCCGGCGCGGGGTCCATACTGCTCATCGAGCAGGGACGAATCCTGCAGCAGGGCTTCAAGCATGGCTCCGACATAGGCGTCGCCCGACGCTTGGTTACCAGTCAGGGCACGGGCATAGCGCCGCAACAAAGGAAGATGTTCGGCAACGAGCTGTGATCGGGACATCCCCACTCCATTCATTCACTGGGGGTCGAAATATCGATACGGGGTGACCCGGTTCCCCCTGATGGCCTGATTACGCCCCAGCCGGATAAAAGTTCCTTGTTTTCGGAACTTTCCGCCCGACTTCGAATTAGCCTCGTTGCACATGCTCTGGCTACAGGGTTCGTATCACCGGTAATCTATAATTTACAGAGACTTAACCCTCGGGGAAGCGTGGAACAGGTCATGAAAGAAGTAAAGTCTCAAGCCAGCAGGAATACGGCGCCAGGCAAGCAGGGCGGTCTGAATGCCGAGATTCAATCGAGAATCGGCCACCAGCTCCGCGCCATGTACGACGATATCGTTCGTCAGGGGGTACCGGATCGTTTTGCGGAATTGGTCCGAAAACTTGATGTACCCGAGGCAGAAGCCCAGACGGGAAACAGCAATGATCAAAAGTGATCAACCTGCCAAAAACGACGGGAGGGAGTAATGCCTCTCACAGACTCGCTTCGCGAAGACATCTTGGCATCTGTCCCGAGCCTCCGCGCATTCGCAATCTCGCTCAGCGGCAATGGCGACCGCGCCGACGATCTTGTTCAGGAGACCCTGCTGCGGGCGCTGGCCAATATTGATTCGTTTCAGCCCGGCTCGAACCTGGCGGCGTGGCTGTTCACGATCCTACGCAACCTGTTCCGCTCGGACTATCGCAAGCGGCGGCGGGAGGTGGAGGATGCCGATGGCAGCTATGCCAAGACCCTCAAGACCCAGCCGGCGCAAAGCGCGCATCTGGAATTCGAGGAATTCCGGGCGGCACTCGACAAACTTCCGCAGGACCAGCGCGAAGCGTTGATTCTGGTAGGCGCCTCCGGCTTCTCCTATGAGGACGCCGCGGCAATCTGCGGCTGCGCCGTCGGCACCATTAAAAGCCGCGTCAACCGGGCACGATCGAAGCTCAGCGCCCTGCTCTATGTCGATGGTGCCGAAGATTTCGGTCCCGATGAGACGGTCCGCGCCGTGATCGGCGGTAGCGGCGGCTGATTCCAGATCATCTCGGCAATCGCGATTCCGGATACGCCCCTGGCGCAGGGTCCGCAATCCCATAATCGGGGATCACGGTCCTGGAATTCCGGATTCGCGCTATCGCGCGCCCGGAATCACTGTGCCGCCGGAGTTGCGGTTTAGTGCAAACCGCCGAACGCGTAGATCAGCACTAGAATGGGAATCGGTACGCCGAGCAGCCACAACAGCAGATAACGTCCCATGAATACGCCTCCGGTTACAGACGAATTGATCTGCAATCTCAATTCTCGCAGGCGAGGGTTTGTTCCGGGCAGGCTAGCGGCTCGCCTTCAGCGGCGAGGAGAATTGTTCGGTCCTGTCCCTTTCAGTCATATCGATCACGGTCTCCATCGGAGCGATGAGTTCGTAAACATAACTCACGTCGGTAAAATACCGCTTCGATGTGCCCCCTAGCGCCTCGGGTGCAACGCGATCGAGCAGGATCAGGCCAAAATCGCTGTCTTCCCTCCGGGTTGCGGCGCTGGTGTTGAACTCTTCCCAGCGAAAATGAAAAATGGTGTCGGGACCTTCTCCGGTCAGCTCCCAATGCGCAACGATATGGGGATGCTTTCCGACCAACGAGAGCCCCTCGTCGGAATGCGACGCCAGCTCGAAGAACAATAGCGACAGACTTTGCGCGGCCCGCGCGCTCACGGCAATATCCGGACCGCTCACCGCGATGCGCTCGGCGTGCGGTATCGCGCGGGCCTCGAACAGACCCTTCAGTTTCACGCCCTGCCACTGACTTTCGCTAAGCAGCGAAACCACGTTCGACATGGCATGGATCCGACCGATCAACAGTTCGCGGGCGACGTCGATGTCGGAACCATGGCGCAGCGTGCGGGTCACGATCGATTGGATCACAGCAAGAATGTTTTTGACCCGATGGTTGAGTTCGTCGATGACCGCGGTCAGTCGCCGCTCGAACCCGATCCGCACCTGGATTTCGCGACTGAGCCGCAAATTGTTGTAGGCGACATATCCGAACAGGCCACAGACGATGCCGGTCAGCGCAAGGCCGATGGCAGCCACGACCGCAGCCGTCTGCTGTGCGCGGATCGCCGCGTTGGTCTTGGCATAATAGCCAAGCGACCAGTCGCGGCCTCCGAACGTCACCGTTCTGATGATCGAGGGTGGCGGCATTTCCTGGGTTATCGTCCTCGTTGTGACGACGCCCCGATCGTTTGCAACCAGCTCGCGGTTGGGATCGCGCGGGTCTTTCAGCACCACCGAGAACAGCGAGAGATCGTCATTCGCCAGCATCAGCGGCGCCAATTCATAGAAAAATGTCACGAAGCCCGCAGGCGAGGCGGCACCCTCCTGCAGGACCGGCGCGGCTAGAACGAGGCCGATCGGCCCATTCGGGCGTAACAGCGGAATCGGTTCGGACGCCACCGGCTTGTCCTCGCTCATCACCCGCGCCAATGTCGGCCCCAGAACCGGATCCTGATCAAAGGAACGGCCCGGAAAGGCCATTGTCTCTGCATTCCGGGGCTCGACGTCCATCACCACATCGAGCGGCTGGTCGAGCGACTGCGGATCCAGCGGCTGGTCATCGAAACGACGGATCGTCGGGTTCGGAAATCCGGTGCTCGTCAGCTCGGCACGCGCCGCTTCCAGTTCGTTCGGCTGAAGCCGCGCGATCCAGCTCGCGACAACGAAATCTGTCTTGAACGTATAGATCGAGGACCGCAGCGGCTGCAGCATATTGGCCTTGATTACCGATGGCGCGCGGAACAGGCCCGATGCGACGCGGGCAAGCAGTTCACGCTCGGTCAGCCGGTCTTGAACCAGACTGGCATGAACGTCGATCGCCCGCGCCAACGCGATCCCGTCGACGGTCAGCTCCTGATCGTGGACGCGATAAGCCGCAAGAGCGGAGAGCAGAACTCCGACAAGCGCGATAAAACCAATGATGAAGCCCAGCCGAACCACTCGGTTACTCGGTAATGAGGAGTTGGCGAAGAAGTATCTGCCTTCCGCCGGGGCGGCAAGAAACCGAAACAGAATGAAAACCAACCGTTTGACATAATGAAGGAGCGATCATCAGTACGCAACTACGCTTGGCGGGCAAGGATTAACAGGACTGCCCCGAGTGTTGTCTTGGCAAAGGCCGAAGAATGCTAATCACCGCAAACGGATTTGGTTCCAACCAACAGCAAAAGTTTTTTCTGCCGCACGCCAGCGACTCGCTGCGCAGAGTGTTGTTAATGTCGAAATCGTGGGGTTAAGGATCGTTAATGCGGTTTGTTCAGCTTGCCTTGGCCCGCGGCGCAGGGCTGAGACCCCCCTTGGCCTCGATAAAGCTGACGATGCGGTCAAGGCCTTCGCTCTTCCTGAGATTGGTCATGACAAACGGCCGATCGCCGCGCATACGCCTAGCGTCGCTGTCCATTTTTTCCAGCGATGCACCGACATGGGGTGCGAGGTCGATCTTGTTGATAACTAGAAGGTCCGACCGGGTGATGCCGGGACCCCCCTTGGAGGGAATCTTGTCGCCCGCCGCGACGTCGATCACGTAAATCGTGAGGTCGGCAAGTTCGGGCGAGAAGGTGGCGGCGAGATTGTCGCCGCCGGATTCGATCAGCACGATGTCGAGGTCCGGAAATTTCGCGCGCATGTCGGCGACCGCGGCGAGGTTCATCGAGGCATCCTCGCGTATCGCCGTATGCGGGCATCCGCCGGTCTCGACGCCGGCGATGCGATCCGGGGTCAGCGAACCCGAGCGCACAAGAAATTCCGCGTCCCATTTGGTGTAGATGTCGTTGGTGATCGCGGCAATCTCGTAACGCTCCCGCATCGTCTTGCAGAGCAGGTCCATCAACGCGGTCTTTCCCGATCCGACGGGACCGCCGATGCCGATACGAAGCGGGCCCTGGGACTTGGACATATCGCTCATGACCGAAACAATCTCGTGTACTGCGTCTCGTGCCGCATGCTGGCAACATCGGCGCGAAAGGTTGCGCTGCCGAGTTCGTCGAGCGATGCTTGCAGCGCCCGCTTGGTGGTGGAGACGACCACCGGCTCCAGCGAGGCCAGCACACGCTGGCTATCGGTTTGCCCCAAGGGAATAAGCCGTGCGCCTGCCGATATCCAGTTCGACGTCAGCGCGTGGAGGAAAGCCTGTATGGTGGGTGCAAGCGGGATCGCATGCGCGGCGCTGACGACACCAACCGCGACCGGATAGATGGTGATACCATCGCAGCATGCGACCATTCGATCCAGCCCGTCGCAATTCCATGCCGCGCGCGCGATGTCGACGAATGCGCGTCCCTGCGCCGAGGTCTCAAGATGGCGTTCGCGCGAGGGCGCGAAGGCAGCCGCAAGCTCCGCGATCTCCCGCAGTCCCGCATCGTCGCGCGACGACGCGGCCCGGTGCGCATGCGCAAGAAATACGCCGTCGCAAAATCCCGGCCCCTGTGCGAGCATCGCCGCAAGCCAATCGCGCAAGGTTGCGGCGTCAACGATGTCGCCGGCCTGCACCGCCCATTCGATGCCGCTGGAGTAGGAAAACGCGCCCACCGGAAAGGACGGCGACAGCCAGGTCATCAGCCGGTACAGTGCCGCTGCCTCGCTTTCCCTCATTTCATCACGACCGCCGCTCGGCTGCGCCGCAGCTTGCTTGATGGCGCGCGTTCGAGCCACCGCGCGCCGCCGCGGCGTGGCCGGCGCCTTACTCGCGGTCATGAGCATGGGAATGGCCGCGCTGGTGTTCGTGATCGGAATGCTCGTCATGATGATGGTGGTCATGGTGATGACCGTGGTCATGGTAATGACCGTGGCCGCCATGGTCGTGCGACGAGTGATCATGCGCCGCATGGGGATGCGGATCGGATTCCGGCGTGTGCACCTGGCCGCCGCCGGCATAAGCGCCGCCCTCGGGATCGAACGGCGCCTCGATCTCGATCACGCGCGCCCCCAACCCCTTCACCATCGCCTCGATGACGTGATCGCGCCTGATGCGCAGGCCCCGGGCGGTGATCTGCGTCGGCAGGTGACGGTTGCCGAGATGCCAGGCAACCCGCACCAGATGCTGGGGATCGTTGCCCCTGATCTCGGCCAGCGGCTCGGGCGCGGCGACGACCTCGATCAGCCTGTTATCGTCGAGCACCAGCGCGTCACCACCTCGCAGCACGGTTGCGTGTTCGAGGTCGAGCAGAAACTCAAGGCCGCGCGTGCCCCTCATCGCCATTCGCCGCCGGTGCCGGTCGTCGAAATCGAGCACGACGGTATCGGCCGGCGCTTCGGTCCAATGGTGGTGCGCCCGTACCTGCGTCGCGCGTATCATGCCAAATTGCTCACAGCTTCTGGACCTCTTTCTTGATTAGCGGAGGTCGACTTTTGCTGGCGTGATGACCTCTATTCTTGGCGGTGCGGAGAAGCATTTTACGGCGACGCGGCCGAAGGTCTTCATGTGCTCGGCGCTCCGGTGCGGCACCAGCGCCTCGGCATTTTCCCATTGCTCGACGAACACCATTTTTGTCGGATCGGTAACGCTTTCATGCAGGTCATAGGCGATGTTGCCGGTCTCCTTGCGGGTTTCCTTGATGCAAGCGGTGGCAGCCGCAATGAATTCGGCGCGCGCTTCAGGCTTCACGGTCAGTGTGGCGACAACGTAAATCACTTTTATCCTCCCGGTCTTGTTATGGCTTTAAGTTCCGGCAGCAAGCTTAGAACATGAAATAGCGCTGCGCCATGGGCAGCACCTCCGCCGGCGCGCAGGTCAGGAGTTCGCCGTCGGCGCGCACCTCGTAAGTTTCGGGGTCGACCTCGATCTTCGGCGTGGCGCTGTTGTGGATCATGCTCTTCTTGGAGATACCGCCCCGGGTGTTTTCCACCGCATAGAGCTTCTTGTCGATGCCGAGCTTCTTGGCCAACCCCGAGGACACCGCCGCCTTCGAGGAAAACACCACCGACGAGGCCGTCAGGGATTTGCCGTAGGCTGCAAACATCGGCTGGTAGTGCACCGGCTGCGGCGTCGGGATCGATGCGTTGGGATCTCCCATCGGGGCGGCGACGATAGAGCCGCCCTTGATGATGCAATCGGGCTTCACGCCGAAGAAAGCCGGCGACCACAGCACGAGGTCGGCGAGTTTGCCCTTTTCCACCGAGCCGATCAGTTTTGAGACGCCATGGGCGATCGCGGGATTGATAGTGTATTTGGCGATGTAGCGTTTGACGCGGAAATTGTCGTGGTTGCCTTTATCCTGCGGCAGTGAGCCGCGCTGCTTCTTCATCTTGTCGGCGGTCTGCCAGGTGCGGATGATGACTTCGCCGAGCCGGCCCATGGCCTGCGAATCCGAGGACATCATCGAAAGCGCGCCCAGATCGTGCAATATATCCTCCGCCGCAATGGTCTCTTTCCGGATGCGGCTTTCGGCGAAAGCGAGATCCTCGGCGATCGAGGGATCGAGGTGGTGGCACACCATCAGCATGTCCAGGTGCTCGTCGATGGTATTGCGGGTGAACGGGCGCGTTGGATTGGTCGAGGAAGGAAGAACGTTCTTCAATCCGGCGATCTTGATGATGTCGGGCGCGTGGCCGCCGCCGGCGCCTTCGGTGTGGAAAGCGTGAATGGTGCGGCCCTTGAAGGCCTTCATCGTATCCTCGACGAAGCCGGACTCATTCAGCGTATCGGAATGGATCATCACCTGGATGTCGTGATCGTCGGCAACCGAAAGGCAATTGTCGATTGCCGCCGGCGTCGTGCCCCAGTCCTCGTGCAGCTTCAGCGCACAGGCTCCGGCATTGATCATCTCTACCAGCGACGCCGGACGCGAGGTGTTGCCCTTGCCGGAAATGCCGAGATTGACTGGAAACGCATCGAATGACTGGATCATCCGTGCCATGTGCCAGGGTCCGGGCGTGCAGGTCGTCGCGAAAGTGCCATGCGAGGGGCCGGTGCCGCCGCCGAGCATCGAGGTGACGCCGGACATCAGCGCGTGCTCGATCTGCTGCGGGCAGATGAAATGAATGTGGCTGTCGAATCCGCCTGCGGTGAGGATTTTGCCCTCGCCTGCAATCACGTCGGTGCCGGGACCGATCACGATGGTGACGCCGGGCTGGATATCCGGATTGCCGGCCTTGCCGATGGCGCTGATGTGGCCTTCCTTGATCGCGACATCGGCCTTCACGATCCCCCAATGATCGACGATCAACGCGTTGGTGATGACGGTATCGGCCGCGCCTTGCTTGTTGGTGACCTGGGACTGGCCCATGCCGTCGCGGATCACCTTGCCGCCGCCGAATTTCACCTCCTCGCCGTAGACGGTAAAGTCCTTTTCGACCTCGATCATGAGATCGGTATCAGCGAGCCGCACCCGATCGCCGGTGGTGGGACCGAACATGTCGGCATAGATGGAACGTTTGATCTTGGTACTCAAAGCGTGCTCCTTGCTAGCTTCACCGTTTCGTCGAACGTTCGATCGAGCACGGCATTGGCGCCCCGGCATCCCGCGACGACCTTCTCGGCCCAAGCGACATAGTCGATCAGATCATCGCGCTCAGCCTGGTTCGGCTGGGGCAGGATGCGTGCGCTGATGTTGCTGATCTTGTCGGCGATCTTGATTAGTTTCGCTCCCGGCGATTTCCGTGGTGCGTCGACAATCTGTTTCTGGCGGCGCTCCTGCTTCGGCAAGCTCATGTCGTCGGTCACCTCGACCACGAGTGCCGCGACACGCTCGCCGAATTGTTGCACCAGCTGCTCGTGAGTCGTTGCCGTGTCTTCGATGGTATCGTGCAACCATCCGGCCGCCACGAGTTCGGCATCGGTCCCATTGGTCGCCATCGAAAGCAGGTTCGCCACCTCGGCGAGATGATTGACATAAGGCTCATGGCCGTGCCCCTTGCGTTGCTGCGCGCAGTGACGGCGCGCCGCGAAATCGGCAGCTTCGGAGACAAGGCGCAAGCCTTCGAGCATCGCTTCACAGCTTTCCCTGGATCTCGCCTCGAAAGCCATAGACCACGCGCTTGCCGGCCAGCGCCACGAGCTGCACGTCCCGTGTCTGCCCCGGCTCGAACCGCACCGCGGTGCCGGCCGCGATGTCGAGCCGCATGCCGCGGGCTTTTTTCCGGTCGAACTTCAACGCCGGATTGGTCTCGAAGAAATGATAATGCGAGCCGACCTGGATCGGACGATCGCCCGAGTTGGCAACCGTCAACTTCACGGTCTTGCGGCCGGCATTGAGCTCGATCTCGCCGTCCTTGATGAATAGTTCGCCGGGGATCATGGGGCCTCCTCCGTCATTCCGGGGCGCGTTGAAAAACGCGAACCCGGAATCTCGAAATTATAACCTCTGGATTCCGGGTCCGGCGCTCAGCGCCGTCCCGGAATAACAACCTCACCTGATCGGCTCATGCACGGTGACAAGCTTGGTACCGTCGGGAAACGTCGCTTCCACCTGGATGTCGTGGATCATTTCAGCAATCCCCGGCATCACCTGCGCGCGGGTCAGCACTTGGGCGCCGGCCTGCATCAGATCGGCCACGGTACGGCCGTCACGCGCGCCCTCGACGATGAAATCGGAGATGATGGCGACGGCTTCGGGATGGTTGAGCTTGACGCCGCGCTCCAGCCGCCGTCGCGCCACCATCGCCGCCATCGAAATCAGAAGCTTGTCCTTTTCGCGGGGAGACAGATTCATCCGAGCACTCTGCTAATTCCAGCCGACCTAGTTGAGCCACAGCCGCGGCAGCGCCGAGCCGGAGGCGCGGCCGAGCACCGCGATCATGTCGGCGCGAAGCCTGGCCGCATCTTGGGCACAGAAGCGCGCCATTGCAAACCCATTCCAGGCAGAGATACCGACCTCGCCACCGAAGGATTCGGACAGCTCGCGAATGCGTGCGGCCAGCGCTTCGTCGCCCGGCACGATCAACGCGGTGCCGACGGCCACGCCGCCCTTTGCAATCGCCGAGCTGGCGAGCTTCTCGCTGATAGCGCCGTCGAGCCGCACGGTTTCGGCGAACACCAGCCGGCCGCCGCGCCGCATTCGCCAGCGGTCGACAAATTCGCCATGCAGCATTCGCTCACCCATCGCGGAGCGACCGAACACCACGATCTCGCAGAGTAGCAGCGAGGCGGCTCCGGCGAGATCGATATCGATCCGGCGCGAGATACGCGCCCGGTCGAACAAAATGGTCTCTTGCGGCAGCCAGGCGAGGTGCGAGCCTGCCGCCGCCGTCAAGGCAATATTGAGCTCGGCGGCCGGCCCATCGGTCCGGTAGACTTTTTCCGCGGCGGCCGTCGTCACCGCGAGGCGTGATCCTTCGCCGGCCGCGATGTCGATGTCGAAACGATCGCCGCCGGCGACGCCACCGGCGGTGTTCACAAAGACCGCCGACAGGCCCTCCGCCTCCGGTGATGGGAAGCGGACGCGCAGCGAGCCGGATTCATGCAAATGGCGGCGGCAAGTGACGCCCTCGAGGAGATGCACGTCGAACTTCACCGAACCCCGGGCGCGGTTGGCTGCAAAAATCACCGAAGCGGCGCTGCTGGTATCAGTCCGCATCCTCTTTCCCCCCGGAAGTGCGACCGGTTGCCGGTCGCGTCACAAAACTCTATAGCGCCATCTGGCGACTGATTTCGCCGGGATCGAGATGGCTGCGATCGCAGGCATATTTCACCGCACCCCGGTCCATGACGGCAAAATTGTCCCCGAGCTCGCAGGCAAAATCGAGATATTGTTCAACGAGCACGATCGCGATGTTGCCGAGATTACGAAGATACGAGATCGCGCGCCCGATGTCCTTGATAATTGATGGTTGAATACCCTCGGTCGGCTCGTCGAGCAGCAGCAATTTTGGCCGCATCACCAGCGCACGCCCGATGGCAAGTTGCTGTTGTTGGCCGCCGGACAGATCGCCGCCGCGGCGACCGAGCATCGATTGCAGCACCGGAAACAACGCGAATACATCGTCCGGAATATTGCGGTCCTCGCGCTTCAACGGTCCAAAACCGGTCATGAGATTTTCCTCCACCGTCAGCAGGGGGAAAATCTCGCGGCCCTGCGGCACGAGACCGATGCCGCGCCTCGCCCGCTCATAGGGCCTGAGGCCCGATATGTCGGCGCCATCGAATGTGATCGAGCCGCTGGCGATCGGATATTGGCCGACCATCGCACGCAACAGACTGGTCTTGCCGACGCCGTTGCGCCCGAGCACGCACGTCACCTTGCCCGGTTCGGCCGAGAGCGACACGCCGCGAAGCGCCTGCGCGGCGCCGTAATAGAGGCTGATATTTTCGACCTTCAGCATCGCCTACCGTCCCAGATACACTTCGATCACCCGCTCATTCGACGAAACCTGATCGATGGTTCCTTCGGCCAGCACCGAACCTTCGTGCAGGCATGTCACCTTGACGCCGAGCTGGCGGACGAAGGTCATGTCGTGTTCGACGACCATGACCGTTTTCTCGCGATTGATTTCCTTCAGCAGTTCGGCGGTCTGATGGGTCTCGACGTCGGTCATGCCGGCGACCGGCTCGTCGACCAGCAGCAATTTCGGATCCTGCGCCAGCAGCATGCCGATCTCGAGCCATTGCTTCTGGCCGTGCGACAGGCTTCCCGCCAGCCGGTCACGCGCGTCGGTCAGTCGAATGGTTTCCAGCACCCGCTCGATGCGTTCGGTTTCGGCTTTGCTTTCGCGCCAGAACAGCGTGCCCCTGACGCGATGATCGACATTCAACGCCAGCAGCAGATTGTCCTCGATGGTCTGGCTCTCGAACACCGTGGGCTTCTGGAATTTCCGGCCGATCCCGAGTTCGGCGATCCTGGTTTCGTCGAGCCGGGTCAGGTCGGTGACGCCGTCGAACAACACCTCGCCTTGATCCGGCTTGGTCTTGCCGGTGATGATGTCCATCATCGTGGTCTTGCCGGCGCCGTTCGGGCCGATGACCGCGCGCATTTCGCCGGGAGCGAGCGTCAGCGACAGATTGTTGATGGCGTGAAAGCCATCGAACGAGACGTGCACGCCGTCGAGATAGAGCAGCGCGGAAGTGGCACGGGCATCCATGACGTTCATCGGCCTACTCCGCCATATCAGGTTCGCTGACGCCATCTTCGCGCGCGGCACTCGCGGCACTGGCGGGGGTGCGCTGCGCCTTCCACGGCTCCCACCAGACGTTGAAAGTGCCGACAATTCCTCGCGGCAATAGCAGCGTCACAAGGATAAACAGCGCGCCCAGCATGAACAGCCAGTACGGCGCCAGCGGACCGGAGGTAAAATAGGTCTTTGCGTAATTGACGACGACGGCGCCGAGCGCCGCGCCGATCAGCGTGCCGCGGCCACCGACCGCAACCCAGATGACGGCCTCGATCGAATTGCCCGGCGCAAATTCAGAAGGGTTGATGATGCCGACCTGCGGCACATAGAGCGCGCCGGCGACACCGGCCATGCAAGCCGACAGCGTGAACACGAACAGCTTGTAGGATTCGACGCGGTAGCCGAGAAATCGCGTACGGGATTCGGCGTCGCGGATCGCGATCAGCACCTTGCCAAGCTTCGATGTCACGACCGCCCGGCAGATCAGGAATCCGATGATCAGCGCCACGCAGCTGAGCGCGAACAGCGCCGCACGCGTGCCGTCGGCCTGCACGTTAAACCCCAAAATATCCTTGAAATCGGTGAGCCCGTTGTTGCCGCCGAAGCCGAAATCGTTGCGGAAGAAGCCCAGCAGCAACGCATAGGTCATCGCTTGCGTGATGATCGAGAGATAGACGCCGGTGACGCGGGAGCGAAACGCCAGCCAGCCGAAGCAGAAGGCCAGCAGGCCAGGGACCAGAACGACCATCAGGGCCGCGAACCAGAACATGTCGAAGCCGTTCCAGTACCATGGCAGCCTCGGATAGTTCAGGAACACCATGAAGTCTGGCAACACCGGATTGCCGTAGACGCCGCGGCTGCCGATCTGGCGCATCAGGTACATGCCCATCGCATAGCCGCCGAGCGCGAAGAATGCGCCATGACCGAGCGAGAGAATGCCGCAATAGCCCCAGATCAGATCGATCGCGAGCGCCAGAATGGCGTAGCAGGCATATTTTCCGAACAGCGCCACCAGATAGGTCGGCACCTGGAATGCCGAGCCGGCCGGCAACAGCAGATTCGACAGCGGGATCAGCGCGCCGATCGCGGCAACCACGATCAGAAATACGGTCGCGCTGCGATCCAGCGATCGCGTGAGCACGTGCCGCATCATGCTTCCACCGCCCGCCCCCTGAGCGCGAACAGGCCACGCGGGCGTTTCTGAATGAACAGAATGATGAGAACCAGAATGGCAATCTTGCCCAGCACCGCGCCGGCGATCGGCTCCAGGAATTTGTTGGCGATGCCGAGCGTGAAGGCGCCGACCAGCGTGCCCCATAAATTGCCAACGCCACCGAAGACCACCACCATGAAGGAGTCGATGATATAGCTCTGGCCGAGGTTGGGGCTGACATTGTCGATTTGCGACAGCGCCACGCCGGCAATGCCGGCGATACCGGAGCCCAGACCGAAGGTCAGCGCATCGACGCGCGAGGTCCCGATCCCCATCGTCGCCGCCATCCTGCGGTTTTGCGTCACCGCCCGCATCTCCAGCCCGAGGCTGGTATAGCGCAGCATGACCAGCAGGATCGCGAATACCGCCAGGGTGAAGCAAAGGATCCACAACCGGTTGTATGTGATCGTGATCTGTCCAATGTCGAACGCGCCGCTCATCCAGGAGGGATTACCGACCTCGCGGTTGGTGGGACCGAACATGGTGCGCACGGCCTGCTGCAGCACCAGCGACAGACCCCATGTCGCCAGCAGCGTTTCCAGCGGGCGGCCGTAGAGGAAGCGGATGATGCTGCGCTCGATCAGGATACCGATCCCGCCGGCAACGACAAAGGCCAGCGGCACGGCCATCAGGAGCGAATAGTCGAACAGCCCGGGATAACCGGTGCGGATGATTTCCTGCACCACGAACGTGACATAGGCCCCGATCATGACCATCTCGCCATGGGCCATGTTGATCACGCCCATCACCCCGAAAGTGATGGCAAGACCGATCGCGGCCAGCAGCAGCACCGAGCCGAGCGAAAGGCCGTACCAGGCATTCTGCACGGCCGACCACATCGCGAGGTTACTCTGGATCGCCGAGGTCGCATTGGCGGCGGCGCGCGCGATCGCGGGCGGCTGGTCTCCGGCCAACCCGCTCAACAGCGCCAGGGCTTCCTGATCGCCACGCGCCTTGATGGTGGCGATGGCCTCAAGCTTTTCGGCATCGGTGGCGTCTTGTTTGAACAACAGGATCGCCGCGCGCGCTTCGTTGAATGCCAGCCTGGCGCCCTTGTTGGTCTCCTTCTGCAGCGCGTCGTCGATCACCGGCAGCATGGTCTCGTCGTGGGTCTTGAAAACTGACTGCGCGGCCTGGATTCGTTTGGCGGGGTCGGGCGACAGCAGCGTCAAGCCGCCCAGTGCAGCCTCGACGGTGCGGCGCAGGCGGTTGTTGAGGCGGACGGCGGCGGCATTGTCGGGAATGCTGGCGACCGGCGCGCCGGTCGCGGCGTCAATCATCTTGCCGTCAAGTTGCGTGACATAAGCTTTCTTGGTGTCGGGATCGGCCATCAACCGGCCGTCCTGGAGCGCGCTGATGATCGGGAAGGCAAGCGGATTGCCGCTGGTGGCGATCACGCCGATGGCTTCTTCGGTATCGGAAAACTCGTCATTGGCGAATTTTGCGACCGCATCTTCGAACGGCCCCGCCATAACCGGCAGTGCGGTCGCAAAAATCAGCAAGATGGCGAATGGCAGCGCACGAAAGTTTCTAAAAACGTTGGTAAGCACTGGACGACCCCGGCAGGAGGCGAATGGAAGGCGGCGGATGTCGCCGCCTTCCCTGGTTTGTTCGGACTCATGAATTACTCAGGAGCCCTGACCGCCGCACTTGTTGGTCTTGGTGTTGTAGTTACCGCACTTCTTGCCGACCCAATCGCCGATCAGGTCCTTGGAGCCTTCAAGCTCCTTCGACCATGCATCGCCGGCGACCAGGCCCGGAGTCTTCCACACCACGTCGAACTGGCCGTTGGCTTTGATTTCGCCAATGAAGACCGGCTTGGTGATGTGATGGTTCGGAAGCATTTTTGAGGTGCCGCCGGTCAAGTTCTTGGCTTCGATGCCGGGCAAGGCGTCGATCACCTTGTCGGCGTCAACCGACTTTGCCTTCTCGACCGCCTTGACCCACATGTCAAAGCCGATGACGTGCGCTTCCATCGGATCGTTGGTCACGCGCTTCGGGTTCTTGGTGTAGGCCTGCCACGCCTTGATGAACTTGTCGTTCTCGGGCGTCTTGATCGACTGGAAATAGTTCCAGGCCGCAAGGTGGCCGACGAGCGGTTTGGTATCGATCCCGGCGAGCTCTTCCTCGCCGACCGAGAACGCGACCACCGGAATATCGGTCGCCTTGATGCCCTGGTTGCCGAGCTCCTTGTAGAACGGAACGTTGGCATCGCCGTTGATGGTCGAAACCACCGCCGTCTTCTTGCCGGTCGAGCCGAACTTCTTGATGTCGGCCACGATCGTCTGCCAGTCGCTATGACCGAACGGCGTGTAATTGATCATGATGTCTTCCGGCTTGACGCCTTTGGACTTCAAGTAGGCTTCGAGGATCTTGTTGGTGGTGCGCGGATAAACGTAGTCGGTGCCGGCCAGCACCCAACGCTTCACCTTTTCGTCCTTCATCAGATAATCGACGGCAGGTATCGCCTGCTGATTCGGCGCCGCTCCGGTGTAGAACACGTTGCGCTCGCTCTCCTCGCCCTCGTATTGCACCGGATAGAACAGGATCGAGTTCAGCTCCTTGAACACCGGCAGCACGGATTTACGCGACACCGAGGTCCAGCAGCCAAACACCACGGACACCTTGTCCTTGGTGATCAACTCACGGGCTTTTTCCGCGAACAGCGGCCAGTTGGAGGCGGGGTCGACAACCACGGCCTCGAGTTTCTTGCCGAGAACGCCGCCCTTCTTGTTCTGCTCATCGATCAGGAAGAGAACGGTGTCCTTGAGCGTGGTCTCGCTGATCGCCATGGTGCCGGAGAGCGAATGAAGAACGCCGACCTTGATGGTGTCGTCGGCGGCCTTTGCGGTCGTAAACGCGGCCAAGCCCAGAACCAGCCCGGCGGTCGCCGCCAACCAGCGACGGCGGCTGAGAGGCGTCGCTGTATCGTCAGTCAATTGAGTAAGCATGAGGTGTGATCTCCCTGACGCAGACGTGAAAACGCTGCGAACGGCCCCACGGCCGCCTGCGTTAACGGAATCGCAAGAACCATGCCATGGCCATCAAGCAAGGTATCTATCTGATTTAGTTACATAATTCGTCATTTTGCACGGGAACTTCGGGGCTGTTGCCTAACTTTTAGACCAGAAAAATGTATGCTTAATCGGCAAATTGATTACTTCATAGGCAAATATGGCAGCTTGTCTAATTTTATGGCATTGAAAGCTTTGCAGTGCAGCATGTGAAATTCCCGATTGGACCCAAACTCCGGGCTCGCCGCCCCATCTCATCCAATCGCCAAAGGTCCCGTTGCGGGATTTACCTTGAAAGCGCCGTGTTCATGTTCCATATGACCGCTACGACCCAGGGAATCACCGGGTCACTGCGAGCCGCGTGTTCGGAGCCCGTCCAACGGTTTCTGGCTTGCCCCTTCAGCTAACCAAAACCGACGCCCCAAGCACGCGGGTGTCTCTGGCACCCCTCGCGCGCTCCTGGCTGACCTCGCCCGGCGCCTGCCTTTTGTAATGGAAAGAACCCACCTTTTGACCTCCTTTCAGGATTTCGGCCTCGCCGATCCCATTTCGCGTGCGCTCAAAGAAGAGAATTATCTCACGCCCACACCCATCCAGGCTCAAACCATTCCCCTTGCACTTGTCGGCCGTGACGTCGTCGGCATCGCCCAGACCGGCACCGGCAAGACCGCAGCCTTCGCGCTTCCCATCCTTCACCGCATTCTGGAGCATCGCCTCAAGCCGCAGCCCAAATCCTGCCGCGTGCTTGTGCTCAGCCCCACGCGCGAATTGTCGGGACAGATTCTCGAGAGTTTTAACACCTATGGCCGTCACATCCGCCTCACTTCAGCGCTGGCAATCGGCGGCGTCCCGATGGGACGTCAGGTCCGCTCGGTCCTGCAGGGGGTCGAAGTCATGGTCGCGACGCCGGGCCGCCTGCTCGATCTCGTGCAAAGCAACGGCTTGAAGCTCGGACAAGTCGAGTTTCTCGTGCTTGATGAGGCTGACCGCATGCTGGACATGGGCTTCATCAATGACATCAGAAAGATCGTCGCCAAATTGCCGATCAAGCGGCAGACGCTGTTCTTTTCGGCGACGATGCCAAAGGATATCGCCGAACTCGCCGATCAGATGCTGCGCGATCCGGCGCGTGTCGCGGTGACGCCGGTCGCCTCGACCGTCGAGCGCATCACCCAGCGCATCATCCAGGTCGATCACTCGGCCAAGCCCGCCTTCCTGGCGCAGCTTTTGAAGCAGGAGCCGATCGACCGCGCGCTGATCTTTACCCGGACCAAGCATGGCGCGGACAAGGTTGTGAAGGGCCTCGCGAGGGCCGGCATCGCCGCGGACGCCATTCACGGCAACAAATCGCAGAACAATCGCGAGCGTGTGCTGGCGGCATTCCGCTCCGGCGAGATCCGCACGCTGGTCGCCACCGACATTGCCGCCCGCGGCATCGACGTCGATGGCATCAGCCACGTGGTGAATTTCGATCTTCCCAACGTGCCGGAGACATATGTCCATCGCATCGGTCGCACCGCGCGCGCCGGCGCGGACGGCGTTGCCATCTCGCTGATCGCGGGCGGCGAGGAAATGGCTTATCTGCGCGACATCGAAAAACTGATTCGCATTGCGTTGCCGCGGGAAGACCGCCGCACCCCAGGCCATCGCGACACCGCCCCCGCGCCTTCGCCGCATCGAGGCGGACGTTCGGCACCGCGCCAGCACGCGGTCAGGGCCAATGAGGCCGGACTTGGGGCGCAAGGGCCTCGCCGCCACCGCCGTGGTGGTGGTAATAATGGCGCTGCGCAAGCCAACCGACACGAGACCCACCGGCAGGAGCCGTTACGTCCGTCGTCGCAAGGCGGCGGCAAGGCTAACGGGATGCAGGGCGTTGCCTTTTTGCATCGCGAAAGCCGTCCCAATGCTCGACCCAACCGTACCCAACGACCACGCTAGCCAATCGACCGATCTGGAGAAGACCATGGCCAAAGAAGAGCTGATCCAGTTCGAAGGACTGGTCACCGAAATCCTCCCCGACGCACGTTATCGCGTGCAACTCGATGCCGGACACGAGATCGTGGCCTACACCGCCGGCAAGATGAAGAAGAACCGCATCAAGACGCTGGCAGGCGATCGGGTGACGATCGAGATGTCACCCTATGATCTTGAAAAAGGCCGGCTTATCTTCCGTCACAAGGACGAGCGTCCCGGCAGCGGCGGCGGAGCCTCGCGGGGCGCGCCGCCGCGCGGCCAGTTCCGCCGCAGGTAAGTGTAGTTCGCGACATTGCCGCTAAAATCGCGCATCGCGCGCCGATATCGGAGCGCGGGCCGATCAAAAAATCGCGCACCTCAGGATTGTTTTGGGGGCTGGCTTCGCATACTATGGAGCAATCGATTTTCGGCCGGACGACATTAGCTATCCACCGGTACAGCCGGTTTAGACGCTGACGACCCTTCCAAAAATTCGATCTCACCAGCCCATCGAAAGTGGGCTTCGACTATATCTATCTTGAGAAGGGACTACCCCCGTGAGCATGGGAACCGTGAAGTGGTTTAACGCGACCAAGGGCTTCGGCTTTATTCAACCGGATGACGGTGGCAACGACGTGTTCGTGCACATCAGCGCCGTAGAGCGCGCCGGCCTTGGAACGCTGCGTGAAGGCCAGAAGATCAGCTACGAGATCGTAGCCGATCGCCGCTCTGGCAAGTCTTCGGCCGATAATCTGCGCGCCGCCGGCTAAAGGATTTTCCCTCGGTTGCGCCGAGATATCCCGCCTGAATAAAAGAAAGGGCCGCGCGACTGTGCGGCCTTTTTGTTTGTGCGAACGGCGCCACCCGATCGTCTCTCACCGCTCGGTGGCTTACCTGTATTTGAAGAAGCCGGTGGCCGCCATGCTGTCGATTGAGGCGTCGGTTGGCGCACTGGCTCGTTCCGTTAACTCTATCTTAACCAATTGGCGATGCGGCTACCGCGTGCCGGCTCGATTCGCACCGGCGCTGACAAACCGCGTGGGGCGAGTTCGACACCTCCCACGAGCTTCCGCTTGCCGCGGAGCTAATTCGATCTAGCGGCCGCCCCGCCGGCCTGGCCGCTGAGGGAGCCGGCCTGATCCATCGTCGATTTGAAATAGTGCTCGCCGTCGCCAAGCGTGATCCGCCGCTGGCAAATCGGCAGACAGCTATACGACTCGCGTTCAACGCCGCGATACACCGTGACAAGCTGGTCGGTTGGCCCTTCGACCTGAATGACGCGGTCCACCAGGATCTCGCCACCACGGTCCATCGCAATGAGATTGGTCGCGCCGTAACCCTTGCCTGTCACGACAATCACTCCACCCGTTTGCAGTGTAACGTCTGCAATCAAAGGGTTTCCGACAACGATGGTCGCGACGCGAGTGGGCAATCTGATGAGCTTTGCCTGATCGACATTGACGGTGATCATGTCACCAGATGGCTCGGCAAAAGCAGCTACCGGCCACATCAGAATTGCAATCGCCAATGGGCGAAATTCGAAACACGCGCGCACGCGAATACGCAGGGAACTGAACCACATACTATACCCCGGGGCGTTGACAAGCCGGCTAAAGCGATACGCAGCCGAGCCGGCGCCCGACGGGGCAAATCTGACGTCAATTAATGAACGAACTGCAAACGGAACCGGGAAAGCTGGCCACCGGCTGCCCCTCGTCGCATCCGCTCAGGCGCAATCCGGATTAGGGATTGCCACCGCCTGGCTCCGGCAAAGCGACATCGGCGAAGGACGAGCCGGCTGCATTTCGTCGCTCAGAGGGGATCGCTGCGGCGTCAATGGGCGGTGCGAATATGCAGCACGGCGGTCTCGTCTGAATAGACCCGCTGCCAACCGTCAAGATGATCAAGCAGACCTGCCGCCGGCGTCGAGGGTGTCAACAACACGGCATCGATCTCGTAGGTTTTGAGGATATCGAGGAACAGATTGATGTCTTGGAGCTGAAGTGCGCGGTAATACGCCATTTCGAAGCTTTCGCCGTACAATTCGGCCCGCCCGTCGACGAACACAGGCAGCTCTCGTGAGATCAGATAGCCCGCGAAGGGAAGATCATTGAGGACACGCCTTGCGTTTCGGTCTTTCAGCACGTCCACCGCGGCTGCCGGTGACTGGATTGCCGTGGGCGAAAACTTGTGATTGGCCGTGAACGCCCATGTCGAGATCCCAAGCATGGCGACCAGCGACGCGGCTGAAGCCAACGGAAAGGTCTTCTTGACCGACCGAGCCCCGTGCAGCCCGAATTGCGACGACAGCGGCGAGAGCACAACAAGGGGCATCAGCAAAGCGAAGATCTCGGTATTTCGAACATGTGAAAGGGCCATGTGAAACAGGATCAGCACCAAAACAATTCGCGGCGGCGAGAGCTTCACACCGCAGTAAAGCGCGCCGGCTATCAACGCGAATAGGCATGCCTGGAACGGGCCGAAGCGGCTGAAGTCCGCCGGCATCCATTCATAAATAAGATGCAGCAACTCTCCCAGATCGAGAATCTTGCGCGCCGCAAGGATTGATTCCCATCCGTAAGGGGTTACACAAGATGCGGCCAATGCGCAGACGCCAAAGGCGATCCATCGTAGAGCCAATGACGTTCGTCGCGAGCCCTCCTGATTCCACAAAGCGTCAAGTGCGAATGGTGCAAGCAGCGCCAGCCCGAATACGAACCCTCCATGAAGGTTTGCCCAAAGGGCCATTAACGGCAACAGCCGGAAGGATGGCGCTTCTCGGCTCTCGCTCGCCGATACAAGTCCGTACACCCAGGCAACCATCACGGGCAGCGCAAGCACATGTGGACGCGCAAACAGATGATGTATCGACAGAGTCAGGGCGGCCAGCGCAACGACAACCGCGTACGTCCAGGGGATGCGACGGCTGAGAATGAACGCGAGGAGCGCGATTGTTGCCGCGATGCATGTTGCAGCGAGCACGATCGGCCCGGCCCAGCCCGCTAGCTCGAAAGCTTCGCCATACAGCACTTGCGCGAGCCACGACGTTGAAATCCACGGCTCCCCTGCTTTCGTGAAGGAATAGATATCGACCCTCGGAACGGCGTGATGAGCGATGATCCATTTCCCCGCGGCGATATGCCAATACGTATCGGAATCCCGGAGAAGGTTGCTCCCGTTGACCAACTGCAGCAGGTACACTCCGGCGCCCAGCCAGAACCAGGCCGGAATCCGGCCAAGACCGAGCGCCTTCTCCTGATTGATGGTTTCGACGGTTACGCTCATGAAGAGAGGTTCTGAACCATCACCCTACTGCCGAAACGGATACGCCAATTGTCCGCCAATCTCGGAGGGGATCGTCTGATCGGTCACGCCGTAATCGCCGGGCAGCTTATTTTCCGGCATCCGGAAGGTTCCAAACAGGACATCCCAAATCGGAAATGTCGCCGCGAAGTTGGTATTGCCGCCCTCTTCAAGAGAGGTGTGATGCCAGCGGTGGAAGACCGGTGTAGCCAATGCGTATTTGAATGGACCAAGCGCCCAGTTCAGATTGGCGTGAACGAAGGCCGAATGGAAGGTGGTGAAGGGTCCGACCCAGAGCATGATGTTGGGGGAGATACCCGCGACCAGCAGGATGACATCGACCATTATAGCTCCCAGGAACAGGTTCACCGGGTGGAAGCGCGCCGCCGAAATCCACTCCAGATCCTGCGAGGAGTGATGGATGGCGTGATATTTCCAGAATCCGCCTCCGTGAAACATGCGGTGCAGCCAATACAGCATGAAATCCGATGCGACCACGAACAGCACCGCCTGCATCCAAAGCGGAAGCTCTGATAACGGACCATGTCCGTTCTCATAAAAGGCGACCAGCTCGTCAGCGTCGCGAACATTGAAAATGACGCTGGCGCCGATCACCATCAGCCCGATACGGAAGACGCGGGCAAATACCGGCACGAAAAACCAGTAACAGATGTCGGTGACAAGCTCGCGCTTGCGCCACCAGGGCTTGCCCGGATTGCACGCCCAGAAATGGGTGAGCACGGAGAAGAGCAGAGCCAGCACGATCGTGACTGGCAGCAGTTTCACGATCGTTCGGCCGACCAGTTCTATGACTTCCAGGGGCAGGGTGGGCATGCGGCCTCATCTGATCAGGAGACCTCATGGGTAGCCGCTCGCGCTTAAGGAGCTGTGAATCCAGAAGTCGCTGGCGCAGCGGCGGAATCAGCACTCCCCCCGCAATATGGCAGTTTAGCCAACGTCTTAATTCGACATTTACTGTGCGCAAGAATAGCCGGTTCCATGCGTTTTTGCGCAATCGAATTAACCGCGCCGCAATCGTCGGACCCTAGGGTCGCGTCCACGGTCGCGGTGCTGAGAACGCCGGCAAGACCTTACGTTAGTTCGACCAGCCACGTGGACATGGAGTTTAACCCGATGAAGAACCTTATCGCGCGTTTCGTGAAGGATGAATCCGGCGCCACCGCCATCGAATACGGCCTGATCGCCGCCGGTATTTCGGTCGTGATCATCGTTGCCGTCAACGGTATCGGCACCATCCTCAATACGAAATTCGAGGACATCTCGACCAAGTTGCAATAACCGGTATCGCGAAAAGCACAGCAGAGGCCTCGGTGATCCCGGGGCCTTTTGCGCTTGAGGGGCTGCGACCAAAAGTGCGTCGCGCGGTGCCATAATAGTACTCCCCGCAATATGGCAGTTTAGCCATGTCTTAATTCGACATTTACTGTGCGCAAGAATAGCCGGTTCCCTGCGTTTTTGCGCGGTCGAATTAACTGCGCCGCAATCGTCCGACCTTAGGCTGGCGGCATGGTCACGGTGCTGAGAACGCCGGCAAGACCTACCGTTAGTTCGACCAGCCACGTGGACAGGAGTTTAACCCGATGAAGAACCTTATCGCACGTTTCGTGAAGGATGAATCAGGCGCAACCGCCATCGAATACGGCCTGATCGCCGCCGGTATTTCGGTCGTGATCATCGTTGCCGTCAACGGTATCGGCACCACCCTCAATACGAAATTCGAGTTCATCTCGACCAAATTGCAATAAGTGGCATCGCGAAAGCACCGCAGAGGCCTCGGTGATCCGGGGCCTTTGTCGTTTCCGGCGGACACAGATGGCGTACAATATGCAACCACCGGCTATTTTGTTTGCGAAGGCAAGAGAAGCTTGCTTTCAGATCGGCAGCCGGGACAATGCTCCCGTGACTGCGGTCTGTTTTGCGCTGACCCTCGCGGTTCTTACGCTTGCGTACCGAATTGCAGCGGTCTGGTAATGCGCGGCACTGTTTCCCCCTTGTTCATCTCTCGTTTGTAGTTTCGGACGCCTCGACCTCGCAGCACGGCTGTAACCCCATGATCCTCGACATCGGCCGCCTTCTGTTGTTTCCGGCCCTGATGGCGTTCGCAGCCGCCAGCGACCTTGTCACCATGACGATCTCGAACCGGGTATCGCTGGCGCTGGTGGCTGGCTTCCTGGCTCTCGCCCTCCTGAACGGCTTGGGATTTTACGACATCCTCTCCCATATCGGCGCGGGCTTGACCGTGCTCACGGCGGCCTTTGCCTGCTTTGCCATGGGCTGGGTCGGCGGCGGAGATGCCAAGGTGGCAGCCGCGGCGGCGCTTTGGTTCGGTTTTGGCCATCTGCTGAGCTATCTGGTCTATGCCTCACTGTTCGGCGGCGCCTTGACGCTGCTGCTGCTCCAGTTTCGGCAGTGGCCGCTGCCCTACCCGTTGATGGGCCAGGCCTGGCTGCTCAAGCTGCACGACAAGGAAAGCGGAATTCCCTACGGCATCGCGCTCGCGATCGGCGCGTTGGTGATCTACCCGGAGACGGAATGGGTCAAGGCGGTCGACCTGACCCACTTCGCCATCCACTGACCTGCAGGGTAACGCTGCGTTAAGGCGATTTAGATACGCCTCATTAACCATGCTTTGACGAATAACTGGTCAACTCCCATCACCGTGGCGGAAGCGTCGCGGCGTAATGTGGAAAGTGAAGCGTATGAATACCGCACGCATTGTCGTCCTGACCATCGCTGTCGGTGCCGGCGGCATTGCCGCGTATCTCGCAAGCGGGTCTGACAACAAGCCTCCCGCTGCGCCGGTTGCACAACTGCAAACCGTGGACGTTCTCGTTGCGA
>DASSGM010000104.1:0-18256 GCA_035693465.1 Bradyrhizobium sp. | reverse complement strand
GGTGTCAAACAAGCGTGGTCACCGGGGAGAGCGCGAAGTAAGCCGTAAAACCATTGCGCGGGGAATGCCGGGTCGTTCCGGTGTGACCGTGGTGACTACGCTCGTGTGCTTTTTCATTTGCACGCGAGGCTGCGGGCGCATTGAGCGCCCGGCATTCCCTGCGCCCTCTGAATTTCAGAAGGCGGGATGTTCAGGGTAAAACTCGGGCGGGTCGCGCCGCGAGAATGCGGACCTATGCCTATGCTGTTTGAAAAATCGAATCAGAGACACGGGTGTCCCGAACGCGGTACAGCGTTCTCTCCGCTGCTCCGCAGAGCCGGGACCCACTCGTAGTCAAACAACATGGACCCCGGATCAGCAGCGCACCACGCCGCAAGCGCGGCGCGCTGCGCAGCATCCGCAGGAACGCGACCTCACATCAGCAAATCGATCAAATGCGGAATCAGGGGAATGTCGGCCGCCGGCATCGGGTAGTCGCGCAGTTTGTTGGCGCGGACCCAGGCGAGTTTTTGATCCTCGCGCGCGATCACCTCGCCGTCCCAGCGCCGGCAGATGTAGAGCGGCATAACCAGATGAAAATCATCATAGGCGTGGCTGGCGAAGGTGAGCGGGGCGAGGCAGGCCTCGCTCACGGTGATGCCGATTTCCTCGTGCAGTTCGCGGATCAGCGTCGCTTCCGGACGCTCGCCGGGCTCGACCTTGCCGCCGGGAAATTCCCACAAGCCCCCAAGCGTCTTGCCCTCGGGCCGCTGCGCGATCAGCACGCGCTTGTCGGCGTCGACCAGCGCGCAGGCGACCACCAGGATGAGATTCATTTCAAGCCGCCTCACTTTCCGCGTCATGCCCCGCGAAGGCGGGGCATCCAGTAGTCCAGAGAGTTGACTTTAGATCTCGAACGGCACGGCGTACTGGATCGTCCGCTTTCGTGGACGATGACAGCCAGGAATTTTGGCTGGACGTCTCCTTCACGACCGGTAATCGCCGTTGATCGCGACGTATTCCTTGGTGAGGTCGCAGGTCAGCACGCGGTCGCGGCCCCTGCCGAGGCCGAGCGCTATTTTGATCTGGATCTTCGGGTTCTTCATCGCCGCGGAGACTTCCGCTTCGTCATAGGACGGATCGCGCGCGCCACGCGTGGCGAGGCGGATGCCATTGAACGAGATCGACAGCCTGTCGCGGTTGGCGGGCTCGCCGGCCTTGCCGACCGCCATCACCACGCGGCCCCAATTGGCGTCCTCGCCGGCGATCGCGGTCTTCACCAGCGGCGAATTGGCTACCGACATGGCAATCTTGCGCGCAGATGCTTTCGATACCGCGCCTTCGACAATGATTTCGACCAGCTTGCGCGCGCCTTCGCCATCCCGCGCCACCTGCTCGGCGAGATCGGCGAGCACCGCACGGAACGCCTTTGCAAACGGCTTCAGGCGGGGATCGCTGGCCCGGGTGATCCTGGGCGCGCCGTGGGCGGCAGCTGTCCCGGTGGCGAAAGCGAGCAAGGTATCCGATGTCGAGGTGTCGCCGTCGATGGTGACAGCGTTGAAAGTGTCTTCGACGCTGGTCTTGAGCAGCGATTGCAGCGCGCCAGCCGCGACCGGCGCGTCGGTGAACACGAACGCCAGCATGGTCGCCATGTCAGGCGCGATCATGCCGGCGCCCTTGGCCATGCCGTTGATCGTCACTTTCGCCTTGCCGAACTTTATCCTGGCGGTCGCGACCTTCGGAAAGGTATCGGTGGTCATGATCGCTTTTGCCGCGGACATCCATTCACCAGGTGCTGCTTGCGCCGCCAGCGTGCCGAGCACGCTGTTGAATTTGGTGGCATCCAGCGGTTCGCCGATCACGCCGGTGGAGGCGAGAAACACTTCGCCCGAGCTGCACCCGACCGCTCTGGCGGCAATCGACGCCGTCAGCGCCGTGGCCTGTCGGCCGGTCTTGCCGGTGAAAGCATTGGCGTTGCCGGAATTCACCACCAGCGCGCGGGCCAAGCCTGCCTTGGAAGATCTGTCGCCTTTCAGTTTGGCGCGGCACCATTCGACCGGCGCCGACGGGCACTTCGATCTGGTGAAGACGCCGGCGACCGCGGTCCCCTTGTCCATCACGGCGAGCATCACGTCGGTGCGCCCCTTGTAGCGGATTCCCGCTGCGGCGGTGGCGAGCTTCACGCCCGAGATCTCGGGCATGTCGGGAACGTCGGTCGGGGCCAGCGGGGAGACGGCGGATGACATGAGTGATGATCCGAAAACCAACATAGCAAATAGATTGTCATGGCCCGGCAAAAGCGCCAACGGGTCCGCGCAAAGCGCCGCCCGATGACAGGCTCCGCGCGTCTTCGCGCCTGGTGTCAAGGCCATCCACGTCTTCGGCCTGTCGACGAGGCGTTAAGACGTGGATGCCCGGCACGAGGCCGGGCACGACGTCAAATACTGAAGTTCAATTGCGAAGTCGAACTACTTCTTCTTGCTCTCGGCCGGTTTGGCGGCGTCGGGCTTTGCGGCTTCCGGCGTCTTTGCCGTCTCTTCGGGCTTGTCCATGCGCTCAACCTTGGCGGCTTCGCGCAGCTTGGTGACATATTCCGCTTGCGCCTTGCGCGTTACATAGGTCTCGATCTGCCCCTTGACCTGCTCGAATTCGGGCGCCTTGCGGTTGCGCTTTTCCTCGACCTTGATGATGTGCCAGCCGAACTGCGACTTCACCGGATCGGAGATTTTGCCGGGCTCGAGCGTGAAGGCGACAGTGGAGAATTCCGGCACCATCTGCTCCCTGGTGAAGAAGCCGAGATCGCCGCCATCGGACGCGCCGGGATCCTTCGATTTCTTCTTGGCGAGCTCGGCAAAATCCGCGCCCTTCTTGAGTTCTTCCGCGACCGCCTTGGCCTCGTCCTCGGTTTCGACCAGGATGTGCCGGGCATGAACTTCCTGCTCGCCGGTGATCTGCTTGGCGGCGTCCTCATAGACCTTCTTCATGGCCTCGTCGGTAGTCGCCGCCTTGCCTTCGCTCGCCAGCAGGCTGTCCATCAAAAGCCGGTTGCGCGTGAATGCCAGCCGCTTTTTGAAATCGTCGCTATTCTCGATCTTCTTGTCTTCGGCGGCCTTGGCCACGATCTTCATGTCGATCAGGAAGGCCAGCACGTTTTCCCTCTTGGTCGCGGGGTCCATCTGCGCGAGGCTCGGCCCCAGTTCCTCCTCGGCAAGCGCGACGTCGCTCTGGCGGATCTCCGAGCCGTTGACTTTGGCGAGCACCGGGTTCGCGTCCTGGGCGCGCAACGGCAGACCGACCAGCAGCACCACGGCCAGACAGCCCGTCACGGCGGTGGCGGCAAGGCCAAGGCGCAGGCCGGTTTTCATTTCCGGGAACGAAATGGTCATGGAAAATCCTTCAAAGATGGGCTGTTTGGGGCGGCGGGACACTCGCCCAATCATGTCAGCTTGGCAACGTGAAAAGTCTGTCAAAATGATGAAATCCTTGACAGGTCGGCGCGTTGACAAGGCTTTGACCCGGCCATATCTCTGCCAAATCTAAGTCGATGGCTAGAGCGCGCATTTTCTCGCGTTTTTGGCCGTTGAACCTTGGATTGCTGGATTCCCACTCATTTGGCGGATGCTCCCCGGAACGGGGCCGGTGCCGCGACGCGTCACGATGAGTTGATAAGCAACCGGGTCGACCCTTCACGGCAGCTATGCCGAACCGCAGAAACAGGAATTTGGCATGATCGGCGCGCTCGCCCGCAAGTTTTTCGGCTCCGCCAATGACCGGCGGATCAAGGCATACCAATCCCGCGTCGACGCCATCAATGCCCTTGAGCCGGAACTTGCCGAGTTGTCGGACGAAGCGCTGAAGGCGCGCACCGCCGAATTCCGCCAACAGCTCGCCGACGGCAAGACGCTGGACGACATTCTGGTTCCGGCCTTCGCCACCGTGCGCGAGGCCGCCAAGCGCACCCTCGGCCAGCGGCACTTCGACGTGCAGTTGGTCGGCGGCATCGTTCTGCATGAAGGCGACATCGCCGAGATGAAGACCGGCGAAGGCAAGACGCTGGTGGCAACGCTTGCGGTCTACCTCAACGCGCTGTCCGGCAGGGGCGTGCACGTTGTCACCGTCAACGATTACCTGGCCCGGCGCGACTCCGAATGGATGGGTCAGATCTACAAGTTCCTCGGCCTTAGCGTCGGGGTGATCGTGCACGGGCTCGACGACGCCGAGCGCAAGGAAGCCTATACGCGCGACATCACCTACGGCACCAACAACGAATACGGCTTCGACTATCTACGCGACAACATGAAGTACCGGCTGGAGGACATGGTCCAGCGCGGCCACGTCTACGCCATCGTCGACGAGGTCGATTCGATCTTGATCGATGAGGCGCGCACGCCCCTGATCATCTCCGGACCGCTCGACGACCGTTCGGACTTCTACAACACCATCGACACTTTCTTTCCCAAGCTCGACAAGACCGACTACGAGGTCGATGAGAAGCAGCGCACGGTGACGCTGACCGAAGCCGGCATGGAAAAGATCGAGACGCTGCTGCGCGACGCCGGCCAACTCAAGGGCGAGTCGCTCTACGACGTCGAGAACGTCTCGGTCGTCCACCACATCAATCAGGCGCTGCGCGCCCACACCCTTTTCCAGCGCGACAAGGATTATATCGTCCGCGACGGCGAGGTCATCATCATCGATGAATTCACCGGCCGCATGATGCCGGGCCGGCGCTACTCCGAAGGCCTGCATCAGGCGCTGGAAGCCAAGGAGCATCAGCCGGTGCAGCCGGAAAACCAGACGCTGGCCTCGATCACGTTCCAGAACTATTTCCGGATGTACGAGAAGCTCGCCGGCATGACCGGCACCGCCGCGACCGAAGCCGACGAGCTGTTCGACATCTACAAGCTCGAGGTTGTGGAAATCCCGACCAACGTGGCGGTGGCGCGTCTCGATGAAGACGACGAGGTCTATCGCACGCAGAAGGAAAAATACGCCGCGATCCTGGCTGAGGTCGAGCGCGCCAATGCGCGGCTGCAGCCGGTGCTGGTCGGCACCGCTTCGATCGAAAAATCCGAAGTGCTCGCCGAGTACTTGAAAAAGAACGGCTACAAGCAGATCGATTTCGGCAACGAAAAAGCGATGGAGAAGCTTTACGCCGCGGCCCGCGCCGGCAAGCCGGCAAAATTGTTCGCGGTCCTGAACGCGCGCTTCCATGAACAGGAAGCCTATATCGTCGCCGAAGCCGGCGTGCCCGGCGCAATCACGATTGCGACCAACATGGCCGGCCGCGGCACCGACATCAAGCTCGGCGGCTCGCTCGAAATGCGCATCCAGCACGAGACCGCTGACATCACCGACGAGGCCGAGAAGGCCGTCAGGATCGAGCAGATCAAGGCCGACGTCGAACGCTTCCGCGAGATCGTGCTGAAGGCGGAAGATGTCATCGAGGTCGAGCCCGCCAAGGGTGCAAAGCCCGCCAAGACCGTCAACCGGCCGGGCGGGCTCTACATCATCGGCTCGGAACGCCACGAATCGCGGCGCATCGACAACCAGTTGCGCGGCCGGTCCGGACGCCAGGGCGATCCCGGACGCTCGAAATTCTTCCTGTCACTGGAAGACGATCTGATGCGGATTTTCGGATCCGACCGGCTCGATACCATGCTGACGCGGCTTGGCCTCAAAGAGGGCGAGGCGATCATCCATCCCTGGATCAACAAGGCGCTGGAGAAGGCGCAGCAGAAGGTCGAGGCCCGCAACTTCGACATCCGCAAGAATCTCTTGAAGTTCGACAACGTCCAGAACGACCAGCGCAAGGTGATCTTCGAGCAGCGCGTCGACCTGATGAAGGACGAAAGCGTCGCCGAGACCGTGGCCGACATGCGACGCGCCTTCGTCGAGGATGTCGTCACCAAGCACGTTCCCGAGCACGCCTATGCCGAGCAGTGGGACGTCGCCGGTCTCAGGGAAGAATTGAAGCGCGTGCTCGACATCGACCTGCCGGTCGACGAATGGGCCAAGGAAGAGGGCATCGCCGACGAGGAATTGCTGTCGCGCATCGAGCAGCGCGTCGACGAGCACATGGCGGCCAAGGTGGCGCAGTGGGGCCCCGACGTGATGCGCTACGTCGAGAAGACCATCCTGCTGCAGACGCTGGATCATCTCTGGCGCGAGCATCTGATCATGCTCGATCATCTGCGTCAGGTGATCGGCTTGCGCGGCTACGGCCAGCGCGATCCGCTGCAGGAGTACAAGTCGGAAGCCTTCAGCCTGTTCGAGTCGATGATCGCGCATTTGCGCGAGGCGGTCACCGCGCAACTGATGCGCGTCGAGATCGTGCCGCCGGAGGAGCAGCAGCCGGTATTGCCGCACATGGAGGCGCACAAGTTTGATCCGAACACCGGCGAGGACGAGCTGGCGTTCGCCAATGCCTCGCTGGTGCCCGCCGCCACCGCTAACCGCGACCCCAAGAATCAGGCGAGCTGGGGCAAGGTCGGCCGCAACGAGGATTGTCCCTGCGGCTCGGGCAGGAAGTTCAAGCACTGCCACGGCAAATATGCGTGAGCGTGAGACTTTGACTGACCGCCGACGTCATTATCAGCGGAAGTCCCTCTATCGTCATGCCTGCTCATGGCGCGGCATCCACGTCTTTCTTCGACGCATCCAAGACGTAGATGGCCGGGACAAGCCCGGCCAGGATGACGGCGAGTATCGAAGGTGATCTGGCTTACTTGAACGCCGAGAACCGGCTCTCGAACGAATTGGCCGGCACGATCGGTGCCGCGCCGGCGACCACGTCATCTTTTTTCGCAGGCGCTGCAAATGCCGCGGCGGCCGGCGAATCAGAAACCGACGGTTTCAGCGGCGGCTGGGCGGAGGCCTGTTTGGTATCCGCAGCCTTCGGTGCCGAAGCGACGGCCTTCGGGGCCGCTCCTTCCGAACGCGGCGGCTCGTTCCGCTTGGCCTCGATCACTTTCGGCTTCGCCGGGATCGGCTGGGCGCTCGCGGTGGTGTCCGCCGAACTGCCGAGGCCCACCCTGCGGGCGAGGCTGCTGAAGAATCCCTCCGACTGCGGCGCTGCCGACGCCACCCGCGTCGCGGGAGCTTGAGCCGGCGCCATCGAGGCCACCAACGGTTCTTGCGGGGATGTCACCGGTCCGCGCGGCGGATTGACGGTGGCGGGAATGGTGCCGGGCGCGCGGGTAAAGGCAGCGAGCGACAGACCCTGACCCTCACCGCCTTCCGACAATCCGGTAGAGCCGTCGGGCAGCTTGGCGGCGAACACCTTGTTCATACCACCGTCGATGCCGGGGTTGGCGCGGGCGACCGGCGTGCCGCGTGAAATCAGTTTGGCGGTCTCGGCCTGTTCCTGCTGCTGCTTCTCGCGCACCGCGTCGGCGACTTCCTGCGGGATCACGTAAGCCGGGCATTTGGCCGATGCGTCGAACACCGGATCGCGCTTGGCGTCGGGTGCCTTTTCCGCGTTGAAGACGTATTTCTTCTCGCAGAAATCGACCTTTGGCTCCTGCCGCGTCAGCTCGAAATGATCGTAGCCTTCCTTGATCATCTTCCAGAACGGCATGTTCGGGTTGTTGCGATGCTTGGCCATGTTCAAAGGGGTCATCTTGAACGGATAGGCCTGCAGCTGGAACGATTTCTGGCCGCCAAAGAAGGATTCCCTCCCCAGCGAGTAGATTTCCGCGATCTGCTCATCGGTCATCGCGTAGCAGCCGCGCGACGAGCAGTCGCCATGCACCATCAGCTGCGAGCCAGTATGTCCGAGCGCCTTGTCATAGGCGTTGGGGTAGCCGGTGTTGAAGGAAAGGTAATAAAGCGACTGCGGATTCATCTGCGCCGGCGTAATCGAATAAAAACCTTCCGGGGCCTGGCGGTCGCCCTCGCGCACCTTGGGTCCAAGGTCTCCCGACCAACGGCAGATTGGATAGGTCTTGAGCAGCGCGAAACGGCCGGAGCGATCCTGCTTCCAGACTTCGAGCTCGGCTTCCTGCTTGAACAGCCGGACCAGGATCGGCGATTGCAGGTCCATGTCCTTGGCGTTCATTTCGGCAATCAGCTTTGCCGGGACGGGCTGATTAGCCTTGGCGTTGTTGGCAAGCGAAATGTCGTCGCTGTTGCAGCCGGCCAGCAGCGCACCAGCCCCGAGCGCGACCGCGGTGATGAGCGCGCGAACCAGCGAACGATGAATCAAATGCAGAGCTCCCCACCCGACGGGCAATTTCCGCACCCCAACCTAGCGTTCATGCCCTGAAGCCATTGAGTAAAATACTATCCTTTGGCCCTTCGGCTCGCAAGCCGATCCGGACCGAGCGCCGGGACCCGGCGCCCGGCATGGTCAACGGACGTTAAATCTCGGTGTCGGGGCCTAATTGGGGCCGAAACGGCGGGATTTTCCGGAAAAAGGCCAGAGGGTTAACGGTCGGGAGCCGCCGTTTTGGCGGCCGTTTTCCGCAAAAAATTCGGCCTCAACCCATTTTCCGGCCGATATCGAGGAATTTCTGCCGCCGCTGCTTGCGAATCATGTCGGGGCTGAGATTGCGGAGATCGTCAAAGGCTTGCGCGACGGCCTCGCCGGTGGTCGCAATCACCGCCGAGGGGTCGCGGTGCGCGCCGCCGGCCGGCTCCTTCAGGATCGTATCGATCACCCCAAAGCGCAACATGTCCTGCGCCGTGATTTTCATGCTGGTCGCGGCTTCCTGCGCCTTGGTGCCGTCGCGCCACAGGATCGAGGACGCGGCTTCCGGCGAAATGACGCTGTAGATCGCATGCTCGAACATCAGCACGCGGTTTGCGGTGGTGATCGCGATGGCGCCCCCCGACATGCCTTCGCCGGTGATGATGGCGACATTGGGCACCCCGAGCGACAGGCAGGCGTCGGTGGAGCGCGCGATCGCTTCGGCTTGACCGCGTTCCTCCGCGCCGATGCCGGGATAGGCACCGGCGGAATCCACGATCGACAACACCGGAATGCCAAACCGATCCGCCATCTCCATCAGCCGGACCGCCTTGCGATACCCTTCCGGGCGCGCCATGCCGAAATTGTGCTTGATGCGGGATTCGGTGGTGGCGCCCTTTTCCTGGCCGATCACGCAGATGCTTTCGCCGCGGAACCGACCGAACCCGCCCATCAGCGCTTCGTCCTCGCCGAACTTGCGATCTCCCGCCAGCGGCGTGAATTCGCTGATCAGCGCGCTGATGAAGTCGGTGAAATGGGGGCGCTGCGGATGGCGAGCGACCAGTGTTTTCTGCCACGGCGTCAGGTTGGCATAGAGCTCGCTCAGTGCCTGCGCTGCCTTGTCCTCGATCCGCGAAATCTCGTCGGCGATATCGCTGCCGGAAGCCGCCAGCGCGCGCAATTCATCGATCTTGGATTCGAGCTCGGCGACGGGCTTTTCGAAATCGAGATAAGAGCGCATGTGATCCGACATCAAATCAATATACGGAGGAACGTGCTTTCAAGCGAAGCGGATTCCGCTTCGCGTAAAGAAAGCCCGCTTTGTCAATTATTTAGCTCGCATTCCCGGTGTAAACGCGGATTGCGTGCCGGGAAGGTCGCGGGCGGGAAATGGCTCTTTCAGCGGAGAAGCCGCCGAAGTCAAGGTGCACTCACCCGGACCACGATCACCTACTTTTCCGCCAGCGGATGCAGGTCGCGCACCAGGCTCTTCAACCGCTCCTCCACCACATGGGTATAGATTTGCGTGGTCGAGATATCGGTATGGCCGAGCAGCGTCTGCACGATGCGAAGGTCGGCGCCGTTATGCAAGAGATGGCTCGCGAATGCATGACGCAGCACATGCGGAGAGACCAGCCGCGGCGCCAGGCCGGCTGATGCCGCCAGCTCTTTCAACTCGCGCGCGAAATGCTGCCGCGTCAGATGCCCGCTCTCGCCGAACGAGGGATACAGCCATTTCGAGTTCGCGACGTTTTTCTTCTTTTCCGGCTTGAGGGTTTCGATCGCGGCGAGGTAATCGGCCATCGCTTGCCTCGAAGCTTCGTTCAGCGGCACCAGCCGTTCGTTATTGCCCTTGCCGCGCACCACAATCATGCCGACGTCGCGCCGCGCCGCCGAGCGCGGCAGCGCCACCAATTCCGACACCCGCAGGCCGGTGGCATAGAGCACTTCTAGCAGGCAATAGAGTCGCATGGCGCGAAGCCGCTGCAGCACAGAGGCATCCGGCGCGTCCGCCGTCAGCGCCTTGGCGCGCGCCAGCAGACGATCGACGTCGGGTATTGACAGCACTTTCGGCAAGGCCCGGCCGCGCTTCGGACCGGACAGGATCGCCGCCGGATCATCGCTGCGAATCCGCTCATTCAGGAGAAAACGAAACAAATGCCGCATCGCCGATAACCGGCGCGCTACGCTCGACGACTTGAAGCCGCGCCCGTCAAGCTCGGCGAGGTAGTCCCGCAGCGCCTGGGTCTCGACGCCGGCAAAGCCCTGGCCGGTCGGAGCGATAAATTCGGAAAAATCCGTGAGATCGCGGCGATAGGCACCGAGCGTGTTGTCGCCCGCGCCCTGCTCCGCCGCGAGCATGTCGAGGAACAGGTTGATCAGTTTGGCATCTGAGATGTTGCTGCAACGCATCCGCCAACCTTAGTCCCTATTTCTTGAGAAACCTGTCGGCCGGGATGGTGACGGTCATTTCCCGCGGTTTCGGGTTAACGAAATTCGCCAGCGCGAAAATCACGCCATAGACGACGCCGCCGATGATCGCGACAACCGTCAGAAAGCGGAACAGGCTGGGCATCAGCAAGCCTCAGGCGGCGAATTAACCATCAAAATCGGGCCTGACTACCAACATGTTCGCTAGTCCGTTGCAAGAGTTCTGGCAACGGTATCGCCGGGGGTAGTATAGGTGACACGGAACGCCGCAACCGCGGCAATCGAGTATCGAGATGCCTGAAACAGCCACACCGGCGAGTGCCAGCACATCCCGGGAAGCCGAAATCATGACGGCGCTGGGAACGCGTTCCGTCGTGCTGGTGGGCATGATGGGTGCCGGCAAATCCACCATCGGTCGGCGGTTATCGGCGCGGCTGCGGCTACCCTTCCTCGACGCCGATAGCGAGATCGAGGCGGCGGCGGGCATGTCGATACCGGATATTTTTGATGTCCACGGCGAGCCGCAATTCCGGGATGGCGAGGCGCGGGTGATCGCGCGGCTGCTCGACGGCGGTCCGGCCGTGCTCGCCACCGGCGGCGGCGCCTTCATGCGCGAGGAGACCCGAGGCCGCATCCGAGCCAAGGCGGTTTCGATTTGGCTCAAGGCCGATGCCGATATCATCATGCGCCGGGTGAAGCGCCGGGCCGACCGCCCGTTGCTGCAGACTGCCGATCCCGCAGCGACCGTCGGGCGGCTGATGAGGGAACGCGAGCCGGTCTACCAGCACGCCGATCTGACGATCTGGTCGCGCGACGTGCCACACGAAAAAATCGTCGATGAGTGCATCGAGGGCCTGCACGCTTTGTTGTGCGGCGGCGCTGGCAAAGAAACACCGGGCCGAGTGGGCACGACATGATGACCGCGCCGTTGAAACATTCGGAGCCGATCACCGTCGGCGTCGCGCTCGGCGAGCGCGCCTATGACATCGTCATCGGCCGCGATGTGCTGCAGTCGCTGGGGGCCCGCGTGGCTGCGTTGCGGCCTGGGGCGCGCACCGCCATCGTCACCGACCGCAATGTCGCAAAACATTGGCTGGAAAAAACCGAAGCCTCGCTGTCGCAGGCCGGTATTGCCACCTCGCGCATCATTGTCGACGAAGGCGAAGCTTCGAAAACCTATGCCGGGCTCGAGCAAGTCAGCGAAGCGCTGATATCGGCGAAGATCGAGCGCAACGATCTGGTGGTCGCGCTCGGCGGCGGGGTGATCGGCGATCTCGCCGGCTTCGCGGCCGCGATTCTGCGACGCGGCGTCGATTTGGTGCAGATCCCGACCTCGCTGTTGGCACAGGTCGATTCTTCGGTCGGCGGCAAGACCGGGATCAATTCGCCGCAAGGCAAGAATCTGCTCGGCGCATTTCACCAGCCGCTTGTGGTGGTCGCGGATACCGCAGTGCTGGATACACTGCCGCCGCGCCAGTTCCGCGCCGGCTATGCCGAAATCGCTAAATACGGCGTGCTCGGCGACGAAGCATTCTTCGCCTGGCTCGAGGCCAATCACGCCGATATTTTCGCGGGCGGCGCGGCGCGGGAACACGCCATCGCCACCTCCTGCCGGGCCAAGGCCGCGGTCGTGGCGCGCGACGAGCGCGAGACCGGCGAGCGCGCATTGCTCAATCTCGGTCATACCTTCGGCCATGCGCTGGAGGCGGCGACCGGCTTTTCCGAGCGGCTGTTCCATGGCGAAGGCGTGTCCGTCGGCATGGTGCTGGCGGCGGAATTTTCTGCCGAGCTCGGCATGATCTCCGAAACCGATGCGGCGCGCGTCAGATGTCACCTTGCCGAGGTCGGTCTGCCGACCCATTTGCAGGATATCGCCGGATTTGCTCAGGAAGGACTTGCGGATGCCGACACGCTGATGGCGCTGATGGCGCAGGACAAGAAGGTGAAGCGCGGCCGGCTTACCTTCATCCTGTTAGCGGCGGTCGGTCGCGCCGTAATTGCGGCCGATGTCGAGCCGTCCCAGGTTCGCGATTTTCTCCAGCGCAAGTTGGCGCGAACGGCCTAGCTCTGGAGTGATTGTAATCTGATGGACTGGCTTGCATTCTCCATTGTCATTTTCCTGCTGCTGGTCTCCGCGTTCTTCGCGGCGAGCGAGACGGCGCTGACCGGGGCTTCGCGCGCCAGCATGCTGCGGCTGACGAAGCAGGGCAATCGCGAAGCCGCCGTCGTCTCCAGTCTACTCGCCATGCGCGAGCGGTTGATTGGCGCACTGCTGCTCGGCAATAACATCGCCAACATCGGCGCCTCGGCGCTGGCGACCAGTATCTTCACGGCCTGGTTCGGCGAGGTGGGTGTGCTCTATGCCACCGCGGTGATGACGGCGATGGTCGTGATCTTCGCCGAGGTGCTGCCGAAGACCATCGCCATCAACGCGCCGGACCGGGTGGCATTGCTGGTCGCCCGCCCGATGAAGGTGATGCTGTACCTGTTGGCACCGCTGCTCACCGTCATCGAGGCGATTGTGCGGCTGCTGATGAAGGCGCTTGGTATCAAGATCGGCGCCAACCAGCCGATCCTGTCGCCGACCGAGCGGTTGCGCGGCGCCGTCGATCTCCTCCATCACGAGGGCGGTGTCGAAAAGCACGACCGCGACATGTTCGGCGGGCTGTTGGATCTGCGCGAGCTTCAGGTCTCCGATGTGATGGTTCATCGCACCGAAATGGTGATGATCAATGCCGACTTGCCGCCGGAAGAGCTGGTGAGCGAGGTCTTGGCTACCGAATACACACGAATTCCGCTGTGGCGCGACAAGCCCGAAAACATCGTCGGCGTGCTGCATGCGAAAGATCTGTTGCGCGCTCTTCGCGCCGCCGAAGGCGATAGCTCGCGGATCGACGTCTCCACCATTGCGCTGCCACCGTGGTTCGTGCCGGAGATGCGTCCCGTATCGGAACAGCTGAAAGCCTTCCGTCGCCGCAAGACTCATTTCGCGCTGGTGGTCGACGAATACGGCGAAGTCGAAGGCATGGTGACGCTGGAAGACATTCTCGAGGAAATCGTCGGCGATATTTCCGACGAGCACGATGTGGTGGTGGCCGGCGTCCGCGCCCAGCCCGACGGCTCGGTGGTGGTCGACGGCTCGGTACCGATCCGCGATCTCAACCGCGCGATGGATTGGCATCTCCCGGATGAGGAGGCGACCACGGTTGCGGGCCTGGTGATCCACGAGGCCCGCTCGATTCCCGAGCGCGGCCAAAGTTTTACCTTCCACGGCTTCCGCTTCCGGGTGCTGCGCCGCGAGCGCAATCGCATCACCGCGCTGCGCATCACGGCGGTGCCGCGCGAGGCCGACCTTGAGGAGACAAAGCCGAAGCGGGCGGGGACGGCGTTTTGACTTTTTCTAACCCTCCCTGGTGAATGCGGGGTGGGGTGGCCGCTCTATCCGCGACTTCACCCTACCCCATCCGCATCTGCTTCGCGCCATGGCGAGCCGGCCCGTCCAAGGGAGGATGAGAGAACTCAGCCCGCTTCCCCAGGCGCCTGCGCATGAATCGCCAGCGCGTGCACGGAACCTGCGAGTTCCGCCGATAGCGCCGAATTAATCATGCGGTGACGTTCAATCCGGCTCTTCCCTTGGAACGCCGGCGATACAATATAAACCCTGAAATGCGTCTCGCCGCCCGGGCGGTGGCCAGCATGGCCCTCATGCAGATGTGATTCGTCCGTGACGTCGAGGCTTTCGGGTGTGAAAGCTTCGCGCAACTTGTTGGTGATAAGGTCTCTGGTGTTCATGACGCGGCAATACGTCGATGGTCGCGCTCCGTCAATGCCGGATCGACAGCGAAGTATTTGCAATGTCAAGTCTTGAAGCTTTTCGCATTGCGTAGTCATAGTCAGCCATGCCGATCGATTCTTCAAAATTCTTCGACTCCATTCGCATCAAGCCCAACAAGCTGAACGCGAAGCAGCAGGCGCAGGCGCGCGAAGCCTCCGCCATGTGCGAATGGCCGGACTGCAAGAACAAGGGGCCGCACCGCGCCCCCAAGGGCCGGACCAACGACAAGGAATACTGGCACTTCTGTCTCAATCACGTCCGCGAATACAACCAGTCCTACAATTTCTTCCAGGGCATGAATGCGGACGCGGTCGCGCGTTACCAGAAGGATGCGCTGACCGGCCATCGTCCGACCTGGAAGATGGGCGCCAATACCAGCGCCAAGCGGGGCAAGGGCAGCCCCGAAGCGGATCTGGAAGGCGCCTCCGATCCTTTCTCCATGTTCAGCGAGCTCAATGGCCGCGGCCGCTGGCGGCCGGGCCCGAATGCCGAGGCCAAGGTCGAAACCCGCAAGGTGTTCAACGCCGAGCGCAAGGCGCTGCAGGTGATGGGGCTTGGCTCCGATGCGACGCTCGAGACCGTCAAGGCGAAATACAAGGCGCTGGTGAAGCAACACCATCCCGACGCCAACGGCGGCGACCGCTCCACCGAAGATCGCCTGATCGAAATCATCAAGGCCTATAATTATCTGAAGACGGTCGTGCGCGGCGCGAGCTGAGCTTCTCCTCTCGTCGCCGCTGCGAAAGCAGGGGCCCATACGCCGCGGCCCAGCTTGGGTGCCGTGGTCGACGCTTTCCATAACAAGACGCGTCAGGGGTTAGGCTCCCTGCTTCCGCAGGGACGACACCGCAGATGATAACTCGCCGTTACGCCCTCTAATACTTAAGGCATCGGGCCGATATAGGCCGAACTTGGTCGGATCAGCCGGCCGCCCCGCTGCTGCTCGCGGGCGTGCGCCGTCCATCCCGCGGACCGGGCAACCGCGAAGATTGGCGTAAAGGCCTGCCGCGGGATCGTCAGCGCATCGAGCAGGATCGCCGTGAAGAACTCCACATTGGTGTCGAGCGGACGGTCCGGATTCTTCCGCCGCAACGCCTCGCGGATGTAAGTCTCGACTTCGCCCGCGAACGGAAGTTCGGTGCCGCCGCCGGCGAGCCGCTCGATTGCGGCCTTCAGCACGTCCGCGCGCGGGTCGCGGACGCGATAGATGCGGTGGCCAAAACCCATCAGCCGCTCGCCGCGCGCCAGCGCGCTGTCGACCCACGGCTTGATGCGCTCGCTTGTGCCGATGGCATCGAGCATTTCCAGCACCGGCTCCGGTGCGCCGCCGTGCAGCGGTCCGGTCAGCGCGCAATATCCCGCTGTCACCGCCGCAAACAGGTCGGCCTGGGTCGAGGCCACGACGCGCGTTGCGAAGGTCGATGCATTCATGCCGTGATCGCACACCGTGACCAAATAGGCGTCGAGCGCCGCGACCTCAGCCGCGCTGGCCTTGCGGTTGAGCATCATCGACAGCGTGTCGGCGGCGTGGCTGAGCGTCGGGTCGGGTGCGACAGGGTCACGGCCCTTGGCGCGCTGCACCAGCGCTCCGGCCAGCACCGGAAACGCGCCGACAATGGTGGCCTCGTGCGGCAATCCGTTTTCGGCGCGGAGCCCGGCGATGGCGGCACGAAAACCATCAACGATGGACAGCCCGCGGGTAATTCCCAGCAAGTCCGGCAGCCGGGCAAAGGCGCGTTGGCGGGCTTCGCCCAACGCGGCGCGCACGGCGGCCTCGCCCACCGGCTGGCCTGTTGCGCCGCTCCAGAGCCGCGCGGTAACGCCCTCGAAGCCGGTTTTGCGCACGAGATCGCCGACGCGTTCACCGGCGATGACCAGTTCGCCGCGCTCGCCATCGACGTGGCTGAGCACTGTCTCGGCGGCGGGGATGCCGTCCAGCCCGATCGGTGTCTTGGAAAGCTGCATATTCATGGTCAGTCTCCTTCGGTCTGAAAGATCGGCCTTCTCGACAGATTGATCAATCTTGATTATATAAATCAATATGAAAAAATCTGGCGCGCTTTACCTCTCCGCCCGCGAGGCCTCCGCCGAGCTCGCAATCTCGCCGGCCACGCTCTACGCCTATGTCAGTCGCGGGTTGATCCGTTCCGAGCCGTCGTCGGATTCGCGAAGCCATCGCTATCGGGCGGAGGACGTCCGCCTTCTCAAGCAACGGCGCGCGCCTTCGCCGGAGCCGCGCGGCCTCAGAAGTTTCGACGCCGACCTGCCGGTGATGGATTCGGCGATTGCGACCATCACCGAGGACGGCCCGATTTACCGCGGCGTGAACTGCATCGAGCTGGCCGAAAGGGATACGCTCGAACATGCCGCGACATTGCTGTGGGATGTCGCCGGCGTCGATCCGTTTTCCCAGGACAATTGTCCGTTGGTCTTCGGCGAAATGCGCGCGGTCGCGGAGGCCGCGCGCCATGCCGCACCGATCGATCGCACGATTGCCGTGCTGGCGCTGGCCGCGAGCGCCGATCCTCGCGCTTTCACCCGCGCCGTGGAGGGGCGCGCGATGGTTGGCGGACGCATTTTGCGTCTGGTGATCGCAACCATGCTGAACCGTTCATCGTCGGGCCAACCGCTTCATCTCCAGATCGCCAAGGCATGGGCGCCGGACCACAAGCACGCCGCCGATTTGATCCGCCGTGCCCTGGTGCTGCTTGCGGACCATGAGCTGAACGCCTCGACTTTTACGGTGCGGTGCGCGGCATCAACCGGACTGAATCTCTATGACGCGATCATTGCCGGCCTGGTGGCGTTAAAAGGCCCAAGACACGGCGGTGCGGGCGTTCTGGCGGCGCAGCTGGTGAAGACGCTTGTCGATGGCGACGTGGCGCCCATCATCCGCGAGCGCGTTGCGCTCGGCGAGCGTTTCGCGGGCTTCGGTCATGGCGTCTACAAGCACGGCGATCCGCGCGCTCACGCATTGCTGCAGGCCTTGGCGCGCGCCGGCGCGGCGCCGAAGCTCACCCGGGAGATACCGGAGCGCATTGCTGAAGCGACCGGCGAGTTCGTCAATATCGACTACGCGCTCGCGGTGCTGGTGCACACGCTGGGACTGACTCCCGGCAACGAACTGGTGCTGTTTGCCATGGCGCGCACCGTCGGATGGATTGCGCATGCCTGCGAACAATTGCGGCATGGCGGGTTGATCCGTCCCCGCGCACGCTACATCGGTCCGGCAGCGGGACGCAGCCCGAACTTCACCAGGCCATGAGCATAGCGACGGTTAGGGATTCTTGTGGACCGATTTTGTCGCCGGCCTGATCGCCTCTTCGCCACGCCAGCGGTGGATCATCCAGATCGCCAGTGCGCCGATCGCCGCGCCGCCGATCACGGCCAGTATCCAGTAATGCTTGCCGATCCCGGTATGATGCGCAATCCCGGCGTATTCGTGCAGCGCGGTTACCGCCAGCACTCCCGGCAGCACGTGCGCCGGCGCCCATAGCAGGATCGCCGGAAGGTTCGCGGCGCAAAAGCGTAGCGGCGACATCCCGAGCGCGCCCGCCGTGATCGGCACGAAGGCGCGGACCGGCGCCACGAAGCGTGCGAAAAACACCGCCAATGTACCCCAGCGATGAAAGAACGCTTCGCTCTGCGCGACCACCTGCGGATAGTTTGCCATCGGCCACGCGCTGAGGATTTCGCCCTTGGCGCGATGTCCGGTCCAGAATGCCGATCCATCCCCGAGCAACGCGCCGGCGATCGCGGCCGCCAGCACCCATTCGATCCGCAATTCGCCGCCGGGTATCAGACCGCTGAGGGCCAGGATG
>DASSGM010000103.1:0-4552 GCA_035693465.1 Bradyrhizobium sp. | reverse complement strand
CAATTTGGATTGCAGCCGCACATCCATTTCGGAGATTTCGTCGAGCAGCAGCGTGCCGCCGCTGGCCTCCTCGAATTTTCCGATTCGCCGAGCCACCGCGCCGGTGAACGCGCCCTTCTCGTGGCCGAACAGTTCGGACTCCAGAAGATGCTCGGGGATCGCCGCGCAATTGATGGATATGAACGGCTTCTTGGCGCGGTTGGAACGGGTGTGGACATAGCGCGCCAGCACTTCCTTGCCGGTGCCGGATTCGCCGGTGATCATCACCGAAGCGTCGGAGCCGGCGATCTGCTGCGCCAGTTTTATCACCTTGGCCGTCGCTTCGTCGCGGTAGACCAGGTCGCGGGAATCGTTGGCCACCGCGGCGAGCACCGCGGCAATCAATTCCGGATCGGGCGGCAGCGGGATGTATTCCTTGGCGCCGGCGTGGATTGCGGCCACTGCGGCGCGGGCGTCGTTGGAGATGCCGCAGGCGACGATCGGCACGTGAATGTGCTCTGCTTCCAGCCGCATCACGAGGTCGCGGATGTCGAGGCCGACATCAACCAGCAAGAGGTCGGCGCCCTTGCCGCCGCGCAGCACGCGCATCGCCTGTTCGTGGTCCTCCGCATGGGTGACGGAGGCGCCATTGTCCATCGCGATCTTGGTAGCTGTCGTAAGCTGGCCCTTCAATGTGCCAACGATGAGAAGCCGCATGGTAATCTCCTGTTCGTCTGTTCGCAGCGCTGGGGCGCCGTATCCCTAAGCGAGCCGCTAGCTGCGTTCGGCCTTGATGATCTCCGTCATGGTCACGCCAAGCTTGTCTTCCACCAGCACCACTTCGCCGCGCGCCACCAGGCGGTTGTTGACGTAGATGTCGATGGCTTCGCCGACGCGGCGGTCGAGTTCGAGCACGGTGCCGGGCCCGAGTTTCAACAGTTCGCCGACATCCATCTTGGAGCGGCCGAGCACCGCCGAAACCTGGACCGGGACGTCGAACACAGCTTCCAGGTCGGCGGCGACGCGCGAGGACTGTTCGTCTTCGTGATATGCCACCTCGTCGGTCGCCGGCACGTCAGCGGCGTGGAGATCCGGAAGCGGAACCTGTGCGTCGGTGTCACTCATGGTTCAATCCTCTTGGCCTCAAGTCGTGGCCTGATCGCGGGACGCCATGTAGCGCCCGACAAGTTCGTTGATCTTTGCTTCGATCGCCGCGCGCTCCAGCACGACGCCGCCATCGGCCCACTCGATCTTGCAATCACCGGTGTCGATGTCCGGCTCCGACAGGATCACCAGACGACCGGCGAAGCCGCTTTGTTTGGTCAGCCGCTCGATCCGCTCGCGCGCGGCCTCGTAGAGCGAATCGTTGATCCGGACCACGAGATGCGGGGTCGAGACCAGGTGCGAGAAACAATCGCTCACCAGCGCGCCGATCTCGCCGAGCGGTTCGCGGGAAATCAACTCGCTGCACAGCTTGCGCGCCACCGCAACCGCGACGTCGACGGCTTCGGTCTCCATCCGTGCCGCAACGCCGGAAAAGCCTTCCGCGATGCCCTGGAGCGCGATCGCGATCTCCTCGAGCGCCAGCACGGCGCGGCGCTCGCTTTCCGCCTTCGCCTCGCGCTGTCCGGCCTCGTAACCATCGCGATAGGCGCGCGCCTCGGCGGAAGCGATCCGCTGCGCAATCTCCGACGGCGTCGCTGGCCGATCGCGCCCCTTGTCCGGTGCGGAGAAGTCCATATCGAACAGGAATTTTGCGGGGGCGGCCATCAGTACACCAGCTCATCGTCGGCGCGGTTCTTGGTCAGCATGATTTCGCCCTTGGCCGCGAGGTCCTTGGCGAGATTGACGAGCAATGCCTGCGCCTCGTCGACGTCGCGCAGCCGTACCGGTCCTAGCGCCGCCATGTCGTCGAGCAGCATCTTGCCGGCGCGGGACGACATATGGCTGAGGAAGAAGCCGCGAACGTCCTCGTTGGCACTCTTCAAGGCGATGCCAAGCTTGTCCTTGTCGATGTGGCGCATCAGCGTTTGCGCCGAGGCGGAGTCGAGCTTGACGAGATCGTCGAAGGTGAACATCAGCGCCTTGATGCGTTCGGCGGCTTCACGGTTTTCCTCTTCCAGCGAGGTGATGAAGCGGGTTTCGGTCTGGCGGTCGAAATTGTTGAAGATCTCGGCCATCACCTCGTGGGCGTCGCGGCGGCGGGTTTGCGACAGGTTCGACATGAATTCGCTGCGAAGCGTCTGCTCGACGCGCTCGACCACCTCCTTCTGCACCGCCTCCATCCTCAGCATCCGGTTGACCACATCGAGCGCCATGTCCTCGGGCAGGATCGCGAGCACCCGCGCGGCGTGCTCCGGCCTCAGCTTCGACAGCACCACGGCGATGGTCTGCGGGTACTCATTCTTGAGATAGTTGGCGAGCACCTCCTCCTGAACGTTGGAAAGTTTCTCCCACATGTTGCGGCCGGCGGGTCCGCGAATTTCGTCCATGATGCCGCTGACGCGGTCGGACGGCAGGTATTGCTGCAGCAACCGCTCGGTGGCGTCGAACGTTCCCATCAGCGCGCCGGACGCCGACATCCGCGACACGAATTCGAGCAACAGGTCTTCCACCACGTCGGCCTCGACTGTTCCGAGCGTCGACATCGCCATCGACAGTTCACGCACCTCGTCGTCGTCGAGCAGCGACCAGACCTTGCCGCCATATTGCTCTCCCAGCGCCAGCATCAGGATCGCGGCGCGTTTCGGACCGCTCATCGGCGGGCCTTTCGCGCGGTTGCCCTGGCGGCTCGCCAGATTGGCGATGACGGTGGTGATATCGTTGGCGTTCGTGGTTTGCGGTACGGACATGTCAGATCACGCGGCCGGCTCGGCGAGCCATTGACGAAGAATCGAAGCGGTTTCGTTCGGGTTTCGCTCGGCCAGTTCGCCGACCCGATGCACCGATTGCGCGTGGACCTGGCCCTGAACCTGGGCGACGTCGATCATCTGCGCGGTGGCGTTGGGAATAAGGTTCTGGCCGGGAATGCCGGCGGGTTGTGCGCTGGCGTCGGTCAATGCCGGCGTGGAAGCGTCGCCGATCAACGAGGAGATCTCCTCGGAAGCGAGGATGCGCTTGACCAGCGGCCGGATCACCATGAACAACACCACGAGGCCGAGCAGCGTCATGACGCCAAGCTCGATGACGTACATCACATCATCCTTGGTGAATTGCAGCATGCCGAGCAGGCCGGACGGCTCACCGACCGGGACGACAAGCGGTGCTTCAGCGAATTTGAGGTTCACGACCTCGACCTGGTCGCCGCGCTTCTGGTCGAAGCCGATCGCCGAGCGCACCAGCGCCGCGATGCGGTCCAGCTGTTCCTTGCTGCGCTCCTGATAGACCGTCTCGCCTTTGTCATTCCTGGCGTAGCTGCCGTCGACCAGCACGGCGACCGAAATGCGGTTGACCCGTCCGGCTTCGGTCACTTCGGTCTTGGTGGTGCGGGAAATCTCGTAATTGTTGGTTTCCTCGGTTTTCTTGCTCTGGTCGCGCGCCGGCGGGGCATTGTCGCGGTTCTGATTGCCGGGCAACTCGTTGTTGACGGTGACCTGACCGTTGCTCTCGGCGGTCGCCGAGGACTCTTCCCGGGTCTGGCTCGAACGCAGCACGCGGCCTTCGGGATCGAAGCGGTCCGAGGTCTGGGTGATCTTGTTGTAGTCGAAGTCGGCCGAGAGCTGGACCCGGGCGCGGCCGGCGCCGACCACCGACGACACGATCGCCTCGACCTGGCTGCGCATCCGCTTCTCGAAGCCGGCGCGGCGCTCGTCGGCAATGCTGTTATCGGCGTCGCCGGCGGCGCCGTCGGCGAGCAATTGACCGGCTTCGTCGACGATCGACACCCGCTGCGGCTTCAGGCCGCTGACGGCGGATGCGACCACGTGGCGGACGGCGCGAATCTGCTGCGGCTCGAGGGTGCCGCGCACCCGCACCACGATCGAGGCCGATGGTTCGGGCGTCTCGCGCGAAAACAGCGGCCGCTCCGGCAAAACCAGATGGACCCGCGCGGCCTGGATGCGGTCGATGGCGCGGATGGTACGGGCAAGTTCGCCCTCGAGCGCGCGCAAATGATTGATGTTCTGGACGAAGCTGGTGGTGCCGAGCGCGTCGGATTTGTCGAAGATTTCGTAACCGACGCCGCCGCCCTTGGGCAGCCCGCCCTCGGCAAGCTTCATCCGCAGCCGCGTGACCTTGTCCTTCGGCACCATGATCACCGCGCCATCGTTGCGCAGTTCGAAGGGAATCGCCTGGCGTTCCAGGTCTTTGACGATGCCGGCGGAATCCTCGGCGCTGAGATCGGCAAAGAGGGTGGTCATTTGCGGTGTGGTGACGCGCATGATGACGAAGGCGAAGAAGCCGATCAGCGCGGCTGTTACCGCGACCATCGCCATCAACCGCGACGCACCCAGACCTTTTAGGAAACCTGCAAGACCCTGCAACCGACCGCCCCTCAAGATTCGGCTCGAAAGCGCCGACTGGGCAATTATTGCCTATGGGATGGTTTCGATATGGTTAACGAAGGTTAAGGGCT
>DASSGM010000102.1:0-4189 GCA_035693465.1 Bradyrhizobium sp. | reverse complement strand
CCCGGTCCTTTCGGTTCCGGATTCCTCAGCCCCCAGCCCCCCGGGGTCGTCAGGATCGGGCCGGTTCGCAGGTACTTATCCCCATACTGGGCCAACGCGAGTTGGTCCTTTTCTTTTTGGGATTGCGTGATTTTTCAAGCGACTGGCGCGCCAATGATTCCGAGGCGCGAGTGAAACGAACGAGCCCGGAATCCATCACCGCGATCAGGACTAAGGAGCCGGGCCCGCGCCACCCAAGTCGGCGCTTGCCGGTTTGGCCAATGCTATTGCCGAACTCGGGTCAACCCACGTTGGGGTGGCGTATCCGGAATGACAACGGATTTTCAGCGTAGCGACGTGTAGGCCGCCCCGAGCATCGGGCCAGGCTTGTCGCGATTGCCGTCCTGGACGTAGACGACCGCGGCATCGACGCCCTCGCGGGAAATATTTTCGAGCGGCACGGTCCAGCTGTCCGAGCTACCGTTCCAATCACCCACCTTGAGCAGGTCCCGCACCACATTGTGGTAGGTGATTTCGCGACCCCGATTTTCGCCGCGACCGATTGCGATCGGCACCGCTTTCGAGATCGAGCAGATCCATACTTCGCCATGCGCCGCCGCGGGCCCGCTGCTGGAGGCCGCGACTGAAATGTTGATATGCTTACCGGCCAGCGTCATCGAAATCGGCACCGACATCACGCCGTCGGCTTTCTTGGTATCTTCGATTGCGTGTTCGATGCGGGCGCGATCGCTGCCGATCACATGCGCAGATCCGTTGACGACAACTTGCGGAGTGTAAACCTCGCGCTCGCCGCGCATATGTGAATAGGCCTTTTGGCGCGCGCTGAAGCGGGAATCCGCCAGGGTATCCTTCCAGCCCAGATAATCCCAGTAATCAATCGGCAAGCTGAGCGCGATGACCGATGGATCCTTGGCAAGCTCGCCGATGATCTGATCCGCGGGCGGGCAAGACGAGCATCCTTGCGAGGTGAACAGTTCCACCACAGCGCGCGGCTCCGCATGGGCTGGGCGGATGATTGCAACCATTGCGCAGACGCCAAGCGCACCTGACCATCGCGAAATGCGGTTATAGGCCATCATCCCTGTCATACTGGAAATCGAAAATCCTAAGCCCCCGTTAACATTACGGCGCCAGATTGCGCCGGCCTTCAACGCCAGAAGGCGGCCCTTCATAGGCCGCCTCCCCCGTGGTCGCTACTCACTTCACAGTGAAGCCACTTGCAAATCGCGTCACGCCGCCAGCTTGCGCAGCACATAATGCAGGATGCCGCCGTTTCGATAATATTCGAGCTCATCCAGCGTATCGATGCGGCAGAGCAGCGAAACGCGGCGCAGCGAGCCGTCACTGGACACGATCTGGGCGGTCAGCTTCTGGCGTGGCTTCAGATCGCCCTGCAGACCGCGAATCGTCACTGTTTCATCGCCCTTCAGCCCGATCGACTGCCAGGACGCACCGGCCTCAAAGGTCAACGGCAGCACGCCCATGCCCACCAGATTGGAGCGATGGATGCGCTCGAAGCTCTGGCAAATCACGGCGCGGACGCCGAGCAGCCGCGTTCCCTTCGCGGCCCAGTCCCGTGACGAGCCGTTGCCGTATTCGGCGCCTGCAAAAACCACCAGCGGGACGTTCTCGGCCTGATACTTCATCGCGGCATCGTAGATCGACATCTGCTCGCCATCGGGCCAATGCCTGGTTAGGCCGCCTTCGGGGATATTGCCGTCGGCACCCCGCAGCATGAAGTTCTTGATGCGGATGTTGGCAAAGGTGCCGCGCATCATGACTTCATGGTTGCCACGCCGCGTGCCGTATTGATTGAAATCGGCCGGCCGCACCTGATGCTCCAACAGATATTTCCCCGCAGGCGAGGTCAGCTTGATGGCACCGGCGGGCGAGATGTGGTCGGTGGTGATCTTGTCGCCAAACATTGCCAGAATACGCGCATCGACGATATCGGCGATCGGTTCTGGCTGTTTCTTCATGCCTTCGAAATAGGGCGGGTTCTGAACGTAGGTCGAGCTCATGTTCCAGCGATAGGTTTCGCTCTCCACCGTCTTGATCTTGCGCCAGTTGCTGTCGCCCTTGAACACGTCGGCGTAGCGCTTCTTGAAGATCGAAGACGTGACGTACTTCTTCATGACGGTATTGATTTCCTTGCTGGTCGGCCAGATGTCCTTGAGATAGACCGGCTTGCCGTCCTTGCCGTTGCCGATCGGTTCAACCGCCAGATTCTTCGTCACGGTTCCCGCCAGTGCATAGGCCACCACCAGCGGCGGCGACGCCAGGTAGTTGGCCTGCACGTCCGGGCTGACACGGCCTTCGAAATTGCGGTTACCGGAAAGCACCGCGGCACCGATGATGCCGTTGTCGTTGATCGACTTCGATATCTCCTCTGGCAGCGGGCCTGAGTTGCCGATGCAGGTGGTGCAGCCGAAACCGATCAGATTGAATCCGACCTTGTCGAGATCGAGCTGCAGTCCGGAATTGGAAAGATATTCGGCGACCACCTGGCTGCCTGGTGCCAACGAGGTCTTGACCCAGGGTTTTGCGGTGAGGCCCTTGGCCGCGGCATTGCGGGCCAGAACTCCCGCACCGATCAGCACGGTCGGATTGGAGGTGTTGGTGCACGAGGTGATCGCTGCAATCACCACGTCGCCATGGCCGAGATCGAAATTGCGGTTCTCTACCGGATAGCGCTTCGACGCCTCAGTGCCTTTCTTGTATTCGCTGGTCAGCGCCGTCGCAAAACCATCCGCGACCGCGGGCAATGCGACGCGGCCTTCGGGACGTTTGGGGCCAGCCATCGAGGGCACCACGTCGCCGAGATCGAGTGTCAGGGTTTCGGTGAATACCGGATCGGGCGACTTGGCGGTGCGGAACAATCCTTGCGCCTTCGCATAGGCGGTCACCAGCGCGACCCGCGCCGGTGCCCGGCCCGAGGTCTTTAGATAATCGATGGTCTCGGCATCAATCGGGAAGAAGCCGCAGGTGGCGCCGTATTCCGGCGACATGTTGCCGATGGTCGCCTTGTCCGCGACCGAGAGATAATCCAGCCCGGGGCCGAAAAATTCCACGAATTTTCCGACCACGCCCTGCTTGCGCAGCATCTGCGTCACCGTCAGCACCAGGTCGGTGGCAGTGACGCCTTCCTTCAACTGCCCCTTGAGCTTGAAGCCGACAACTTCCGGCAGCAGCATCGACAGCGGCTGTCCGAGCATCGCGGCTTCCGCCTCGATGCCGCCAACGCCCCAACCGAGTACGGCAAGGCCGTTGACCATCGTGGTGTGCGAGTCGGTCCCAACCAGCGAATCCGGATAAGCGATCTCGAAGGTGCCGGTCTTCTTGCCGACCGTCATCTTCTCCTTGCGGGTCCACACCGTCTGCGCAAGATATTCGAGATTGACCTGATGGCAGATGCCGGTGCCGGGCGGCACCACGGAGAAATTCGAAAACGCCTTCTGGCCCCATTTCAGAAATTCGTAGCGTTCCTGGTTCTGCTTGTATTCCTCGACCACGTTCTTGGCGAATGCCTTGTTATCGCCGAAGAAGTTCACGATCACGCTGTGGTCGATGACGAGATCGACCGGCACCAGCGGATTGATCTTCTCCGCATCGCCGCCGAGCTTCTGCATGGCGTTGCGCATCGCCGCGAGATCGACCACCGCCGGCACCCCGGTGAAATCCTGCATCAGCACGCGAGCGGGGCGGAACGCGATCTCATGTTCGAGCGCGCGCTTCTTCAACCAGGTTGCAACCGCGAGAATGTCATCCTTCTTGACGGTGCGGCCGTCTTCGTTGCGCAGCAGGTTTTCCAGCAGCACCTTCATCGAATAGGGCAGCTTGGAAATTCCCTTCAGACCGTTTTTCTCGGCGGCGGGCAGGCTGTAATAGACGTAGGTCTTGCCACCGACCTTGAGGGTCTTCTGGCTTTTGAAGCTGTCGAGCGAGGTCATGTAAGGAAATCCCAATTGTCAGTTATACCCGGCGAGGGTATTAAAACACCGTCAGCGAAGCTGGCGTGATGGCTTGCAGCTGCGGATTGTGTGCTGCATCAGGTTCCGGCTTATAGAATCTTTCCAATGGCACCGCCACACCGACAATCGTGCCGCAGCCTTGCGCCACCCACAAATTCCGGTGTGATACCCATAGGTTTTAGAGGGCTGTGAAGGGGCAATATGCGGCTCTCGGGACG
>DASSGM010000101.1:0-12965 GCA_035693465.1 Bradyrhizobium sp. | reverse complement strand
GCGACATCCGGCCCGCCAAGCCGGGCGATGGCGCGGATGCCCGTTGGCGAGGTCACATTGATCTCGGTGAGATTGCCGTCGATGACGTCGATTCCGACGAACAGCAGTCCACGCTCGCGCAGCGCCGGGCCCAATGTCTCGCAGATCTCCCGCTCGCGCGGGGTGAGTTCGGTGGCCTGGGCCGCTCCGCCCCGGACCATGTTGGAGCGCAGATCGTCCGGCGCCGGCACGCGGTTGACGGCGCCGGAGAATTCTCCGTCGACCAGGAGGATTCGCTTGTCGCCGTGTTTGACCTCGGGAACAAAGCGCTGGATCACCCAGGGTTCGCGAAAGGTCACGGAAAACATGTCGTAGAGCGAACCGAAATTCATGTCCTGCGGCATGACGCGAAACACCGCGGCGCCGCCGTGGCCGTGCAGCGGTTTCATCACCACCGCGCCATGCTCGTCGCGGAAGGCGTTGATCTCGGCAAGGTCGCGCGAAATCAAGGTCGGCGGCATCAATTTCGGGAAATCCATCACAAACAGCTTTTCCGGCGCGTTGCGCACGCCGGCGGGATCGTTCACGACCAGCGTCTTGGGGTGCAGCCGCTCGAGAAAATGCGTCGAGGTGATGTAGGCGAGGTCGAACGGTGGATCCTGGCGCAGCAGGATGACGTCGAACGCGGCAAGCGGCTCGCGCCGCGGCTCGCCCAGCGTGAAATGATCGTCGGGCGCGTCGCGCACGCTCAGTGTCTGAATCGGGGCGATCAGCTCCTCGCCGTTGAGCGAGAGCTTGTCCGGGGTGTAGTAGGAAAGCCCGTGGCCGCGCTCTTGCGCCTCCAGCAGCAACGCGAAGGTCGAATCGCCGCCGACGTTGATGCGATCAATGGGGTCCATCTGGACCGCGACGTTCAATTTCATGTTGTTGATCCGAGGGGCCTGTGAGGGGTTTGCCTGTTCATGGGCTGGCGTCGAATGCGGCTAAGAGATGCCGCGGCAGCCGGCGTGGCGCAATCAGCATTGCGTCAAAGCGCAGCTCGAAATCGGCGTGTTCGGGGTGTGCTATCAACCAGCCTTGCGCAGCATCGATAATGCGCTGCTGCTGGCGCGGCGTCACCGCATAGGCCGCATCGTCGAGACTGGCGCGCGCCTTGACCTCGAGGAAGACAATCAAATTGCGCCGGCGCGCGACGATGTCGATCTCGCCATGGGGCGTGCGAAAACGCTTTGCCAATATGCGATAGCCCTTGGCCATCAGAAACGCGGCGGCGCGGCTCTCGGCGGAGAGGCCGGTTCGAAACGCAGCGACACGCGCGGGAGAGGCGAGCTTTGCAACTTCATCGGGCGGCGAGGCACCGTCAGTCTTCGCCATTGGTATCCCTGGGACCGGTATCTTTTGCGAGTTCAAGCGCGCGGGCATAGATGGCGCGGCGCGGCCGGCCGGAGATTTCGACCGCGTGCGCCACCGCATCCTTGACGCTGTCGTGTTTGAGCGATGACCGCAACAGCTCGTCCAACTCGTGCTCTGCCATGATGTGCGCGGCCGCCGCCGGCGCGCCGATCACCAGCACGAATTCGCCGCGGGTTTCAAGCGTATCGGCAGCTTGCGCCAGTTCGGAGAGTGGCGCGCGCCTGATGTCTTCATGCATCTTGGTCATTTCGCGGCAGATCGCGGCATCGCGCGGACCCATGATGTCGGCGAGATCGCGGAGGGTGTCCTGCACCCGGTTTCCCGATTCGAACATCACCAGCGTAGCGTCGATCCGCTTAAGCTCCTCAAGCCGCGCGCGGCGCGCGGTTTCCTTGGCCGGCAAAAAACCTTCGAAGAAAAACCGGTCGGTGGGAAGTGCTGCGACCGACAGCGCTGACAGCACCGAGGAAGGTCCCGGCAGTGCAATCACCTGATGACCTGCCGCGCAGACTTCGCGCACCAATTTGAATCCGGGGTCGGAAATCAGAGGCGTGCCGGCATCCGAGACCAGCGCGATGGAGGCGCCCTGCGCCAGCCGCTCGAGGATTTTTGGGCGCGCCAGCGCGGCGTTGTGTTCGTGGTAGGGCGTGAGCTGCGCCGAGATAGCGTAGCGCTCGGTCAGCCGCCGGGTGATGCGGGTATCCTCGCAGGCGATGATGTCGACGCCGGCCAGCGTTTCCAGCGCCCGCAGGGTGATGTCGCCGAGATTGCCGATTGGGGTGGCCACCAGATGCAGGCCCGGGGCGGCCCGTGGTGCGGCCAAGGCGTGGCCCGCGACGGCAAATGTACGGATGGCGTTTCCCGTCAGGCCTTCAGGCGTATTTATCGAAGCAGCTTTTGCGCGCATAATGCTAATCTAGAGGGAACACAGCGCTTACGCCACGACCGTGCGTGACAGAATACCGTGCCGCACCATGGGCGAGAAAACAGGGTCCGGGTAGCCCGCGCGTTGGGCAATAAATCCCTTTGTTTTGGTTAACTATTCGTCGACAATATGCCTGAATCCACCCGCCGATCACGGGAGGTTCAAGTCCTGACCGGTCTCGATCGGTCGATAGAAGAGATGCGATGGTGGGCCCGCGAAATTCCAAGGAGCTGCCCAGGTCTCCGCCTAGGTCTCAGCCGCCGGGGGCGACCCGGCGGACGGCCGTGGGTCTGCTCTTCGGTGCACCCTTGCTTGGGGCTTGCTCCGGCATCCAGCAGACCCTGAGCCAGTATACCACCTCGGGCCCTGCACAGGAGCCGATTGTGGCTGGCTCCGGGCAAGTCAAGGTGGGACTGGTCCTGCCGCTGTCGGCTCCGGGCAATGCCGGCGTCGCGGCCCAATCGATGAAGAACGCCGCCGAAATGGCGCTGGCCGAATTTCAGAATCCCAATATCCAGCTTCTGATCAAGGATGACGGCGGCAATCCGCAAGGGGCGCAGCAGGGAACCCAGCAGGCGCTCGACGAAGGCGCGGAAATCATTCTGGGCCCCTTGTTTGCGGGATCGGTTCCGGCGACGGCGCAACTGGCGCGCACGCGCGGCGTATCGGCGATTGCATTCTCGACCGATTCGAGCGTGGCCGGCCACGGCGTCTATCTCCTGAGCTTCCTTCCCGAATCCGACGTCAACCGGATCATCGAATACTCCGCCAGCATCGGGAAACGATCTTTCGCTGCATTATTGCCCGAGAATGCCTATGGCAATGTGGTGGAGGCCGCGTTCAAGCAGGCGGTGGGCCGCAAAGGCGGCCGCATCGTCGCGTTTGAAAGATACGGCGCAGACCGCGCGAGCGCGACGCGGAACGTGGCGCAGGCGCTCGGCCAGGCCGATGCGCTCTTTATCGCCGACGACGGCGACTCGGTGGTGAACGTGGCCGACGCTGTGACCGCTGCCGGCGCCAATTTAAGAAACATCCAGCTGCTCGGCACCGGCCTGTGGGACAATCCGCGCGTATACGCAAGCCCCGCCTTGCAGGGCGGCCTGTATGCCGCGCCGGATCCTGCCGGCTTCCGCAATTTCTCGGCCCGCTACCGCGCCAAATTCGGTTCTGATCCGGTGCGGACTGCCACCCTTGCCTACGACGCAGTGGCGCTTGTTGCAGCGCTGGCGCGAACGCAAGGGCAGAAACGGTTCTCGCCCGACGTCCTGACCAATCCGTCCGGCTTTGCCGGCGTCGATGGGCTATTTCGTTTCCGCGCCGACGGTACCAACGAGCGCGGCCTCGCCGTCATGAAGGTCGCGACGGGCGGCGGCCAGGCCGTTGCGGGTTCGCCGAAGAGTTTCGGCGCGTAGCTCGAGAAGTTAAGCCGCGAGATCCGCGACCACGGCATCGAGCACCGGAAATCCGGCCTGGGTGACACGCAGCCGCCCGCTCGCATCGACCGATATGGCGCCCTGTTCGCGTAGCAGCGCAATGCGACGGGGATCGAGCGCGCGGCCTGATAGTGCCGCATAGCGCGCCGGATCGATGCCCTCGGCAAGCCGCAAGCCCATCAGCAAAAATTCATCGGCGCGCTCTTCGCTGTTCAGGCGATCGTCGGTGATGACGCCGTGGCCGCTTGCCTCGACGCGCATCAGCCACGTCTCTGGGTGCTTTTCGGTTGCGACCGCATGTCTGACGCCGTCGATATCGAGGCGGCCATGGGCACCGGGACCGATGCCGGCGTATTCCTCGCCGCGCCAATAAACCAGATTATGCCTGCATTCGCCGCCTGGGCGGGCGTGATTGGATATCTCGTAGGCCGGTAGCCCATGCCGGGCACAGACGTCTTGGGTGACGTCATAGAGCGCGCGCGCGGTGGCCTCGTCGGGGATCTTCAGTTTGCCCGCGGCATGCAAGCCGAAGAACGGCGTCTCCGGCTCGATCGTCAGTTGATAAAGCGACAGATGCTCGGCAGCTTCCGCGATCGCGAGATTTAGTTCGTCCGCCCACATCCTGGGGGTCTGATCGGGGCGGGCGTAGATCAGATCGAACGAGTAGCGATCGAACGCGGTGCGCGCGATGGCAACCGCATCCAGCGCCTCGCGCGCGGTATGCAGACGCCCCAGCGCCTTCAGCGAGGCGTCGTCCAGCGCCTGCACGCCGAGCGATGCCCGATTGACGCCGGCGGTGCGATAGCCGCTAAACCGCGTGGCCTCAACGCTGGTGGGATTGGCTTCCAGCGTGACTTCCACATCGACCGCCACGCGCCAGTGCTTGCCGATCGCATCCAGGATCGCGCCGACGGTTTGCGGCTTCATCAATGACGGCGTGCCGCCGCCGAGAAAAATCGACGAGACCTCGCGGTCAGGGGCGCGCCCGGCGACAGTCTCGATCTCGCGCGCAAAGGCGCGCGAGAATCGTTCCTCGTCGATCGAGGCGTGGCGGACATGGCTGTTGAAATCGCAGTACGGGCATTTCGACAGGCAAAACGGCCAGTGCACGTAAATGCCGAACGCCGCTTTTTCCTCTCCCGACTGCGGGGTGACTGCGTCAGCGCTGGTCAAGGCAGATCTCCGCCAGCTTGACGAAGGCGCGGGCGCGATGCGACAGCCCGAGCCCTAGCGGCGGCAGGCCATGCTTTTCGAGGCTGGTCATTTCGCCGAAGGTGCGGGTGTATCCGTCAGGCAAGAACATGGGATCGTAGCCAAAGCCGGCACTGCCGCGCGGCGGCCAGACCAGCGTTCCGTCGACGCGCGCCTCGACTTCTTCGAGATGTTCGTCGGGCCAGGCGACGCACAATGCGGAAACGAAATGCGCGCTTCGTTGCGCTGGCGTCGTTGCGCCGCGTTCCCTGAGCAGACGTTCGATCCGCGACATCGCGACCATGAAATTCTTGTTGGGCCCGGCCCAGCGTGCCGACGAAATCCCGGGAGCGCCATCGAGCGCGTCGACCGCCAGCCCGGAGTCGTCGGCGAACGCCGGCAGGTCCGCCGATTTCGCCGCGGCGAGTGCCTTGATCCTCGCATTGGCGCGAAACGTCTTGCCGGTCTCGTCAGGCTCGCCAAGGCCGAGCTCGCCCGCCGATACCGCCTCGACGCCGTGCGGCGTCAGCAGTTCGCGCATCTCGGCGAGCTTGCCAGGGTTGTGGGTCGCGATCACGAGCTTGCCTGTGATTCGGCGGTGCATGGGCTTCTAGTCTACGCCAGCTACAGCGTGATCCCCAATCACGCCACGGCCATTTTCTGCAAATCCACCAGCCGCGCCACGCCTTTGCGCGCCAGCGCCATCAGCGTCAGGAACTCGTCTTGCGAGAATGGGGTCTTTTCTGCCGTGCCCTGCACCTCAATGATGCGTCCGTCGCCGGTCATGACAAAATTGGCGTCGGTCTCGGCCTCCGAGTCCTCAGCGTAATCGAGGTCGAGCACAGGTGTTCCGTTATAGATGCCGCAGGAGATCGCGGCGACGTTGTCGCGCAGCACGTTGCTCTTCACCATGTTGCGGTTCTTCATCCACAAGATGCAGTCGGCCAGCGCAACCCACGCGCCGGTTATCGCGGCGGTGCGCGTGCCGCCATCGGCCTGCAGCACGTCGCAGTCAACCGTGATCTGGCGCTCACCGAGCGCTTCGAGGTCGAGTGTTGCGCGCAAGGAGCGGCCGATCAGGCGCTGGATTTCAATGGTGCGGCCATTTTGCTTGCCGGCGGAGGCTTCGCGCCGGGTACGCTCGAGCGTTGCCCGCGGCAGCATGCCGTATTCGGCCGTGACCCAGCCGCGGCCCTGGCCCTTCAGCCATGGCGGCAGCCGCTCTTCCAGGGTCGCCGTGACAAGCACATGGGTGTCGCCGAATTTGACCATGCAGGAACCCTCGGCATATTTGACGACGCCGCGTTCCAGGGACACGGCGCGCAGCTCATCCGGTGCACGGCGGCTTGGCCGCATGGGGATCCTCCAGAAATCCAGCAAAAAGATTATGGCTCGCGGTGCTTGTAGGAGGGGGAACGGGCAGCGGCAAGGCCTTTGGTCGTCCCGGGGCCTCAATGCCGCTTGTAAGCGGCCCGCGAGATGGACAAATTAGGGTGTGTTGTTAACGGAGCAGGTTGTGGCCCACCATGAACCGATTGGCCTGATCACGCCGAACGCCGGGCTCGCCCAGCTCAATGAGCGCTCGCGTGATATATTTCGTCAAATCGTAGAGAGCTATCTCGCGACCGGCGAGCCGGTTGGTTCGCGCAATATTTCGCGCCTGATCGCGCTGCCGCTGTCGCCGGCGTCGGTGCGCAACGTGATGTCGGATCTTGAGCAGCTTGGCCTGATCTACGCGCCGCATACCTCCGCCGGCCGGCTGCCGACCGAACTGGGCCTGCGATTTTTCGTCGATGCCTTGATGCAGGTTGGCGATCTCACCGAACCCGAACGGCAGGCGATCCAGAGTCAGCTCGCTTCCGTCGGCAGGGCACAATCGGTTGAGGCCGCGCTTGACGAGGCCTTGACGCGGCTGTCGGGCCTGACCCGGGCCGCGGCGGTGGTGCTTACGGCAAAATCAAACTCACGGCTGAAGCATATCGAATTCGTGCGGCTGGAGCCGGAGCGGGCACTGGCGGTGCTGGTCGCGGAAGATGGCCAGGTTGAAAACCGCGTTCTGAGCTTGCCGCCGGGGGTTCCCTCGTCGGCCCTCACGGAGGCGACTAATTTCCTCAATGCGCGGATCAGAGGGCGCACGCTGGCCGAGGCACGTCTCGAGCTTGAAACGGCATTGACCCAGGACCGCGCCGAACTCGATCAGCTGACACAAAAGGTCATCGCCGCAGGAATCGCGAGCTGGTCCGGCGGCGACAACGATGACCGGCAGTTGATCGTGCGCGGCCACGCCAACCTGTTGGAAGATTTGCACGCGCTCGAAGATCTGGAGCGCGTGCGACTGCTGTTCGACGATCTCGAAACCAAGCGTGGCGTGATCGATTTGCTGGGGCGAGCGGAACGCGCCGAAGGCGTGCGGATTTTCATTGGATCGGAAAACAAGCTGTTTTCGCTGTCCGGCTCTTCCACGATCATCGCGCCCTACAGCGATGGCGCGGGCCATATCGTCGGCGTGCTCGGCGTGATCGGGCCGACGCGGCTCAACTATGCCCGGGTCATTCCGACGGTGGATTATGCCGCCCGCATCGTCAGCCGCATGCTGGGCGGGTGATCCGGCCGATGCGAGCCCGACTCCTGGGTTTTTTGACGCGTTTCTTCACGCGGGCACGGTAGCCACCTCGCTTGAAACCGCCTATGGCGCTTGATTTCTGTGCCTAAAGCACGATATCCCGGCCAGCAATTCCCCATTCATCCCAAAGGCTATTTGCAAGAGGGCAGTCTATGACCGATCCCGACCGGCAGAACAACGATCCGGGGAACCCGGCGCAAGGCCCCGAGCCCGTTGTTTCCAAGCCCTACGTCATGCCTGACGATCCCGAGCAAGGATCGGTCGAAGTGCTGGCCAAAGAGGCCGCGGACTCGCGCGACAAGATGCTGCGGACGCTGGCGGAGATGGAGAATCTGCGCAAGCGCACCGCGCGCGAGGTGGCCGACGCGCGAGCCTATGCCATCTCCGGTTTCGCGCGCGACATTCTCGAGATCGCGGATAATCTGCAGCGTGCGCTCGACGCGGTTCCGGCCGAGGCCAAGGCATCCGCCGATCCCGGCTTGACGGCGCTGATCGAAGGCGTCGAACTGACGGAACGGGCGCTGCTCAACACGCTCGAGAAAAACGGGGTGAAGAAGTTCGATCCGTCGGGCGAGAAATTCGATCCGAATTTTCAACAGGCGATGTACGAGGTCCCCGACCCATCGGTGCCCGCCGGCACCGTGGTCCAGGTGGTGCAAGCCGGCTACACGATCGGCGATCGCGTGCTGCGTCCGGCTCTGGTGGCGGTCTCCAAGGGCGGTGCGAAAGCCGAAGCCAAAGCCGTTGAAAGCTAACATCGAAGCAGGCGTGCCACGCGTTTTGCCAAATTCGAGCTAAACGGCAAGATCGTTTGACTGGATTCGCTTGACGCCGGCCCTGTCCATGTCCGCCCAGGCTTTGGCGAGCGAACCCTGCGTGTCGATGCCGCGGCAGGCGTCTTCGACGACATAGGTCTCGAACCTGGCCTTGCGCGCATCGAGCGCGGTCCACGCGACACAAAAATCGGTCGCCAGTCCCGCCACGAACAGACGCTCGATCTGGCGCGCCTTGAGGTAGGCGGCAAGTCCGGTGGTTGTTTTGCCGTCGGCCTCGGTGAAGGCGGAATAGCTGTCGACGTCCTTGTGGAAGCCTTTTCGAATGACCAGCGCCGCCTGCGGGATCGAAAGGTCTTTCGAAAGCGAGGCGCCGTCGGTTCCCTGCACGCAGTGATCGGGCCACAGCACCTGCTTGCCGTAGGCGAGATCGATGGTCTCAAAGGGCTTTTTGCCGGCATGAACCGACGCGAATGAGATATGGCCCGGCGTGTGCCAGTCCTGCGTCATCACCACATTGGCGAAGCCCTTCGCGATCCGATTGATCACCGGGACGACCTGCTCGCCGTCTTTAACGGCCAGGCTGCCGCCGGGCAGGAAGCAGTTCTGGACATCGATCACGAGAAGAGCGGAAGCGTCATCGATTTTGATTGAAGCTGCCGCCCAGGCCTGCCTTGAAACGACAGCCGCGATAGCCGTCGTGGCTAGGCCCGCAAGAATGCGCCTTCGGTCTGGCATGTTGCACCTCCCTGTAAAGAGCAAGGCCAGCAAATCACTTCGCCAAGGGAGCGTAAAGAAGCCAACGCGCCAAGGCGCATCTTGCCTAACGCGGCTGAATTCCGTCGCGCACGGCGCGGAAGCGTGGAAACGCTTTCGGCCATTCGTCACGCGGGGCGCTTCCGATGATGCGCAACGCGTTCGAGCCGCCGAATTTTAACCATTGCACCAGGGTGACGGCGGTATTGTCCTTGCCGCTGGTCGCATCGATGCGGGTTTCATAGCCGGGCATGCCGTCGATGCGAATAGGTTCGGACATCGTGATCCGCGCGTCGCGTACGCCGGGGATCGATGTCGCGGCCTGTTGGGCAAACCGGCCACGATCCTCCGGTTGAGCTGGTGTCGCGCCGATGAGTCCGATCACCATGAAGGGCGCCGGCTCAAAACCGGTTACTTCATCGCCGTCGGCGAGGATGATCGCCGCGCCAGGCGCCAGTGTGCGGATATTTTTGAAATCGCCAAGTTCGCTGATCTTGAACGGCATCAATCCAAGCTGCTCCTCGACCGGAACCTGCTTGCGGATCACCGCCGAGGCAAACATCTGCCGCACGGCGTCGTCGGTATAGATTTTGCTGGCATTCTCGGGAATCTGCACGGCGACATAGCCGGAGAATGTACCGCCCGGCAGAATCATCGAATAGCGACGCACCGCGGTCGCGCCGTCCCTGGCATTTTCAGCGGTGTAGTAGGCAACGCCTGCCGATGTCTCCACGCTTTCGGGCTTGATGCCGCCGCTGCCTGCAGAATTGGCCTTGAAGGCATTCATGACTTCGCCATAGGCCTCGGCCGGCAGCTCTGCCACCAGTACCTTGACGCTCTGGTCCTCGGTTTCGAATCCGACGAATGATTTTGCGGGTGAGAGGCCGACAAGCGGCGTCATGCCAACCCGAACGCCTGGCGGGAAAACCGGATCCGCCGCAAAGGCGGGGCATGTGGCGGTGACGAAAAGGACAGCCGCGGACAACAGGCGAATGGGCTTCATGAAAGGGTCTACTGGGTCTGCATTGAGGCCGTTCAATGGTCGGCCGCTCATGGCCGTCTTCCGGAGGCCACGTTTTGGTCTGTACGCTTTTAGCGGTTTTGATGTTCCGGCAACAGGCCATGCCACGATTCCGCTCCGGTAGACCCCTCGCCTGCGTGTCCTGCGTCCTGACCTGTCGGCTGACGGGACGCCGTCGGGCCGGCCCGGGGCGAGCGGACATTATCTTTCAAAGCTCGCGGTTTTCGAGGGCTAAGGTTGCGCTCCGGTCCTTGCAGGCCGGTCCCCTCCTCCTATATGAGCCTCACCGTCGCAATATCGCGAGCATCTGATCGTTTGGGGGTTTTGGATTGGTGTGCCGTTAGGGCCCAGCCAGCCTGCCGCAAAAAGAAGGGTACAAGGACCATGGGAAAGGTCATAGGGATCGACCTCGGCACCACGAATTCGTGCGTCGCCGTAATGGATGGCAAGACAGCGAAAGTCATCGAAAACGCCGAGGGCATGCGGACGACCCCGTCGATCGTCGCCTTTAGCGATGACGGCGAGCGCCTGGTTGGCCAACCCGCCAAGCGCCAGGCGGTGACCAATCCCGAGCGGACCTTCTTTGCAGTCAAGCGCCTCATCGGCCGCCGCTATGACGACCCGATGGTCGAGAAGGACAAGAAGCTCGTCCCTTACAAGATCGTCAAGGCATCGAACGGCGACGCCTGGGTCGAGGCCGACGGCAAGACTTATTCGCCCTCGCAGGTTTCCGCCTTCATTCTGCAGAAGATGAAGGAGACCGCGGAAGCTCATCTCGGCCAGAAGGTCGAGCAGGCCGTCATCACGGTTCCCGCCTACTTTAACGACGCCCAGCGCCAGGCCACCAAGGACGCCGGCAAGATCGCCGGCCTCGAGGTGCTGCGCATCATTAACGAGCCGACCGCGGCCGCGCTCGCCTACGGTCTCGACAAGACGAAATCCGGCACCATCGCGGTGTACGACCTCGGCGGCGGCACCTTCGATATTTCGATCCTCGAGATCGGCGATGGCGTGTTCGAGGTGAAGTCGACCAACGGCGACACCTTCTTGGGCGGCGAAGACTTCGACATGCGGCTGGTGAATTATCTCGCCGACGAATTCCAGAAGGAGCAGGGCATCAACCTGCGCAACGACAAGCTGGCGTTGCAGCGCCTGAAAGAGGCTGCTGAAAAGGCCAAGATCGAATTGTCGTCGACCACGCAGACCGAGATCAACCTGCCCTTCATCACGGCCGACCAGACCGGGCCGAAACATCTGACGATGAAGCTGACGCGCGCCAAGTTCGAGGCGCTGGTTGACGATCTCGTCCAGAAGACCATCGAGCCCTGCCGCAAGGCGCTGAAGGATGCCGGGCTCACCGCCGCTGAAGTCGGCGAAGTGGTGCTGGTCGGCGGCATGACCCGCATGCCGAAGGTTCAGGAAGTGGTGAAGCAGTTGTTCGGCAAGGAGCCGCACAAGGGTGTCAATCCGGACGAGGTCGTCGCCATCGGCGCTGCGATCCAGGCCGGCGTGCTGCAGGGCGACGTCAAGGACGTGCTGTTGCTCGACGTGACGCCGCTGTCGCTCGGCATAGAGACGCTGGGCGGCGTGTTCACCCGCATCATCGATCGCAACACCACGATTCCGACCAAGAAGAGCCAGGTGTTCTCGACCGCCGAGGACAACCAGAACGCCGTCACGATCCGCGTGTTCCAGGGCGAGCGCGAAATGGCGGCCGACAACAAGGTGCTCGGTCAGTTCGACCTGATGGGCATTCCTCCGGCGCCGCGCGGCATGCCGCAAATCGAGGTCACCTTCGATATCGACGCCAATGGCATCGTCAACGTCTCGGCCAAGGACAAGGCGACCGGCAAGGAGCAGCAGATTCGCATCCAGGCATCCGGCGGCCTGTCGGAAGCCGACATCCAGAAGATGGTCAAGGACGCCGAGGCCAATGCGGCCGAGGACAAGAAGCGCCGCGAGGCTGTCGATGCCAAGAACCATGCCGACGGTCTGGTGCATTCCACCGAGAAGGCGCTGGCCGAGCATGGCTCAAAAATCGCCGAGAGCGAGCGCCGCGCCATCGAAGACGCCGTCAGCGATTTGAAGGAAGCGCTGAAGGGCGACGATGCCGAGGCGATCAAGGCCAAGAGCAACACGCTGGCGCAGGCTTCGATGAAGCTCGGCGAGGCGATGTACAAGCAGCAGGCCGAGAGCGATGCGGCCAAGGATGCCGCCAAGGATGACGTGGTCGACGCGGAATTTACCGAGGTCGACGACGACAAGAACAACAAGAAATCTGCTTAAACGACCATGAACATGACCCTCATTCCCAAGAGCGCGAAGGCCGCGTCTCGCGGAATGGGGGTCATTTTTTGTTAAGCCGGGGACGGCATCCTTGAAGCGCAATCCTTTGAAGGACAGTCCTTTGAAGTACCTGGCTTCGGAATGAAATGGCTTCGGCATGACGACGAACTTCGGGCGGATTTGACGGATGTCCACCAAGCGCTGCTACTACGAAACCCTTGAAGTCGAACGGACCGCAGACGAGCCCCGGCTCAAGGCAGCCTTCCGCAAGCTGGCGATGAAATGGCATCCGGACAGGAATCCGGGCGATGCCGCCAGCGAAATGCGCTTCAAGGAAATCAACGAGGCCTACGAAGTCCTGAAAGACGGCGACAAGCGTGCCGCCTATGACCGGTTCGGTCATGCGGCGTTCGAGCAGGGCGGCGGCGGTGGCCCCGGATTCGGCGCCGGCTTTGCCTCATCATTCTCCGATATTTTCGAAGACCTGTTCGGCATGGCCGGGCAGCGCGGCCGCGGCGGCGGGCGCGAGCGTGGTGCCGACCTGCGCTACAACATGGAAATCAAG
>DASSGM010000100.1:0-3539 GCA_035693465.1 Bradyrhizobium sp. | reverse complement strand
AGAAAGGCGCGGCCCCATTTTGTCACCGGCAGGTGCATCATATAGGCCATGACGTCGACGCCTGGGACCAGCCCGCCGCTGAACCCGAACCGTTTTGCAACGGTGTCGTCGTGCATCTTGTTCTCGGAAAGTTTTGCGGTGTTGTAGGCCTGGACGCGGTAGGTTTCGAGCCGGCTTTTCATGCCTGTTTCCCTGATTATGGTTATCTTCTCTATCGCCAATCGTATGTGAACAAAATGCCGTAGCAAGCCGGTTCCGGTCCGTGTTTTCCTCGCAATTGGGCTCCTGATGGGGTACGACGCGCCTCTCAACAGCACCCGCTGCGTTGACAGACAAAACCCTCAACCCATGACAGCCACCTTGAACACTACCCGCATCTATGTCGACGCCGACGCCTGCCCGGTCAAAGACGAAATCTATCGCGTCGCCATCCGGCACGGCCTGCCTGTCAGCGTGGTCGCAGCCGATTTCATTCGGGTGCCGGAGGATCCGCTGATCGAGCGCGTCGCGGCCGGTTCCGGGATGGATGCCGCCGACGACTGGATTGCAGAGCGCGCGGCAAAAGGCGATATCGTCATTACCTCGGATATTCCGCTGGCGAGCCGCTGCGTGAAAGCAGGCGCCGAGGTGATCGCGCCGAATGGCAAGCCGTTTACGGAACAGTCGATCGGAATGACGCTTGCGGTTCGCAACCTGATGACGGATTTGCGCGCATCGGGCGAAGTGACCGGGGGTCCCAAATCCTTCGCGCGGCGCGACCGCTCGGCTTTTCTGTCGGCGCTCGATCAGACCATCCGCCTCATCCAGCGCCAGCGCGCAGGGCAACCCACGCAAGAACAGAGTTGAACTGAAAATCCATGGCGCCGCCGCTGATCCAATTGAAAGACATCGCCCTGACCTTCGGCGGCACCCCACTATTGTCAGGCATCGAGCTGTCGGTGTCCTCAGCCGAGCGCATCTGCTTGATCGGCCGCAACGGTTCCGGCAAATCGACGCTTTTGAGGATCGCGGCCGGCCTGATCGAGCCTGATCGCGGCAGCCGTTTCGTGCAGCCGGGCGTCACCATCCGCTATCTGCCGCAGGAGCCGGATTTCGCCGGTTTCGCGACGACGCTGGCCTATGTCGAGGCCGGCCTCGGCCCGGGCGACGACCGCTATCAGGCGCGTTACGTCCTGGAACAGCTCGGCGTTGACCGCGACGAAGACCCCGCGCAGCTGTCCGGCGGCGAGGCCCGCCGCGCGGCACTGGCGCGCGTGCTGGCGCCCTCGCCTGATATTCTCCTGCTGGACGAGCCGACCAATCATCTCGATCTCCCCACCATCGAATGGCTGGAGCGCGAACTCGACAGTCGCCGCAGCGCGCTTGTCATCATCAGCCACGACCGCCGTTTCCTGTCAAACCTGTCGCGCTCCACCGCCTGGCTCGATCGCGGCCAGATCAGGCAGATCGATCGCGGCTTTGGCGCGTTCGAGGCCTGGCGCGACGAGGTGCTGGCGGAGGAAGAGCGCGAGCAGCACAAGCTCGACCGCAAAATCGTCAACGAAGAGCACTGGCTGCGCTACGGCGTTTCCGGCCGCCGCAAGCGCAACGTCAAGCGGCTCGGCAATCTCTACGCGCTGCGCGAACAACGGCGGAATTTTCGCGCCGCCGCTGACAATGCCAACCTTGCCGTGACGGAAGCAGAAAAATCCGGCAAGCTCGTCGTCGAGGCGAAAAACATCGGCAGAGCCTATGGCGAGCGCAAGATCGTCGACGGTTTCTCGATCCGGGTCCAGCGCGGCGACCGCATCGGCATCGTCGGGCCGAACGGCGCCGGCAAGACCACGCTGGTCGACATGCTGGCCGGCGCCAAGCCGCCCGATGCCGGCACCATAAGATTCGGTGCCAATATCGAAATGGCAACGCTCGACCAGCATCGCGAAAGCCTCGATCCCCGGTCGACGCTGGCGGAAGCCCTGACCGGCGGACGCGGCGACCACGTCATGGTCGGTGGCAGGCCGAAGCATGTGGTCAGCTACATGAAGGACTTTTTGTTCGCGCAGGAGCAGATGCGCACGCCGCTGGAGGTACTTTCGGGCGGCGAACGCGGCCGGCTGATGCTGGCGCGCGCGCTGGCAAAGCCGTCGAACCTGTTGGTGCTGGACGAGCCGACCAACGATCTCGACCTCGAAACCCTCGATGTGCTCGAGGAGATGCTCGGCGATTACGAAGGCACGGTGATCCTGATCAGCCATGACCGCGACTTTCTCGATCGCGTGGTGACCTCGGTGATCGCACCGGAAGGCCAGGGCCGCTGGATCGAATATGCCGGCGGTTATACCGACATGCTGGCGCAGCGCGGCGGCGATTTGAACCGTGAGATGGTGAAGGCTGCCGTTGCTCGAGACGACCGGGAGCCGAAAGTCAGTGCAGCGTCCGGCACTTCAAAACGCCGGCTCAACTTCAACGAGAAGCACGCGCTGGAAACGCTGCCCAAAAAGATTGCGAAACTGCAGGCCGAGATCGCAAAACAGCAGCGGCACCTTGACGATCCCGATCTGTTCCAGAAGGATCGCAAGAAATTCGATCAAGCCTCTGATGCGCTTACAAAAGCGCAGAGGGAATTGCAGGCGGCAGAGGACAGGTGGCTGGAGCTTGAAGTGCTACGTGAAGAGATCGAGCAGGCCTAGGCCTAGGCCGGATATTTTTCTACCGTCATTGCAGCGAAGCGAAGCAATCTATGGCTCCGCGGGAAAAAAGTTGGATTGCTTCGTCGCTTCGCTCCTCGCAATGACGATACGAAAAGACTGGAGTCAAGAAGATGACCACGCCCCTCGCCGCCAAGATCGCCCGCGAATACGGCACGCCCGCCGCCGTGATCGATATGGACCGGGTTGAGCGCAACATCGCGCGCATTCAAGCGGCATGCGATGCGGCCGGGGTGGCTAACCGCCCGCACATCAAGACCCACAAGAGTCCGATGCTGGCAAAGCTTCAGGTCGCCGTCGGCGCCAAGGGCATCACCTGCCAGAAGCTCGGCGAGGCCGAGGTGATGGCAGAAGCCGGCATCGACGACATCCTGATCAGCTATAATTTGATCGGCGAGGAAAAGATGGCTCGGCTCGGCGCGCTGCAGGCCAAGGCCCATATGACGGTTGCCGCCGACAACCCGGTCGTGATCGCGGGACTGCCGCAGGCCGCGGCGGCTTCCGGACGCCCGCTCTCGGTCGTGGTCGAGTGCGACACCGGGCGCAAGCGCGCTGGCGTCGAGACGCCCGCGGAAGCGGTCGCGCTCGCGCGCGAGATCGCGGCGTCAAACGGGCTTACCTTTGCCGGCTTCATGCTGTATCCGACCGAAACCGGGTGGCCCGAGGCGCAGCGTTTTTACGATGAGGCTTTGGCCGGCGTGCGCGCGCTGGGACTTGATGCCAAAATGGTCTCCACCGGCGGCACGCCAAATCTGAAAAATCTGGGCAAACTCAAGGGCGCCACCGAACACCGGCCCGGCACCTATATCTATAACGACCGCATGCAGGTCGCAGCCGGCGTCGCGACCTGGG
>DASSGM010000099.1:0-11012 GCA_035693465.1 Bradyrhizobium sp. | reverse complement strand
TCAGCCCATCACGAAGGCGTTGAGCTTGTTGCCTTCGGGATCGCGGAAATAGGCCGCGTAGAACTTTTCACTGCGCTGTCCGGGAGGGCCCTCGCATTTGCCGCCGAGCGACAAAGCGAGCTTGTAGACCCGATCGACCTGGGCCTTGTCTTTCGCCCCGAAGGCCGCCATCACGCCGTTGCCGACCGTCATCGGCTTGCCGTCATAGGGAAGCGCCACGCCGAAGCCTGCGCCGCCGCCGGGACCGCCCCAGGCGATCAGACGATCGTTTGCCATGAACCGTCCCATGCCCAGTTCGCCGCAAATCTTGTCATAGAATTCGCCGGCCTTCTTGAGATCATTGGTGCCGACGGTGACGTAACCGATCATGATTTCCCTCCCTCGGAGTATTCTGGAATGATAGGTTTTGCAGCAGGACGACTGCCGGTGCAAGCCGACCCGTGAATGCGGGAAAATAATAGGTCAAATCGTCCGGGGATGGGACCACAATGAATCGCCGGGATTTGATTGCGGGATGCGTTGGCCTGTCGTTGACGGTCGGGGCGGGCGATGCGCTCGGCCAGTCCGGTCCGTTGACCAGGATCATCTTTCCGTTCGCGGCCGGCGGCGGTGGGGACGCGCTTTGCCGGATCCTGGCACAGCATCTAAGCCAGCTTCTCGATCGCACGGTGATTGTGGAAAACCGCACCGGCGGTGATGGGCTGATTGGAATCAAATCGGTCAAGAGCGCCAACCCCGACGGAACCACGATCCTCGTGACCACCGGTCCGACCATGTACCTGCTGCCGATGGTCGAGCTTGAGCCGAGCTTTGACAGCGCAAGAGATTTCGTACCGGTCTCGCTGCTCGCACGATTCGAGTTCGGCGTTGTGGCAAGCCACGCAATCGATGCAAAGGACTTCAAGCAGTTTGTGGCCTGGCTCAAGGCCAACCCGGGCAAGGCGACATTTGGCGTGCCGAGCAATGGCACCATTCCGCATTTCGCCGGATCGAGGCTGGAGCAGGTCCTCGGCATTGCGATGACGCGCGTGCCTTACCGCGGCAGTGCGCCCATCATCAACGACCTTGTCGGCGGTCACCTGCCGTTCGGCATCACCACAGTCTCAGATGCGATCCCACAACATCGAGCCGGCGGCGTCAAGATTCTCGCCGTGAGCAGTGCCGAGCGTTCGCCATTCCTGCCTGAGGTGCCGACCCTGAAGGAGAATGGCATCGAGCTGGTTGCCGATGCCTGGTACGGGATGTGGCTGCCGGCTGGCAGCTCGCAGCAGTTCGCCCTGCAATTGAGTGCGGCGGTAACCACCGCTTTGGCGAAGCCGGAAGCGCGCGAGAAGCTTTTGGCGATCGGCCTGATTCCGGTGGCGAGCACGCCGGAACGCCTCACCCGGGAGCTGGCGGCCAACACCGCGTTCTGGCAGCCGATCGTCAAGGCAACCGGATACAAAATCACGAATTGAGTTCTGCGATCTTTTGGCGGATCGCGGACAGCTCAGCCTCATCCCAGATGCCGATCAGGATTCCGCGTTTTACCTGGTGCAACTGGCTCCCGGAGGCAGCAATCGTCTCCCGGCTGACCGTGATATGGTCTTTTGGATGCAGCGCCCAGTCGAATAGAACCGACTGCAGCCGGGCAATGACGTCGGCACATGACGAGTCTTCGCCGCGATCGGCGAATTCCTGCGGATCGCTTAAGAGATCGTAGAGCATCGGGCGGAAGCCCGAGGCGTGAATGTATTTCCAGCGTCCGTCGAACACCATGAACAGACGGCACTGCTCGATCGGCTGATTCAGCTTCAGCCGCACCTCCTGCATGGAATAGTCGTATTCCGAGAACACGACCTTGCGCCAGTGCGAAGGCCGCTCGCCGCGCAACAGCGGCATCAGCGAGCACCCCTCTAGAATATGGTCCGGTGGCTTGCCGCCGAAATAGTCGATGAAGGTCGGCGCCAGATCAATTGCCTCGACCAAGGCATCGCAGATCGTCCCTCTCGTGCCATCCGCCGCTTCCGATGGATCGAGCACGATCAGCGGGATTTTGGCGGATTGATCGTGGAACAAATCCTTCTCGCCCATCCAATGATCGCCGAGATAATCGCCGTGATCCGATGTGAACACGATCATTGTCTTGAGAAGCAGGCCGCGCGCGTCCAGAAAATTCATGAGCACGCCGATCTGGTCGTCGATCTGCTTGATCAGGCCCATATAGGCCGGAATGACTTTTTCCCGCGCCTCTTCCCGCGACATATTGCGGGAGTAGAGCATATCCATGTAGGCGGCAAAGACCGGATGCGCCTCCTGCCGTTCTTTCTCCGAGCGGATCGCCGGCAGTATGTCGTCGACGCGATACATGCTGGCGTAGGGTTCGGGAGCGATGTAGGGCCAATGCGGCTTGATGTAGGATAGATGCAGGCACCACGGGCGTTCGTCCGCTTCCGATTCCGCGATGAAATCCATCGCGCGGCGCGTCATATAGGGCGTCTCGGAAAGCTCGTCCGGAATGCGGGCAGCCTTGTCGGCATGGACCAACAGCCACCCGTTCTGCAGCGTGCCGTCTTCGGCCGCGCCGGAGTTGGCCCAGTGCTCCCAGGGATTCTCGGCGTCGTATCCGTGCTCTCGCAAGTAAGTATCGTATCGCGGGCGAGGCCTGTTGGATGGGTGCAGGCCATCATCGCGCTCATACGGTTCAAACCCGCATTCGGCCACATGCACGCCGATGATCGAGTCCGGCGCGATCCCAAGGCTTTTCATGCCTTCGAGGTCCGGCGCCATATGCGTCTTACCCACCAGCACATTGCGCACGCCGATTTTTTTCAAGTGATCGCCGAGCGTCGGTTCGCCCACCCGCAAGGGCCAGCCATTCCAGTGCGAGCCATGCGAGCGCATATAGCGGCCGGTATAGAACGACATCCGCGAGGGGCCGCAGATCGGCGATTGCACATAGGCGTTTGAGAAGCGCACGCCGAGCTTTGCCAGGCGGTCGATATTCGGAGTTTTCAGCGTCGGATGCCCGGTGCACCCAAGATAATCATAGCGAAGCTGATCGCACATGATCCAGATGACATTGTTCGGGCGTGACATGTCTGGCGCTTCGGCGATTTTCAAACGTCTTGATGCTGCGATAAGGACTAGCCAACTACAAGCGCGCGGCCAGTGCAAGTCAGGCTCATCGCTGGTTTTGAGGCGTTTTCCTCACGCGACCCGGCATCCACTTGGCTCGAAAACGCTATCAAGGCGTCGTCGGCGCCCAGGGCTCCGCCTGCGCCGCGCCCTTGGCTTTTGCTGACACCGGGGCTTCGCCGATCGCCTCGGCCAGCGCCCCCAATGCGTCTTTCACGCCGGCGCCGGTGGCGCCCGAGATCAAGAGCGGCGCCTTTTTGGCGGCGCGCTTCAGCCGGTCCTTCTGCTTTCTGAGTTCATCCGCCGTCACGGCGTCGATCTTGTTCAGGGCGACGATCTCGACCTTGTCTGCAAGATGCCCGTGATAGGCCTCAAGCTCCCGCCGCACCGTCTTGTAGGCCTTGCCGGCGTGTTCAGAGGTCGCATCCACCAGATGCAGCAAGACGCGACAGCGCTCGACATGGCCGAGAAAACGATCACCCAGGCCGGCGCCTTCGTGCGCGCCCTCGATCAATCCCGGAATATCCGCCAGCACGAATTCGCGCCCCTGCGCATTCACCACGCCGAGCTGCGGATGCAGCGTGGTGAAGGGGTAGTCGGCGATCTTCGGCTTTGCGGCGCTGACGGCCGCGAGGAAAGTTGATTTGCCGGCATTGGGAAGGCCGACCAGGCCGGCATCTGCGATCAATTTCAGCCGCAGCCAGATCCAGCGCTCCTCGCCGGCCTCGCCGGGATTGGCGTTGCGCGGGGCGCGGTTGGTGGAGGATTTGAAATGCGCATTGCCGAACCCACCATTACCGCCTTCGGCGAGGGTGAATTTCTCGCCGAGCGTGGTGAAATCGTGGATCAGCGTTTCGCGATCCTCATCGAACACCTGCGTGCCTACGGGCACCTTGAGCACAATGGGCTTGCCGTTGGCGCCGTGGCGGTCCTTGCCCATGCCGTTGGTGCCCTTCTGGGCCTTGAAGTGCTGCTGATAGCGATAGTCGATCAGCGTGTTCAGTCCATCGACCGCCTCGATGATGACGTCGCCGCCGCGGCCGCCATTGCCGCCGCTCGGTCCGCCGAACTCGATATACTTCTCGCGGCGGAACGCGACGCAGCCGTTGCCGCCGTCGCCGGAGCGGATATAGACTTTTGCCTCATCAAGGAATTTCATGGTTCTATAGGTAAGGCCGCGGCCTCGCTGCGGCAACCTTTAGCACGCGCAAATGTTGCAAAAAGCCAATATTTCTCAGGTCTTATTGAGACGCGGGCCGGCGGCGGATCAGAAACTTCTGCAGGCCTTCCAGAACCAGTTCGCGGCGCTGATTGAACACGGTGCTGCGCAAAGTCACGATGCCCGTGGTCCTGCCCGGCGTCAATTCGCTCACCTCGAGCGCCGGGTAAATCGTGTCGTCGGCAAATACCGGCTTAGGAACCGGCTCGACTGTTCGAGAAAGCCAACCAGCGATTCCTCCACCATGAAGGGAAACAGGCCTGCTCCCGGCGCGGTGTGGATCAGGGTCTGGAAACCATGGGCCAGCAGGTTCGGCATGCCGCGGGCGCGGCAGTATTCGACATCGTAATGCACCGGATGGGTATCGCCGCTCGCCGCCTGAAACGCCGCGAACACCGCCGTCGTCATGGTGCGGCTGGGAATGACAAAGCGCTCGCCGACCACAAAGTCCTCGAACCAGCGTTGTTGGCTCACCATGCGATGCAGAGCGGGATCGAACTCGGTCATGGCTGAATTCCTGCGCGGGATGTCTGGTTGAGACCTATCGCAGAGGGGTTTTCGTCGCAATCGGTCTAATTCGTCATGCCCGGGCTTGTCGCGGGCATCCACGTCTTTAAAACAACGTGGCACGAAGGACGAGGATGGCCGGAACAAGTTCGGCCATGACAGAAAACAATCGCAAATGAGCCTGCTCACGAAAATCTCCACCGCCGCAGACGAGCGCTCCGCGCGCCTTGCCGGCATTGGGTTGATGCTGTTGTCGATATTCATGTTCTCGTTCGGCGACGCGCTGGGAAAGCTCATGGTCGCGACTTATTCAGTCGGACAATTGCTGTGGCTGCGCGCCTGCGCGGCGCTGATCGTGCTGGTGCCGATGATCTGGCGGCACCGCGCCGCGTTCATGCAGCTCGAACGGCCGTGGCTGCAATTGCTCCGGGTCACGCTCTCTACCCTCGAAGTCGCGGCTTTCTTTCTTGCCACCGTCTATCTGCCGCTCGCCGACGTCATCACCTACTACCTGGCGTGCCCGATTTTTGTCACTGCGCTGTCGCCGCTGGTGCTGCGCGAGCACGTCGGCTGGCGGCGCTGGAGCGCGGTTCTGATCGGATTCTGCGGCGTGCTGATCGCGCTGCGGCCATCGTCACAAACCATAAGCTGGCCCGCCCTCATCGCGCTTGGCGGCAGCCTGTCGTTCGCGCTATTGATGCTGATTACCCGCTCGTTGCGAAGAACGCCGGATATCGTGCTGGCGTCATCGCAATTCGCCGGCACGTTTACACTCGGCGCGCTGATGTCGCCATTTGGCTGGGTCACGCCTAGCGTCGGCAGCCTCGGCCTGTTTGCCGCTGCGGGATGCATTTCGGTGGCGGCGCTATTGTGCGTCAATCGTTCACTGAAACTCGCGCCCGCAAGCGTCGTGGTGCCTTACCAGTATTCGATGATCGTGTGGGCGGTGATGTTCGGCTACTTCGTGTTCGGCGACGTGCCACAGGTCGCGACGATTGCGGGCGCGGCCATCATCATCGGTGCCGGGCTTTACATTTTCCTGCGCGAGCGCGATCTCGGGCGCGGCGAGACGGTGGTTAGTCCGCCGGTGTAAATTAGACCAAACACCCCGTCGTCCCGGCCAAGCGAAGCGCGAGCCGGGACCCATAACCACCAGCGTTCGTATTTTGCAAAAGCTGGAGCGGCTATCGAGTCCAACAACAAACCTCAGTGGTTATGGGTCCCCGCTTTCGCGGGGACGACGATCTGTTGTTGCTGTTGCTATGAGCAACTACCGCTCGCGGCGGGTCGAACTGCCCCAGTTCTTCAGCGACGACCACACACTGCGAGAAAGGCGGAAGCGGTCGACCGGGGTCGAGGAGCCCAGCGCCTCGAAGCGATGCAGCTCGACCCCGCTCCACTGGAAGCCGCATTTCTCCAGGATGTTGCGCGAAGACGGGTTGCTGACCCGCGCGCCGGCGATCAGCTGCTCGATATCGAATTCCTCGAAGGTGTAATCGATCACCGCCCGCGCCGCCTCGGTGCCAAAACCGTGGCCCCAATACTCGACGCCGAGCCAATAGCCGAGCTCCGGCGCATCCGGCTCGCGCCAGTCGACGCCGACCATGCCGATCGGCACAAAATTGTTTTCGATCAGGAACACGGTTTCGGGACGATCATCCGCGGTGGCGCGGACGAACTCGATCGCGTGGTCCGGTGAATAGGGATGCGGCAGACGGCGGGTATTTTCCGCGATGCGGCGGTCGTTGGCCAGGCGCGCGATCGCTTTTACGTCCGCGAGCGTCGGCCGGCGCAGCATCAGCCGTTCGGTCTCGAGGACGCAGCTACTCGCCTCGCGCAATGTCGGGGTTGGGATATCCTGCAGCATGTCGGGGCTCCTGCCTGTCAAAACATAAACACAAAACTAAAAAAAGGGAGGCCGGTTTCCCGCCTCCCCTTTGGAGCCCTCTGAGCTCCGCCGGTTCAACAGGATCCGGCGGACGCATTTTGTCCACCGTTTACTCGACCGCCGCATCCGTCATCGGAACAACCGATACGAAGGTGCGGCCGTCGGCTTTCGCACGAAACACGACACGGCCTTCGATCTTGGCGAACAGGGTATGATCGGTGCCCATGCCGACATTAAGGCCGGGATGCCAGGTGGTGCCGCGCTGGCGCGCGATGATGTTGCCGGGAATCACGTGCTCGCCGCCGTAGGCCTTGATCCCGAGCCGCTTGCCCGCCGAATCACGCCCGTTACGCGATGAACCGCCTGCTTTTTTGTGAGCCATGGCCCGTCTCCAAACTTATTCGTATCTCTAGATCAATTCCTTGACGGAATCATTTCACTTTTTATCACGCTTCAATTTTTATCGAATACGTTTCACTTCTTCTCGGTCTTACCCTTTGCGGCGGCTTTCTTTGCCGGCGCCTTCTTGGCATCGCCCTTCTTGGCGTCCACCTTGGCGCGGGGCTTGGCAGCCGCTTTCGCCGTTGTCTTGGCCGCCGGCTTCTTGGCGGGCACCTTTTTCTTCGCGGTCTTCTTCGGCGCCTCGGCGTCCTCGCCCTCGGCGGGGGCTGCCGCGACCGGCTTTTGCTTTTTCGGCCGCGGTCCGACCGTCGGCTGCTTGTTATCGGTCAGGATCTCGGTGACCCGCAGCACTGTGATCTCGTCGCGATAGCCGCGCTTGCGACGCGAATTCTTGCGGCGGCGCTTCTTGAACGCGATGATCTTGGGGCCGCGCTTGTGCTGCAGCACTTCGGCCGCGACCGAAGCGCCGGCGACCGTGGGCGTGCCCAACACTGGCTGCTCGCCGCCGACCAGCAAAACTTCGCCAAGCTGCACGATCGTCCCGACCTCGCCGGCGATCTTGCCTATCTCGAGCACATCATCCGGAACGACGCGGTATTGCCGGCCGCCGGTTTTGATGACTGCGAACATCGTTTGATTCCTTCGTGTTCGATCCCGGCCTCGGAACGGGTCCGGGCCGGCTTTTTGTTCAGTCGTTATGGATTCGATTTTCGCGCGATCGGGGAGCGATCCCCTGACCTCACGCAAAAACAAGCGGCGCGAGGAAATCCCGCGCCGGGTGGCGGGACTTATAGCGGGTGGGAGGCCCAAGTCAAGGCAAAGCGTCGCAAAAGTGAGCCAAATATAGGGGACTTAGCCCATTTTTGGCAGGACAGGCCTGGGCTGGATTGCGTTCATTCCCGCCCGTGAAACCAACCGGTTGCGGCGCCGTTGTACCCACGACTTCCGACTGGGCAAGGGCAAAATGGCCGAAGACACACTGACGACCTCCGGCATCGGCAAGCACGGCGCCACCCGCCTGCCGTCGGTGGATGTCGACAGCTACAATATCGAACTGAAGGACGACGAGGGTTTTCTGGGCGACCGCGCCAGCAAAGGCGCGTTCCGCAAGATTCTCGACACGCTGCGCAAGCCGCTGAAAAAAACCGGCGAGGATCCGCTCGGCAGCAAGTCCGCCGAGGCGATCGGCAAGAGCGCCCTCGACGAGGCGCTGGTCGGCGACGACGTCGGCGCCGCAGCCCTGGTGCACGGCGCGATCGAGGAATTCGCGCAGGAGCTGGCCTATGTGACGCAGCGATTTCTCAAGACCAAGTCCTGGGCCGATACCGAACGTATCGTGATCGGTGGCGGCTTTCGTGAGAGCCGGGTCGGCGAGCTTGCGATTGCGCGCGCCGCCATCATTCTCAAGGCCGAGGACTTCGAGGTCGATGTGGTGCCGATCCGCTTTCACCCCGACGACGCGGGCCTGATCGGCTGTCTGCATCTGGCGCCGTCATGGATGTTCGAGGCCCAGGACAGCATCCTCGCGGTCGATATCGGCGGCACCAACATCCGCTGCGGCGTGGTCGAGACCCGCTGGAAAAAGGCGTCTGATCTGTCCAAGGCCTCGGTCTGGAAGTCCGAGCTGTGGCGCCATGCCGATGACGAGCCGACGCGGGAGGGCGCGGTGAAACGGCTGGTGAAAATGCTGAAGGATCTGATTGCCGCCGCCGACGCCGAGGGCCTCAAGCTCGCACCGTTCATCGGGATCGGCTGCCCCGGCGTGATCAATGAAGACGGCACCATCGAAAAAGGCGCGCAGAACCTGCCGGGCAACTGGGAGAGCAGCAAGTTCAATTTGCCGGCGAGCCTGGTCGAGGCGATCCCCCGGATCGGCGATCACGACGCAGCGGTTTTGATGCACAATGACGGTATGGTGCAGGGCCTTTCCGAAGTGCCGTTTATGCAGGACGTCGAGCACTGGGGCGTCTTGACCATCGGTACCGGTTTGGGCAATGCGCGCTTCACCAATCGCAGGAAGGACAAGGGCAAGAACGGCAAGGACAAGGGCAGCAAGGAAGACAAGAAGAAGGATTGAGGCAAAGCCTCGGCAGGTAACCTTGACCGGTTAGGTTAAAAGCGAGATCGCGTTGCCGATTCCGCAGCGGTCGCTACCGTCAAACCGTCGCTCAGGCTGACCGGCGAAGCCGCGCTTCCCGGCCGCAATTTCAATGACGCGACACGGGACCGCCGGTATTTGTCGCGTCTGGCGGTCCCACTTTTGCCGAAACATTCGCGGATCAGCTCCAGCCGACGCGTTTGAAAAAGGCGGCGATTTCGGCAGCGGCGCGATCGGAGTCCTCGCGATGCGGGAAGTGTCCCACGGCCGGAAACAGGGCGAGATCGAGGTTGGAGAAGGTCGCGCCCAATCGGTCGGTCCAGGAGAACGGAAACAGCGGATCGTGCTCGGCCCAGCGGACGCAGGTCGGCACATCGATCGGCGCCAGCTGCGGCGCCTCGCCCTTCATCATCCTGACCCGCCCTTGATGGGCTGCGCGGTAATGGGCAAAGCCGCCGGCGAGGTTGCCCGGTTTCAGGAAGTTATCGGTGAAGGCCTCAAGCACGTCGTCGAACGCATCCTTGCGGTGCGCCCAGTGCTTCAGGAAGTAACCGATATAAGTCCGGCAGCTTTCGCGGGTCGCGCCGACTAGTTGCGGCGCCATCTCCAGCTGATTGAAGGACTGGTACCAGATATTGTTGAGCCGCTCGGGCTCCGCCATGCGCGCTCCGATGCCGGGATAAACGAAATCGAAGAAGAATAGACCGGAGAGCCGCTCCGGTGTTTTTCGCGCCAACGGCTGCATCAGGGCGCCACCGACGTCATGACCGACGGCGCCGACCTGGCGGAGGCCGAGCGCATCGAGCAGCGCCAGCATGTCGGCGGCATGCTGGTCGGGACCGAATGGCCCGTCGGGCTTGTCACTGTCGCCGAAGCCGCGCAGGTCCGGTGCGAACAAGGTGAAGCGATCGGCAAGCCGTGCCATCACCGGCTCCCAGGTCAGCCAGAATTCGGGCCAGCCATGCAAGAGCAGTAGCGGCGGCCCTGCGCCGGCGCGCGCGACATGGAACGCGGCGCCGTTGGCCATGACGGTCAAGTGCTCCATCGTGGTTGTTCCCTGTTCTCCTCACCGGCACGCGGAATTCTGCCCACCCGCGCCTTGTCTGGCCCGCCGTCCTCGCCTAGAACTCCGCCCGACCGCGGGGCGCGCGTGATGCCGCCCGTCTTGGCGCCTGGAGAGGTGGCAGAGTGGTTGAATGCACCGCACTCGAAATGCGGCATAGGTGCAAGCCTATCGGGGGTTCGAATCCCTCCCTCTCCGCCAGCAAGTCTCGGATATTGAAGCAGAAAATTTTATTGGCTGAATTGTGCCGTCAATTCCGCCGGTTAGCGCCCGCAATTGCGCGAGTTGTCCACTGAGAGAGCGAATTCCTCGGACTTTGCACGTTCAATATCGGGCGTTTCTCAGAACGCGACTTTGCCAGTGGCTTTGTCTGCGAATGATGGTGCTGATACAGACTCCGGTGTGAGTTCACCGTGCTGTACTTGGAGATCAAAACGTCGGGTAGGTCGGGTTCAAACTCTGACCAATCGAAACTCATCGTGCACCTGCGAAGCACCCAATGGATGCGCGGAAACTAGTGATGGCGCGGGCCATAATCACTCCCAGGGCCGAGCCGCGCCCTTTCGTCCGCCTTTGGGTTGCGCTACGCTTGCAGCTATTGTGCCGTCTCCAGGAAGACCACCATCAGCGACACGACGGTGAAAAAGCCGCATAGTTCTTTGAAGGGACTCAGGATTGAGTGAATGGGTAGAAATATTGGAAAGGGAAGCTCGAAGTT
>DASSGM010000098.1:0-2164 GCA_035693465.1 Bradyrhizobium sp. | reverse complement strand
GATACATCCGCAGGATTCCGCCCTGCTTGCCCTCGCCGGCGGGTGCTGTGTTTGAGGCCGCCAGCACAGATAGCACCGCCATTGCGGCGAGCGCCCGCACGCTCCGCATGCTACTCCTCCCTCGATATTTCGGCCTCATCTCGGGCCGATTTTCTCCAACGATATCATGGCGGAGCGCCCGCGCAACCAGCAAGCGCCGATCGCGGCATTGGTCCTTCGGACTAAGGCATCCCGCGGGGCGACGTCGGTCGAGACAGGGATCGATAGGGGCGGTGAGCACGGCCAAGCGAACTGTCAGCCTGCCGCTACTTTTTGACGCATGGATCACGGGCCATGACGAGGCCCGTGATCCTGTTCATCAAAGCGAGGGAGGAAAAACCGCGCCGCGTGCTCAGGCGGCCTTGCCCTTCTGTTGTTTCATGAAGGCCTCGGCGCGCTTCTGCAATTCCTGCGGCGCGATGTCTTCCTTGTGCGTGGCAATAAACCAGCTGTTGCCGGAAGGGTCTTTCACGCAGCCGCTGCGATCGCCGTAGAACATGTCCGCCGGTTCCATGATCGAGTTGCCGCCGGCCTTGATGGCCCGCTGGTACACGCTGTCGACATTTGGAACATAGAGGTAAAGCGAAGATGCCGTCGCCTTGGCCATCTCGCTTTCCTCGGCGATCATGACCGGAGAGTCGCCGATCGTTACCTGCACGTGCATGATCGATCCATCCGGCCGCTTGACCGGCTCATGCGATATTTTCGCCCCGAACGCCTGCTCAAGGAATTCGACGACCTTCGGCGCGCCGCGCACGGTGAGGTAAGGCGTGACGGTATGGTAGCCGTCAGGGACGGGTTTCGCTGCCATGATAGGCCTCCGAGTTTGCTGTGAAGGCGCTCAGCGTCATCACCAACTTGGCTTTTTATTTGCCGTCGTTGTGAAAATGTGATGGCGGATCGGCTCTCATACTTCCAGCTTGTCGCCGCCTTTCAGATCGAGGATTTCGCGGGCCTCGTCGGAAGTTGCGACCTGGAGGCCAAGGCCTTCGATGATCTTGCGGGCGAGCTGCACCTGTTCCGCGTTCGATGCCGCCATGCGGCCGGGCGCCGCCCAGAGCGAGTCTTCCAGTCCGACGCGAATATTGCCGCCCATCGCAGCCGCCATCGCCGCAATCGGCAGTTGATTGCGCCCGGCGCCCAGCACTGACCAGACGAACTTGTCGCCGAACAGTCGGTCGGCGGTGCGTTTCATGTGCAGCACGTCCTCTGGATGCGCGCCGGTTCCACCCTGCAGGCCGAACACGGTCTGCACGAACAGCGGCGGCTTCACCATGCCCTGCTCGAGGAAGTAGTTCAGATTGTAGAGGTGGGCTGTGTCATAGCATTCGAACTCAAAGCGGGTGCCGGTCTCCGACAGCGTCTTCAACACGTATTCGATATCCTGGAAGGTATTGCGGAATACGATGTCCTTGTTCTCGAGATGCTTGCGTTCCCAATCATGTTCGAATTTCTTGAAGCGGTTGAGCATGGCGAAGAAACCAAAATTCATCGACCCCATGTTCAGGGAAGCAACTTCCGGCTTGTAGACCGCGGCGGGACGGACGCGCTCGTCTACCTTCATCGTCGGCGCGCCGCCGGTGGTGAGGTTGATCACGCAGTTCGAGCGCTGCTTTATGATTTTCAGGAACGGCGCAAAGGCCTCGGGACTTTGGTCGGGCTGGCCGGTCTTCGGATTGCGCGCATGCAGATGCACGATCGCGGCGCCCGCTTCGGCGGCATCGACAGCGGCATCGGCAATTTCCTGCGGCGTCACCGGCAACGCCTTCGACATCGAGGGGGTATGGATGGCGCCGGTCACGGCACAGGTGATGATGACTTTGCGGCTCATGCTTTTTGCTCACTTTCTGGCGGGTCGATGCACTTACAATTTGTCGCTTTGGGCAGCCTTGTGCGCGGCCAGCGCCGCAAGGCGCTCGTTGCGCCGCTGCGTCAGCGCAGCGATACGTGTGGGCGCCGGCTGATGCGGCCACGCCGCGATCACCCGGTCCACATTCGGGCTTTGGTACACTTCGGGCCCGGCGGGAGCCGACGCCAGCTCCTTGTAGAAGCCGGTGTAGCGCGCGCAATAATCCGGGATGCCGCCGGGCGCGTTGAGCTCGATGGTCTCGAATGGTCCGAGAAA
>DASSGM010000097.1:0-5771 GCA_035693465.1 Bradyrhizobium sp. | reverse complement strand
GACCGACAAGGAATACCAGATCATGCGCGACGCCTCGCTGGCGGTGCTGCGCGAGATCGGGGTGGAGACCGGCGGCTCCAACGTGCAGTTCGGCGTCAATCCGGCCGACGGGCGCATGGTCGTGATCGAGATGAACCCGCGAGTGTCGCGCTCCTCCGCACTCGCTTCAAAGGCCACCGGCTTTCCGATCGCAAAAGTCGCGGCAAAGCTCGCGGTCGGCTACACCCTCGACGAGATCGCGAACGACATCACCGGCGGCGCGACGCCCGCCTCGTTCGAGCCGACCATCGATTACGTCGTCACCAAGATTCCGCGCTTTGCATTCGAGAAATTCCCCGGCGCCTCTACCACGCTGACCACCTCGATGAAATCGGTCGGCGAAGTGATGGCGATCGGCCGCACCTTTCAGGAGAGCCTGCAAAAAGCGCTGCGCGGCCTCGAGACCGGACTGACCGGGCTCGACGAGATCGAGATCGAAGGCCTCGGGCGCAGCGACGACAAGAACGCCATCCGCGCCGCACTCGGCACGCCGACACCCGACCGGATTCTGCAGGTGGCGCAGGCGATGCGGCTCGGCTGGTCGGACGAGGAAATCCACAATTCCTGCAAGATTGATCCGTGGTTCCTCAGCGAAATGCGTGGCATCGTCGAGATGGAAAACAGGATCAGGAAAAGCGGCCTGCCCGCCAATGCGTTCGGGATGCGGAGCCTGAAGGCGATGGGCTTTTCCGACGCGCGGCTTGCGGTGCTGGCCGAGACATCGGAGGCCGAAGTGACCGCGGGGCGCCATGCGCTCGGAGTTCGCCCGGTATTCAAGCGCATCGACACCTGCGCGGCCGAATTCGCATCCCCCACCGCCTACATGTATTCGACCTATGAAGCTCCGTTCGCAGGCTCCGCGGCGGACGAGAGCGCGCCGTCAGCCAAGAGCAAGATCATCATTCTCGGCGGCGGACCCAACCGGATCGGCCAGGGCATCGAGTTCGACTATTGCTGCTGCCACGCCTGCTTTGCGTTGCACGACGCCGGTTACGAATCCATCATGATCAACTGCAATCCGGAAACGGTTTCGACCGACTACGACACCGCGGACAGATTGTACTTCGAGCCGCTGACCTCGGAGGACGTGCTGGAAATCATCGATACCGAGCGGCAGAACGGCAGCTTGCACGGCGTGATCGTGCAGTTCGGCGGTCAGACGCCGCTGAAGCTCGCCCGCGCCCTGGAAGCGGCCGATGTGCCGATCCTCGGCACCTCGCCCGACGCCATCGATCTTGCCGAAGACCGCGACCGCTTCAAGCGCGTGCTCGACAAGCTGCACCTGAAGCAGCCGAAAAACGGCATTGCCTATTCCGTCGAGCAGGCGCGGCTGGTGGCCGCGGATCTCGGGCTGCCGCTGGTGGTACGTCCGTCCTACGTGCTCGGCGGCCGCGCGATGCAGATCATCCGCGAAGAAAACCAGCTCGGCGATTACCTGCTCGGGACCTTGCCGGAGCTGGTGCCCGCCGACGTAAAGGCGCGCTATCCGAACGACAAGACCGGGCAGATCAATACCGTGCTCGGCAAGAATCCGCTGCTGTTCGACCGCTATCTGACCGATGCCATCGAGATCGACGTCGACTGCCTGTGCGACGGCAACGACACCTTCATCGTCGGCATTATGGAGCATATCGAGGAGGCCGGCATTCACTCCGGCGATTCCGCCTGCTCGCTGCCGCCGCGTTCGCTGGATGCGGAGATGATTGCGGAGCTGGAACGGCAAACCCGCGAGCTTGCGCTTGGCCTCGACGTGGTCGGACTGATGAACGTGCAGTACGCCATCAAGGACGGCGAGATCTACGTGCTCGAAGTCAATCCGCGGGCCTCGCGCACCGTGCCGTTCGTCGCCAAGGTGATCGGCGTGCCGGTGGCGAAGATCGCGGCGCGGCTGATGGCCGGCGAAAAGCTTGCGGACTTCAATTTGAAGAAGCGCAAGCTCGGCCATGTCGGCGTCAAGGAGTCGGTATTCCCGTTCGCCCGCTTCCCCGGCGTCGACACCGTGCTCGGTCCGGAGATGCGATCGACCGGCGAGGTGATGGGCATCGACCGCTCGTTCGAAGTGGCGTTCGCCAAGAGCCAGCTCGGCGGCGGCACCCGTGTGCCGCGCAAGGGCACCGTGTTTGTTTCGGTCCGCGACATCGACAAGACCCGCATCGCCGAGGCGGTGCGGCTGTTATCCTCGATTGGCTTCAAGGTGATGGCGACTTCCGGCACCCAGCGTTTCCTCACCGAGTTCGGGGTTCCGACCGAAAAGGTGAACAAGGTGCTGGAGGGACGGCCGCATATCGTCGACGCCATCATGAACGGCGACATCCAGCTGGTCTTCAACACCACCGAAGGGCCGCAGGCGCTGGCCGACAGCCGCTCGTTGCGACGCGCTGCCCTCTTGCATAAAGTGCCATATTACACCACTGTTTCCGGTGCCGTGGCGGCCGCGCAGGGCATCCGCGCCTATCTGGGCGGGGACCTTGAGGTCCGCACGCTGCAGAGTTATTTTTCCGAAACCTGATCAATTGCCGGGCCTTGCGCCGGCCAACTGATCGGCAATGAAGCCCTCGTGATCTGGAACTCGCCAGTCACGAGCGGGTTCTGTTTCGGCATTTGTGCGGTGCCCCGCGGATTGGTCCGCATGAAGTTGAAGGACGAAGAAGGATGATGGAAAAGGTTCCGATGACCGCCAGCGGCTACGCCGCCCTCGAGGTCGAGTTGAAGCAGCGCCAGTCGGTGGAGCGTCCGCGCATCATCGAGCATATCACTGCGGCGCGCACGCATGGCGACCTTTCGGAGAACGCGGAATATCATGCCGCGAAGGAAGAGCAGTCGCACAACGAGGGCCGTATCGCCGAGCTGGAGGACAAGCTTGCGCGCGCCGACGTCATCGACATCTCAAAACTCTCCGGCGACACCATCAAGTTCGGCGCGACTGTCACGCTGGTCGATGAGGATACCGACAAGAAAGCGGTGTGGCAGATCGTCGGCGAGCCGGAAGCCGACGCCAAGAAGGGCCGCATCTCCATCACCTCGCCGCTGGCGCGCGCGCTGATCGGCAAGAAGAAGGGCGCGTCCGTGGAGGTCGTGGCCCCCGGCGGACCCAAGGCCTACGAGATCACCAAGGTCGAGTGGCGCTAGCTGGAATGCGCAAACGATTGATTGAGAGGGCCGGCCATTTTTCCGGCCCTTTTCTTGGCGTGCACGCGCGCAATCAGCGGCGGAAGCAAGCGAGCGCTGATCACGTCAGCCTGACAACTTTGTGAGTTGGCATCGTCGGTGCGGTATAATATTTCACCCCGCAGGATAGTTATACTCTATAACCAATCGACCCACGGAACTTACGCGATGAATTCGGACAGACTTTCCACGGTCTGGGCGCCGAGCGCCCTTGGCGTGCTCAGCATTCTCCGCATCTTCACTGGACTGGCTTTGCTTGAGCACGGCACGGGGAAGATTCTCGGCTTTCCCCTCGCCCCGATGTTCGCAAACGTACAGATCGATTCGCTGACCGGGATCGGCGGGCTGATTGAACTGATCGGCGGCGTCCTGTTCACCATCGGCCTGTTCACCCGGCCGGTCGCCTTCATTCTCTCCGGCTTCACGGCCGCGGCCTATTTCCTCGCCCATGCCGGCAAGGGATTCTATCCGCTGTTGAATGGCGGCGAACTTGCCGCGCTCTACAGCTTCGTTTTCCTCTACTTCGCCTTCGCCGGCGGCGGGCCGTGGAGCGCCGATGCACTGATCCGGCGCAAATGATGATTTGACGGCGGATCGAAGACAGGCACATTTGAGCTCCGCCCTGGGCCGCGCCCAAGGCGGAGCTCAAACTTCGGCGCGCGAGCATCTGTCGCGCGCACCTGATCGGAGATCGTGCCATGGAGCTCAGCACAATTTGGGCGCCCCGTGTCCTCAGCGTCTTGCGCATTGTGGACGGTCTGATCCTGCTTCAATACGCAACGGCAAAACTGTTCGGTTGGCCGGCGGTAGAGATGTTCGAGGATTTGAAGTGGTATTCGCTCTTTAGCATCGCCGGCATGTTCGAGCTGGTCGGCGGCACGCTCCTGATCCTTGGCCTGTTTACGCGGCCGGTGGCGTTTATCCTGTCCGGCGAAATGGCCGCGGCCTATTTCATCGAACATTTTCCACGCAGCTTCTTTCCGATTCTCAGTGAAGGCGACCTCGCGGTCAGCCTTTGCTTTACATTCTTGTATCTTGCTTTCGCCGGCGGCGGGCCGTGGAGCCTCGACGCGCTGATGCGCAAGGCGAGCTGACGTTAGCCTTGGACTCCCAAGTCATTCCGGGGCGTGCGAAGCACGAACCCGGAATCTCGAGATTCCCCGATGCGCAATTGCGCATCTGAGGTCTGGTCCTTCGGACCATCCCGGAATGACAGTGTTTGTGCGCTAGCCGGTCACTTTCAGATCGAGCGGCACCGCGGGCTCGTATTTCGAATTGTGCAGCACCAGCGATGTCCTGACATTGCGCACATGCGGCGCTGCGGTCAGATGGGTGACGAAATCCTGGAACGTCGCCATGTCGGGCGCCACGCATTTCAGAATGAAGTCGACCTCGCCCGAGAGCATCCAGCATTCCCGCACCAGCGGCTCGGCGCGCACGAACGCCTCGAACGCGCGCAAATCCGCATCGGCCTGGCTCGACAGATGCACCGAGGCGAACACGGTGACGTCGAAACCGAGCCGGCGCGGGTCCAATAGTCCGCGATAGCCCTGGATATAGCCGGCCTCCTCCAGCGTCCGCACCCGGCGCAGGCAAGGCGGCGGCGAAATGCCAACGCGTTTGGCCAGTTCAACGTTGGTGATTCGGCCGTCGGCCTGGATTTCGCTGAGGATTTTGAGGTCGATCTCGTCAAGATTCTTCGACACGCGGGTCCGGGTCCTGGGATGACAAGGCTTAAAGAATAATTTCCGGAAACACTCTTAGCCTAGCTGCCAGAACCAGCGCAATTTTATTGCGCGTGCGCTGCGCCATTTTCGCGGTGGTCGGGGAAAATTCGCCGGGATGGATTGCAATTCTTGCATAGCTTGCCAGATATCCTAGAGTCGGCTTGGCGCTTTCGGCGCCGCCGCGATGCCTTTCCAAGCGCATTCCGCCCAAGCGCTGACCAATTCCCTTAAGAGAGGGATCTGCTTCTATGCCTGCCCCCATCCACGCCAAGGTCGTCATCATCGGTTCCGGTCCGGCCGGTTACACCGCGGCGATCTACGCGGCGCGCGCGATGCTTGAACCCGTGCTGATCCAGGGCATCCAGCCCGGCGGCCAGATGACCATCACCACCGACGTGGAAAACTATCCGGGCTTTGCCGACGTCATCCAGGGCCCCTGGCTGATGGAGCAGATGGAAAAGCAGGCCGCCCATGTCGGCACCAAGATCGTTACCGATCTCGTCACCAAGCTCGAACTGGCCCAGCGGCCGTTCCGCCTGACCTGCGACAGCGGCGACGTCTATCTCGCCGAAACCGTCATTCTCGCCACCGGCGCGCAGGCGCGCTGGCTCGGCACGCCGTCGGAAGAGAAATTCAAGGGCTTTGGCGTGTCGGCCTGCGCCACCTGCGACGGCTTCTTCTATCGCGGCAAGGAGGTCGTCGTGGTCGGCGGCGGCAACACCGCGGTCGAGGAAGCGCTGTTTCTCACCAACTTCGCATCGCACGTAACTATCGTGCATCGCCGCGACCATTTCCGCGCCGAACGCATCCTGCAGGAGCGGCTGTTCAAGAATCCCA
>DASSGM010000096.1:0-32897 GCA_035693465.1 Bradyrhizobium sp. | reverse complement strand
ACCCAGCGTGCTCTGGCTTCCTATTGGGACCAGCTGGCAGCCGGTCGTGCTTTCCCCGCTTTCACCGAGTTCAACCCCGAGGCAAGCGGCCACGATCCGAAGCAGCTCGTGGTGTGGAATATCGAGGGCGCGGGCCGTCTGCTAAAATTCCGGGCTCTCTACCAAGGCGAAAACGTCGCTGAAGTTTTTAATTCGCGCTGGGCCGGCAAGACAATGGAGCAGGTCGTTCCAATGTCTCTCAGGCGAATTACGCTGGATGCGGCCAGGGAATGTGCGGCGAGCGGCTGCCTCATCTATGCGATTTTTTCCACAGTCGACGCGAATGACCAGCGGATCGATTGCGAAAGGCTTCTGCTGCCATTCGGACGCGATGGCAAGGTCGAGCAGCTTCTCGGTTCGCTTCAGTTGAAGGGCAGCCAGGGAGGGGTGCGGCGCACGAAGGTGCTGGGCGATTTTCAACTCCAGGCCGACGTTGTATTTTCAGGCAAGATCGCGTCAGGTTTTACCAGGGCATCGGGGGTTGATTCAGCGACGGGCGTCTCGAATGATACATCTGCAGTGAGCTCGCAGGCAGGCGGCGCTTCTGGCGAACATCGCAGTATCCCACGGCGCAATACCAAGAGAGCTGCCAGGATCAGCTTTGACCGGGAAAACCTGACGTGCACCGTCCGCAATATCTCGGCGACCGGCGCAGCCCTGGAGGGAACAAACCTCGCAAGAACGCCCGATCATTTTGTACTGGTCATGGAAATGGAATCGTCCGCGCGGTCCTGCAAAGTGGTCTGGCGCAACAAAAGCCAGATCGGCGTTCAGTTCAGCTGACGGCTCGATCGTCTTTCCTCCGATAACCCCGTATAGATCGCGAGGCTGGTCCCCGAAGCCTGTTTCCCGGCGGGAAAAGGCCGTGTTAGAACCGGCGGAAAGACAAGCAGACACGGGGCGGGAGCCAATGAAAGAAATCCTGGACATCCTCGAGGAACGGCGCGCCGGGGCAAAACTTGGCGGCGGCGAGAAGCGCATCGAGGCGCAGCATGCCCGCGGCAAGCTGACCGCGCGGGAGCGCATCGAGCTTCTGCTCGACAAGGGCTCGTTCGAGGAATTCGACATGTTCGTCGAGCATCGCTCGACCGAGTTCGGCATGGAAAAGACCAAGGTGCCTGGCGACGGCGTCGTAACCGGCTGGGGCACAGTCAACGGTCGCAAGACCTTTGTCTTCGCCAAGGATTTTACGGTGTTCGGCGGCTCGCTGTCGGAGACTCACGCGCAAAAAATCGTAAAAATCCAGGACATGGCGATGAAGGCGAGGGCGCCGATCATCGGGCTGTACGACGCCGGCGGCGCGCGCATCCAGGAAGGTGTCGCGGCGCTCGCGGGCTATTCCTATGTGTTCCGCCGCAACGTCATTGCCTCGGGCGTGATCCCGCAGATCTCGGTCATCATGGGACCCTGCGCCGGCGGCGATGTCTATTCGCCCGCGATGACCGACTTTATCTTCATGGTGAAGAACACCAGCTACATGTTCGTTACCGGCCCCGACGTGGTGAAGACCGTCACCAACGAGGTCGTCACCGCCGAAGAACTCGGCGGCGCCTCGGTGCACGCCACGCGCTCCTCGATCGCGGACGGCGCCTTCGAGAACGACGTCGAGGCGCTGTTGCAGATGCGCCGGCTGATCGATTTCCTGCCCTCGAACAACACCGACGGCGTGCCGGAATGGCCGAGCTTTGACGACATCGGGCGGGTCGAGATGTCGCTCGACACGCTGATCCCCGACAATCCGAACAAGCCCTACGACATGAAGGAATTGATTGTCAAAGTCGTGGACGAGGGCGACTTCTTCGAGATCTCGGAAGCGTTTGCGAAAAACATCGTCACCGGTTTCGGCCGCATCGCCGGGCGCACCGTCGGCTTCGTCGCCAACCAGCCGATGGTGCTGGCGGGCGTGCTCGATAGCGACGCCTCGCGCAAGGCCGCGCGCTTTGTCCGGTTCTGCGACGCCTTCAACATTCCGATCGTCACCTTTGTCGACGTTCCCGGGTTCCTGCCGGGCACCGCGCAGGAATATGGCGGGCTGATAAAACACGGCGCCAAGCTGTTGTTCGCCTACTCGCAATGCACGGTGCCGCTGGTCACGATCATCACGCGCAAGGCCTATGGCGGCGCGTTCGACGTGATGGCCTCGAAGGAAATCGGCGCCGACATGAATTACGCCTGGCCGACCGCGCAGATCGCGGTGATGGGCGCCAAGGGCGCGGTGGAGATCATCTTCCGCTCCGACATCGGCGACACCGACAAGATCGCCGCGCGCACCAGGGAATACGAAGACCGCTTCCTGTCGCCCTTCATCGCCGCCGAGCGCGGCTATATCGACGACGTGATCATGCCGCACTCGACCCGGCGACGGATCGCGCGCGCGCTGGCGATGCTGCGGGACAAGAAGGTGGAAGTGCCGGCGAAGAAGCACGACAATCTGCCGTTGTGAGGATAACGTCGCTGATCGTTACCCGGCCATGATGAGACGGTTCCCGTCATTCCGGAATACGCCTCTGGAATGACGGAGTGAAAATTCGCCCAACCTTTCCGCCTGGAGCAACCTCATGCCTGCCGCCTTTTTTGTCGTTCGCGCCACCGTTTCTGATCCCGCCAAACGCACGGCGTTTGACGAGTGGTATCACCGCGAGCATCTGCCCGACGCGGTGAAGGCGTTTGGGGTGAAGAAGGCATGGCGGTTCTGGAGCGTCAGCGATCCCGCACTGCATCAGGCGAGTTACGAGTTCCCCGACAAGGCTGCGCTCGATCGCGCCACGAGCGGGGAAGCGCTGAAGGCGCTGGTCGCCGAATGGGACCGCCGCTGGCCCGAGGTTACGCGCACGCGCGAAATTCTCGTGCTGGCGGAGGAATTTGGCGCGGGGTAAGCGTGCTACTGGCCTGGTCCGAGACCAAATTACCTTGCCGTCATGCCCGGCCTTGTGCCGGGCATCCACGTCTTACTCCTTGGCGGCAAAGACGTGGATGGCCGGGTTAAGCCCGGCCATGACGATGAAATAACGCGGGACGCTGAAGTATCGACCGCATCGCAGCCGATGTCCCGCGGTTCAGCGAGCGTTCATCTGCCGGCGGCGAAACTGTCTTCCGCATCACTCGCACGCACGGAGAGGGAAGATGTCATGGAACGCCGCGATTTTCTGAAAGTCGCCTTTGGATTTGCTGCGGGCGCAGCCGCGTTCGCCGCGAGCGCGCAGGCCGCGCCGCTGATGCCGCATCCGCTCCCGGAGGACGGGCCGTTGCCGCCGTCGAACGAGAATGCCCGTCCCGCCGTCACCACCGGGGACGAGGTGGAACATCTGAAGCCGGAAGAGGTCCGTTGGTATCATCGCCGCTGGCGCCGTCATTGGCGCAGGCGCCGTCGCTGGCATCGTCGCTATTGGCGCCGCCGTCACTACTGGGGCTGGCGCCGTCGTCACTGGCGCCGCCGCTACTGGCGCCGCCGTTACTGGTATTGAGGTCATCGAAGTTGGCCAGAGGGCGGGAATTCCCGCCCTCTGGGCTTCCAAAAGACATGCGTTGTCAGCTAGTGCCAAACAGCGCCGCGAACCGCTTTTCGCCGTTGCGGGTGAAATTGACGACGCGGCTGCCAGGGGTAGCGTCGCGCGCCGCCCATTTCAGTTCGGTGAACCTCGTCATCATCGCCGCGCCGAGGGTGCCGGCGAGATGATGGCGCCGCTCGCTCCAGTCAAGACAGGCCTTGCACACCGGCCGGCGCGGATGGCTCAGGCTTTCAGCCGATATCTGCAGGGATTTTGCCAGGAACCGCTCGCCCTCGGCGGTCAGCTCGATGTCCTGTTTCCGCTGCCGCACCAGTCCCTGATTTTTCATGCTGTCGAGCATCTGCACGCCGAGATCGCCGGCGAGATGATCGTAGCAAATCCGCGCCCGGCGCAGCGCCGGATCCTTCGGTCCCGTGCGCACCCGCATGTGGCCCGCGCGCGCCGCCAGCCCGGCGAGGCCCTCGAGCACGCCGGCGACATCGGAACCGGTGAGGCGATAGTAGCGGTGGCGGCCCTGTTTCTCCGGTTCAATCAGGCCGCCGGCTTCCAGCTTCGCAAGGTGCGAGCTCGCGGTCTGCGGCGTGATGCCGGCCTGGTGCGCCAGCTCGCTCGCGGTCAGGGCGCGGCCGGTCATCAGCGCCGTCAGCATGTTGGCGCGGGCAGGATCGCCGACCAGGGCGGCGACCATGGCGATATCGGGACCTGCTTTCATAGTTCGATGATAACCGAAGCATCGACGTCGATCAAGCGTTATACCGGTTGGGTTCGTAGCACGGGAGGGTCCCTTGGCCGTCACTGTTTTCATTCGTTACCAGCTCGATCCGTTCAAGCGGATGATGTTCGAGGAATACGCCAGGCGATGGCTCGCCATCATTCCCCGCTGCGGCGGCGATCTCGTCGGTTACTGGATGCCGCATGAAGGCACCAACAACATCGCATTCGCGCTGATCTCGTTCGAGAATCTCGCAGCTTACGAGAATTACCGCGCGCGGCTTCGCGCCGATCCTGAAGGCAGAGGCAATTTTGATTTCGCCGAGGAGAACAAGTTCGTCCTGGCGGAGGAACGAACCTTCTTGCGCAAGGTGGCATTATGAGTCATCTCGAACGCGCAAGGGAGATGTAAATGATTGCTGTCATCTTCGAAGTCTGGCCGAAGCCTGAGCACCGGCAGGAATACCTCGATCTCGCGGCCGAGCTGAAGCCCATTCTGGAAACCATCGACGGCTTCATCTCAGTCGAACGCTTCGAGAGCCTGACCGAGAAAGGCAAGATCCTGTCGCTGTCGTTTTTCCGCGATGAAGACGCCCTCGCGGCCTGGCGCAATGTGCCGCAGCATCGCAAAGACCAGGCCAAGGGCCGGGCGAAAATCTTCCGGAACTATCGGCTCCGCATTGCCGGCGTAATCCGCGATTACGGCATGAACGATCGTGCGCAAGCACCCAGAGACAGCCGCGCCGTTCACGACGCGCACTAGCGCAGGGTGCCTGGCGCGGATATCGTCGCATCGTCTGTCGAACACAGGGAGGTGTCATGCCGGCAACAACAGTAGACAAGCGCGCCACATTCCGCAAGCTCCACGAAGCCGGCTGCTTCGTGCTTCCGAACCCGTGGGATGTCGGCAGCGCAAAGGCGCTCAAGCATCTGGGCTTCAAGGCGATCGCTTCCACCAGCGCGGGCTTTGCGTGGTCGATCGGGAAGGCCGACAATCGCGTCACGCTGGATGAGGTATGCGAGCATCTCGCCGCGCTGTGCACGGCGGTCGATTTGCCGGTCAATGCCGATTTCGAGGGCGGCTTTGCACACAAGCCGGAGAAGGTCGCAGCCAACGTCGCGCGCGCGGTCAAGACCGGCGTTGCCGGACTGTCGATCGAGGATTCCACCGGCGACACGGCAAATCCGCTTTACGAGCGCGCCTTTGCGATCGAACGCATCGAGGCGGCGCGCGCGGCGATCGATGCCGACGACAGCGGCGTGTTGCTGGTTGGCCGCTGCGAGGGCTTTCTGGTCGGGCAGGCCGATCTCACCATGGTGATCGATCGGCTGGAGGCCTATGCGGAAGCGGGCGCGGATTGCCTCTACGCGCCGGGTATAAAAACCAAAGAGCAGATATCAGCGGTCGTGAAGGCCGTGCATCCCAGGCCGGTCAATCTTCTGATCGGGGCATCCGGCCTCTCGGTGGCGGAAGCCGCCGATCTCGGCGTCCGCCGCATCAGCGTCGGCGGATCGCTGGCGCGCACCGCGTGGGGCGGCTTCATGCGCGCAGCGCGCGAGATCGCGGAGAAGGGCACGTTCACCGAGCTGGGCAATGGCTATCCGGGCGGCGAATTGAACAAGCTGTTCGGCTGACGCGCAAACAGCTGCGCGGCGGGGAAGTGCCCGCCGCGCATTGCGTTGGGATCGCGGACTGCCGCCGTCACTTGCTCGCCGGCGCGCTGCCGGTCGACGGATTGGCGGAGCGGTCCATCTCCTGACCCGTCGGGGCCGCCGCTGGCGGTGCCTGCGGACGCGTCGGCGCAGCACCGGTTGTCATGCCCTGACTGGTGTTGGCGCGAGGGGTCGCGGGAGGCGGCGTCTGCGAAGTGGTCTGGGTTGTCGCAGACGTGCCGGCCTGATTGATCGTGGTATTGTTCAGGCCATAGAAAACCGCACCAAGCACGATCGCAATGGCGACGGCGAACATCGCAACCTTGGCTCCGCTGGCGGGGCCCTCGGCGAGCTCGGGATCGGGCTGCAATTCATTGTCGAGGGGGGGCTGGCGACGGAATTCATCGTCGCTGAGGTGAGGGCGAAAAGGATCGTCCGGAATGCGTTCATTGGCCATGATCGGTTCCTCCGTTATCCCGTGACAATGGCCGGGCGGGTGCGGGGTTCCCGGTTCCAGGCGTCTTTCTGGGGCAACTCCGATCGGGACAAGGGAACCATTGCTGGTCTCACCATTCCGGGATGTCCGACTCCGACGTGCAATTGCATATCGGGAATCCTAAGATGCCGGGTTCACGTCGAAACCTGTCATCGGGCCGCGGTTTTGCGCGGACCCGTTGGGCGCGCCCCGAATGAGCTGATTTACTCCGCTCGTTGCATCCGCGCCTTCTTCACCTGCGCCGGCCTCACCAGCGGCGCGGCATTGCCCCATGAATTCCGCATGTAATTGGTGACATCCGCAATCTCCTGATCCGACAACTGCTTGGCGTAGGCGGGCATCGATCCGGGATTGGGTGCGCGCGGCGTCGTCGCGGTCTGCGCACCGTCGAGGATGATGCGCAGCGTGCTGGAGGGGTCGACCGACTGCAGATTGGCGTTGCCGGGTAGCGGCGGATAGATCCGTGGGGCCCCGCTGCCGTCGGCTTCATGGCAGGCGATGCAGGCGCGGGCGTAGACCGCCTTACCCGCCGCCATCTCGGCCTGCGGCGGCGGGTCCACCACCACCGGATCCGGCTTTCCGGTCGGAAGATCCTTGAGATAGAGCGCAATGGCGCGAACATCGGCGTCGCTCATCTTCGAGGTCGAATTGGCCACAACCTCGGCCATCGGTCCGCCGGCGTGGCTGCGCCCGTTGCGGCCGCTCTGCAGATATTCGACGATGTCACCGACGCTCCATGATTTCAGCCCGCTACGCTCCGCGCCGTCGAGCCGCGGCGCGAACCAGCCCTGCACCAGCCCGCCGCCAAAGGCGCGACCGCGCCGGTCGGCGCCGAACAGGTTCTTGGGCGTGTGGCAGACGCCGCAATGCGCCGCGCCTGTAACGAGATAACCGCCGCGATTCCATTCCGTGCTTTTCTGCTGGTTCGGCTCGAATATGCCGGGCTGGAAGAACAGCAAGTTCCAGGCGCGCATGACGATACGATAATTCAGTGGCCAGAGCAGTTCCGGCGGCGCGACCCTGTTGGGAACCGGCGCCAGCGTCGCCAGATAGGCGCGGATCGCCAACAGGTCGTCGCGGGTCATTTTCGTGAAGTTGGGATAGGGAAACGCCGGGTAATAGCGCGAACCGTCGCGCCCCATGCCGTAGCGCAGAGCGCGATAGAATTCGTCATCACTCCATGCACCGAGGCCAGTATCGCGATCCGGCGTCAGGTTTGGCGGGTAAATCGCCCCGAACAGGGTGTCTATGCGCTTGCCGCCGGCGAACGGTTTTGAGCGATCGGCGGTATGGCAGCCCGCGCAATCGGCTGCCTCTGCCAGCGCCTTGCCGCGCGCGATGGCATCCGCCGACGGTTCAGCCTGCCCTTTGCCGCTGAATGCGGTGCACAAAAGCACAAGCGCGAGAATCGCCCGCATGGATCGAAGCCCTTCCTGCACCACTTTGTCGCTCCCTGGCGGCATTATAACGCGAAACCTGTTCAGCCAGAGCGCCACGTCGTTTCGCCCGAGGCGGGCGCAGCGACACAAAGCGAAAATAGCTGACGGCTTTCTCGCATGAAATTGCGATTCGAGGATGCGGGGCTCCAATGTCCAGATTTGTGGTGCGCGGCCGGCGAAAAGCGACATAGACTGGATTTGGCGATCGGCATGATTAGCTAAAAAGCGCCGTCGGAGCCAAGGCTTAAGAGGGTCGAATGGGAATCAACCAAGGTCCGATCAGTCTCGATCAGAAATATACCCAAGGGTCGGGCCATATCTTCCTGACCGGGATTCAGGCGCTGGTGCGCCTGCCCATGGCTCAGATCCGCCGTGATCGCGCCGCCGGTCTCAATACCGCGGGCTTTATCTCCGGCTATCGCGGTTCACCGCTCGGCGGCTACGACCAGCAATTATTCGCCGCCCGCAAACACCTCGAGCAATACAACATCAAATTCCAGCCCGGCGTGAATGAAGACCTCGCCGCCACCGCGATCTGGGGTTCGCAACAGCTCAATCTCTCCCCCGGCGCCAAATACGACGGCGTCGTCGGCATCTGGTACGGCAAGGGCCCCGGCGTCGACCGCTGCGGCGACGTTTTCCGCCACGGCAATACGGCCGGTTCAGCCAAGAACGGCGGCGTGCTGGTCCTTGCCGGCGACGACCACGGCGCAAAGTCCTCGACCGTTCCGCATCAGTCCGATCACGCCTTCATCTCCGCGCTGATGCCGTATCTTTATCCCTCCAGCATCCACGAAATGATCGAGATGGGCCTCCTGGGTATCGCGATGTCGCGTTACTCCGGCTGCTGGGTCGGCATGAAGGTGATCACCGAGACGGTCGAGACCACGGCCGAGATCGACCTCACCGACGAGATGAAACCCTTCATCATTCCGACCGATTTCGAGATGCCGCCGGGCGGCCTCAATCTGCGCTGGCCGGACGACCGCTATCTGCAGGACCTGCGTCTGCAGGACTACAAGGGCTTTGCGGCGATTGCGTTTGCCCGCGCCAACAAGATCAACCGCGTCACCATGGATTCGCCGAATGCACGGTTCGGCATCATGGCGTCCGGCAAAAGCTATGAGGACATCCGCCAGGCGCTGCGCGAGCTTGGCATCACGCCGGAAGTTGCCGCCAAGATCGGGCTTCGCTTGTACAAGATCGGCATGCCCTGGCCGCTTGAGCCGGAAGGCGTGCGGAATTTTGCTGTGGGCCTCGAGGAAATCTTCATCGTCGAGGAGCGCCGCGAGATTGTCGAGAATCAGGTCAAGCAGGAGTTGTTCAACTGGCGCGACGACGTCCGCCCGCGCATTGTTGGCAAGATGGATGACCACGACAAGCGCTTCCTGACGTTTGCAGCGGAGCTCAGCGTCGCCTCGCTAGCGAGCTCGCTGACCGAACGATTGCTTCGACTTAATCTCAACCCTGAAATCGCCAACATGCTGCGCGCCAAGGCCGACTGGTTCAACGGCCGCGAGGCGTCGCAGGTGCAGGCTGTAGCTCCCATCACCCGCACCCCGTATTTCTGCTCGGGCTGTCCGCACAACACCTCGACCAAGGTGCCCGAGGGCAGCCGCGCCTTTGCCGGCATCGGCTGCCACTTCATGGCGCTGTGGATGGACCGCAATACCGAGACCTATACCCATATGGGAGGCGAGGGCGTGCCGTGGGTCGGCGTCGCACCGTTCACCAAGGAACAGCACGTGTTCGCCAATCTCGGCGACGGCACCTACTTCCACTCGGGCAGCCTCGCGATCCGCCAGGCGATCGCCTCCGGCGCCAACATCACCTACAAGATCCTCTATAACGACGCGACCGCGATGACCGGTGGCCAGCATGTCGACGGCGAGTTGTCGCCGCAGCAGATCACCTTCCAGCTTCACTCGGAAGGCATCCGCGAGATCTATCTGGTCTCCGAGAACCCGCATCTCTATCCGGCGTCGGACATCGCCCCCGGCGTCAAGGTCGCGCATCGCGACGACCTTGATGCCGTCCAGAGAGCTTGTCGCGAGGTGAAGGGCGCTTCCGCGATCGTGTTCGTGCAGACCTGCGCCGCGGAAAAGCGCCGCCGTCGCAAACGCGGGACCATGGAGGATCCGGCCCGCCGCGTGATCATCAATCCTGCCGTGTGCGAAGGCTGCGGTGATTGTTCGGTGCAATCGAACTGCATCTCGGTCGAGCCGCTGGAGACCGAACTCGGTCGCAAGCGCACCATCAACCAGTCGACCTGCAACAAGGACTATTCCTGCCTGAAAGGCTTTTGCCCGTCCTTCGTCACCATCGACGGCGGCAGGCTGCGCCGGCGCGCGCCGCCCGACCTCGGCAATATCGGCGATCTGCCCGAACCCTTGTCGCGGCCCCCGCTCGAGCGGCCCTATAACATCGCGGTCGGCGGCGTCGGCGGCACCGGCGTGCTCACCATCGGCGCGCTGCTCGGCATGGCCGCGCATATCGAGGGCAAGGCCAGCATGATCCTGGACATGTCGGGGCTGGCGCAAAAGGGCGGCGCGGTGCTGAGCCACGTGCGCCTGTCCGAACATACCGCCGACGTCACCTGCTCGCGCATCGTGACCGGCACCGCCGATCTCGTGATCGCCGCCGACGAGGTGGTGGCTGCCTCCAAGGATACCATCACGCTCTGCGAATCCAGCCGCACCCACGGCGTCATCAATAGCCATGTGATTCCGACCGCCGATTTCATCCTCAACCGCGACTTCAGTTTCCAGAGCCGCAAGGTCAACGCCGTTCTGGAAAACGCACTGACCAGGGATTCTTCCTTCTTCGATTTCACCAGGCCCGCCGAAGTCCTGCTTGGCGATTCCATCGCCACCAACATCATGATGCTGGGCTATGCCTACCAGAAGGGGCTGTTGCCGTTGTCGGCGAAAGCGATCGAGCAGGCGATCGAGGTCAACGGTGTCTCGATCAAGATGAACACGCAAGCGTTCCAGCTTGGGCGACTGGCGGCTGCCGATCCGGCGCGGCTCGCTGCGATGATGAAGGGCCAGGACGCGACGGCGCCGCCGAAGGCGCTGGATGCGATGTCGCTCGATGAAATCATCGCGCACCGCAGCACGCTGCTGACCAGCTATCAGAACGCCGGGCTCGCCGGGCGCTATCGCAAGCTGGTGACACAGGTCCGCGATGCCGCATTGAATGGTGGCTTCGGCGAGGCATTGCCGCGTGCCGTTGCGATCAATTACGCCAAGCTTTTGGCCTGCAAGGACGAGTACGAGATCGCGCGGCTCTATACCGACGGCAATTTCGAAAAGCAGCTTCGCGACCAGTTCGAAGGCGACTTCAAGTTCAATTTCAACCTGGCACCCCCGCTGCTTGGCGGCGGCACCGACGCATTGGGACGGCCGCGCAAGCGCGCGTTCGGCGCATGGATGATGCCGCTATTTCGTTTGCTGGCGAAAATGCGCGGGCTGCGCGGCACCGCATTCGATATCTTCGGCTACAGCGCCGACCGCCGGCTCGAACGCGACCTGATCGCAGGCTACGAGAAGGACGTCGCCCACGTGCTCACGGTGCTGTCGCCGCTCAACCTGGACACCGCGATCGAAATTCTCTCGCTGCCGGACCGCATCCGCGGCTACGGGCCGGTGAAGGAGAAATCGGTGCAGGATGCCAAGGCGCGCTATGCGCAATTGGCCGCCGATCTCGCCAACCCGCCGCCGGCGCCACGGCAGATCGCGGCGGAGTAATTTCTTTCCCCCTCATGGTGAGGAGCGCGTCTTCGCGCGTCTCGAACCATGAGGCCCCGCAATGGCCTCATCCTTCGAGACGCGGCCAAGCGGCTGCTCCTCCAGCGATGAGCGCAATTGCGCTCACGCGGGGATGAGGGTTGGCATTCCGTACAGTGAAATTGAACGCGCTATCGGCGTAGGGTGCGCAAAGGCGCGTTTTGCGCCGTGCCCACCAGCTTATGTAGGGCTCATCCAATTGCGTGGTGGGCTCGCTTCGCTTAGCCCACCCTACGATCTGTGCCTCCACCAGGAGGGCACGCTTCGCTTTGCCTAAATTGGCCTTACGTTTCCGGGCTATTTATTAATTTCCGAATTTCCGAAATTTCGCTTGCCACCGGACCCAAATCAGCAATATATCCCGCGCCGTCCCGTCCCACAGAGGGGCGTGCGCACGTCACGAACGCGGGGCGGGATGCGATGGACGCGGCGGCGCCTTTGACGAATGGCGCTGGTGCGTACGGCGAAGTCGTGTCGTTCTGACGCCCCAACGCAGGCGTCAAGTCTGCGAGAACAAGCGCAGGCGACGGTGTCAAACAAGCGTGGTCACCGGGGAGAGCGCGAAGTAAGCCGTAAAGCCATTGCGCGGGGAATGCCGGGTGAAACCGGTGTGACCGTGGTGACTATGCTCGTGTGCTTTGTTTATTTCGCACGCGAGGCTGCGGGTGCATCGAGCGCCCGGCATTCCCTGCGCCCTCTGATCTTCAGAAGGCGGGACGTTCTTGGCAAAACTCGCGCGAAAGGCGCGGCGAGATCGCGAGGCCGTGTCTGTACACGGCGAGCTGTTTGAAATGTGAAGCCGTACGGCCGGTGGCCAGGTCCGAGCCTCCGTCTTCGGCAGATGCTGGCGGTCGGCCGCGCCCTGATGAGCGATCCGAAGCTCTTGATGCTTGACGAGCCCTCGCTCGGTCTCGCGCCGACGGTGGTCGACTCGATGTATGAGACGTTTGGGCGGTTGCACCGGGAAGGACTGACAATCCTGCTCGCCGAGCAATCCATCGAGCTGGCGCTGCAGGTCTCGGATTTCGCCACCGTGCTGCAGGTCGGCAAGAGCGTGTTGTCCGGCGCCGCCGCTGATCTCGCCGAAGATCCCCAGGTGCAGCGGGCCTATCTCGGCACCGCCTTGAGCGGCTCTCTCACTCGGCGGCTTCCTTGACCGAGCCATGCTCGCTCGCCGGCGGTTCGCCTTCGAGACCCTTCGAGCGTCCCCAGTCCTCAAACGCGTTCGAGAGCCTGTCGAGATAGAGATATACGACAGGAGTAGTGAACAGCGTGAGCGCCTGGCTGACGATCAGGCCGCCGACCATCGCATAGCCGAGCGGCTGGCGGATTTCCGATCCGGTGCCGGTACCCAGCATCAGCGGCACCCCGCCGAGCAAGGCCGCCATCGTCGTCATCATGATCGGGCGAAACCGCAGCAGGGCAGCCTTCCGGATCGATTGTTCGGAGGTGAGATGCTCGTCGCGTTCGGCCGAGATCGCGAAGTCGACCATCATGATGCCGTTCTTCTTGACGATCCCGATCAGGAGGATGATGCCGATCAACGCGATCAGGCTGAAATCGAATCCGAACGCCATCAGGATCGCCAGCGCGCCGATGCCGGCCGAGGGCAGGGTCGACAGAATGGTCAGCGGATGGATGTAGCTCTCATAGAGAATGCCGAGGATCAGGTACACGACCACCAGCGCCGCCAGGATCAAGAGCGGGACGGTGCCGAGCGATTGCTGGAACGCCTGTGCGGTGCCCTGGAAGCTCGAGTTGAGCGTGGCAGGCGCGCCGAGTTCGACCATCGCTTTCTGAATCGCGCCGGTCGCCTGCCCAAGAGCTGTGCCCTGCGCCAGGTTGAAGCTGATCGTGATTGCCGGAAACTGCCCCTGGTGGCTGATCGAGAGCGGACGGACCGGGACGCTGGTCCAGGTCGCGAACGTCGATAACGGCACCTGGTCGCCAGTCGTTGGCGATCTGACATAGAGCTTGCTGAGCGTATCGAAGTTACCTTGCAGCTCAGGCAGGATTTCCAGGATCACGTGATAGCTGTTGAGCTGCGTGAAATACTGGGTCACCTGGCGCTGGCCGAACGCGTCGTAAAGCGTGTCGTCGATCAGCTGCGGCTGGATCCCGTAGCGCGAAGCGGTGTCGCGATTGATCTTCAGCTCGAGCGTCGTGCCCTGGCTCTGCTGGTCGGTCGCGACGTCGCGCAACTCGGGCAAGGTCTGAATCTTGGCCAGGATCTTCGGCGCCCATTCGTTCAGCTCGGCCAAGTTGGCATCCTGCAGCGTGAACTCGAACTGCGTCCGCGTCGGCCGGCCGCCGAGCCGGACGTCTTGCGCCGCCTGCATGTACAGGCGCGCCCCCTCGACCTTTTCGAGCTTCGGGCGCAGGCGGGCGATGATCTGCTGGGCGGATGCTTTGCGTTGATCGCGCGGTTTCAGTGTGATGAACAGGTTGCCGTTATTTCCGGCCCGGCCGCTGCCGCCGATCGCCATCGCCACGGTGGCGACGTCAGGGTCGGCCCGCACGATGGTCTCAAGTGCCTCCTGCCGCTGCTTCATCGCGGCGAAGGAAATGTCCTGCCCGGCTTCGGACGTGGCGGTGATCAGGCCTGTATCCTGCTGCGGGAAAAATCCCTTGGGAATAATGACGAACAGGTAGACCGACAATCCGACCGTCGCAAAGAACACCATCAGCGTCGCAAAGCGCCAGCGCAAGGCAAAGTCGAGGCCGCGCTCGTAGCCATGGAGCATCGCGTCGAACGCGCGCTCGCTCCATTGATAAAACCGGCCGTGTCGCGTTTCACCGCGCGCACGCAGGAAGCGAGAGGCCATCATCGGCGACAGCGTCAGCGATACTAGCATCGATACGAAGATCGTCATCGCCAGCGTCACCGCGAATTCGCGGAACAGACGTCCGATGATGCCGCCCATCAACAATAGCGGAATCAGCACGGCGACCAGCGAAATACTGATCGACACAATCGTGAAGCCGATTTCGCTGGCGCCCTTGAACGCCGCGGCAAGCGGCTTCTCGCCTTGTTCGATATAACGGGTGATGTTTTCCAGCATGACGATGGCGTCGTCGACCACGAAACCGACGGCGATGGTCAACGCCATCAGCGACAGATTGTCGAGGGTATAGCCGAACGCCCACATCAGCGCACAGGCACCGAGCAACGAGAGCGGCACGGTCACCGCTGGAATGACGGTCGCCCAGAAACTGCGCAGGAAGATGAAAATGACCATGACGACGAGCGCAATGGTCAATAGCAGCGTGAATTGAACGTCCTCGACGGCGGCGCGGATGGTCTGGGTGCGATCACTGATGAGCTCGATCTTGATCGCGGGTGGAATCGCCGCCACCAGCCTCGGCAGCAGCGACTTGATCTTGTCCACGGTCTCGATGACGTTGGCGCCGGGCTGCTTGAAGACCACCAGGAACACGCCGCGCTTGCCGTTCGCCCAGGCCGCCTGCTTGGCATCTTCCGGTCCGGTAACGGCCTGGCCGATGTCTCGGATTCGAAGCGGACCGCCGTTGCGATAGGCGATGATGACGTCGTTCCAGTCCTTGGAGTCCAACAACTGATCATTGGCGTAGATCGTGTAGGCGCGCGTTGCACCGTCGATGTTGCCCTTCGGGCTGTCGACCGTCGTGATCGCAATCTGGCTGCGAACGTCCTCCAGCGACAGGCCCTTGGCGACCAGTTTCGCCGGATCGACCTGGACCCGGATCGACGGCTTCTGCTGGCCCCCGATAAAGACCTGCGCCACGCCCGATATCTGGCTGATCTGTTGCGCAAGCTGGGCGTCGACCGCGTCGCTCACGCTGGTCAGGGGCAGGGTATCGGATGTCGCCGACAATATCAGGATCGGTGAATCCGCCGGATTGACCTTGCGGTAGGTCGGCGGTGAGGGAAGATTTTTCGGCAGTTGGCCGCCGGCGGCGTTGATGGCGCTCTGCACGTCGTTGGCGGCGCCATCGATGCTGCGGTTGAGGTCGAACTGGATCGTGACGGCTGCGGTTCCCAGATAGCTTGTGGAAGTCATCTGGGCGACGCCGGGAATCTGCGCGAACTGCCGCTCCAGCGGCTGCGCCACCGAGGAGGCCATGGTTTCGGGGCTGGCGCCGGGCAGGTTGGCGGTGACCTGGATGGTCGGGAAATCCACCTGCGGCAGCGGCGCCACCGGCAGCAGCGGGTAGGCGACAAGGCCGACAAAGAGAATGCCGGCCATCAGCAAGGAGGTGCCGATGGGATAACGAATGAAGGGTGCGGAAATGCCTTCGTTCATTCCTGCTTGACCTTGGATTGCGCCGGATCAGAACTCGCCACCGCCGTGGTGACGAGTGTGCCAGGCTGAACCTTGTACTGGCCCGAGGTGATCACCTGCTGGCCAGGCGACAGGCCATCATCGACCACCGAGCGCCCGTCAATCGATTGGCTCACCTTGATCTTGCGGAGCTCCGCCTTGTTCTCCTGATTGACGATATAGGCGTAGAGCCCATCGGTAGAGTGCTGGATCGCATCGTCAGGAACCACCGTGGCATCCTTCAGCGTCTTCACCAGCAGCCGGGTCGAGACTGACTGACCCGGCCACAACGCGTGGTTCTTGTTATCGAACACCGCCTTGAGGCGAATAGTCCCGCTGGTGGTATCGACCTGATTGTTCACGACGGATAATGTTCCTTCCGCCAACGGTTTCTTGCCATCGGTTGTGATCGCAATGACCTTGAGCGGCTGTACCGATTGTGCCTCGCTGATGTACGGCAACTGCTCCTCCGGCGCGGTGAAGATCACGGCGATCGGTTCGATCTGGGCGATGGTGACGATGCCGGTCTGGGTCGAGGCATTGACGATGTTGCCGACGTCGACCTGGCGCAGGCCGGCGACGCCAGAGATCGGCGCCTTGATGCTGGTGTAGTCGACCTGAGTTTGGGTGTTGGCAATCGCCGCATCGTCGGCGGCGATTTGGGCAGTTAGTTGCGCGACGGTGGATCGCTGGGTATCGGTCTGTTGGCGGGTCGCGAATTCGCCAAGCTTGGTATAGCGCTGCAGATCCAGATTGGCGTTGGCCAGATTGGCCTCATCCTGCGCCTTCTTGGCCTTGGCCTGATCGAGCGCCGCCTGGTATGGCCGTGGATCGATCTGCGCGAGCAGGTCGCCCTGATTGACGAGTTGGCCCTCCTTGAAGGCAATCTTCTCGATCTGGCCGTCGACGCGCGTGCGCACCACCACGGTATTGAAGCCCTGCACGGTTCCGAGCCCGGTCAGGTACACCGGGAAATCGGCTTTTTCGACCGGCGCGACGCTGACGCGAACCGGGACAGTTCCCGGGGAGGAGGACTTTTGCGCGCTTTCGGTCTTAGCCCCCGGATTAGGGCCATGAAATCGCTGCAAGCCGAAATAACCCACCGCGCCAATGGCTGCGATGAGCAAAAGCCAACCAATGGTTCGCGATGTGGCCATGTGCGCTCATGTGCTCAAAAACAAGTAGTGGGCCTTTAAAACGGTTCCCAACGGCCTCAGATATAATACGCGTGCACTTAATGAGTACACACACCGTAACTTGAGAAACCTAAACTTTTGGAAAGCTTTGGGAGGGTCGCAGCCCGTGTCGCTCGATCTGAAACGCCAGCTGATCTCACAACTCGTCGAGAGCTCGCGCCTGCTGCGCAACTACATCGACAACCGCGCCAAGGGCCGCGGCACCACGCGCGCGCAATGGATCGTATTGTTTCGATTGCGGCAGCAGGAAGGATTGTCCCAGGTCGACTTGGCCGATGTGCTCGAACTGCAGCCGATCTCGCTGGTGCGCCTGCTCGATCGCCTGGTCGAACACGGCCTTCTCGAGCGACGGCACGACCCGCGGGATCGACGTGCCAATCGACTGTTTCTCACCGCAAGCGGTCGTCAGCTCGTTGATGATCTCGACAGTCTGCGCGACGCCATCGCAACCGACGTGCTGCGCGATATCCCGACAACCGCGATCGAAACCAGCCTCAAGACTCTCAGGAACATCAAGGAGCGGATCAAGAGCCTGGCCGAGCCTCGCCGCGACGTCGCGGCCAAGTGATCGCGCACGTCTCGCGTCGCGGCCAGTTGACCGTGAAACGGTCAAATTGACCGGTATCTATCGCGATCGCTGTCGCCCTGAAGCATGAATACGTCACTAGGCGCGATCCCCGAGATGTTATATTGTAACATCGTCACTGGTCTCCAGCTCCTTCGCTCAAGGCACGTGCCGGCATGAAATGGTTCCGCTCAAACCTCAGACACGGATCGCGGCTCGCGCTTTTTGCGCTCGCGATTCAGGTTCTGCTGTCGTTCGGACATTTCCACGGCAGCAGCGCACAGGCAGCGCCCGCGTTGCTGGACGCGAACCAGCCGGCGCTTCACGATAGCGTTACATGCGCGGCCATGCAGTTGGATGCTTTGGCCGGAGCTTCGCACGAGGACTCATTTGGCGCGATCGGGCCAAAGACCTCCGACCATGAGTCCGACGGCCGGCCCACCGCTGACTGCACCATCTGTGCCGTCATGGCGCTGGCCAACGCGCTGGTGGTTGCAACACCGTCTTATCTGCCGGGCCCTCAACCCGCTTCATCCCTGTATTTGACGACCGACGCCGCGTTCATCGCTCTGAACTCCGCCCGCGTCGTTTTTCAGTCTCGCGCTCCGCCCGTCTCCTGATATTGATCGCTCTGTGAGAGCGGTCCGGCATCGGCGTGTTCGCATCCCCATGCGGCCCGCGTCGCGGCTTTTCCCACGGCATCCGGCAAAATTGCGACTGGCCAGATGCTTGCGTCACGTTTGAATGATTCACTACTGGACCGAAGTATGAACATGTCACCAATTCGAGCGACAGTTGCTGTGATTTCCGCGCTGATGATGCTGTCGCTGGCATCGCCGTCGTCGGCGCAGCAGAACGCGGCTCCGCTTCAGCAATCCCCGGCGCTGGCGCAACCCGCACCAGCGCCAGCGCCGTCGGCGGGCGCTCCTTCCGCTCCAATGCCTGCGCCATCCGACGCGACGGTAACTCCCGCCGATGGCAGCAGATCGCTGAAATCGACAACTGTCGTGCTGCGTGAGTTGTCGCCCTGGTCGATGTTTGTGTCGGCGGATATTCTGGTCAAGGCGGTCATGATCGGCCTTGCCTTTGCCTCGCTGGTGACATGGACCATCTTCATCGCAAAAATCATCGAATTGTCGCTGGTCCGGCGCAAGTTGCGCGCAGCACTCGGCGCGATCAGCGACGCAAGGTCGCTGGCGGAAGCGCAGTTCGCGCTCGGCGCCAAAGGCAGCGTGTTGTCGTCGCTGTTGTCGGCGGCGATGCGCGAGGCGCGGCTGTCGGCGGGAGTTTCCAGCGACGCCGGCATCAAGGAGCGGGCGGCAACAAGTTTTGCCGAGATCGTGCGTGCCGAAGCGCGCAGGATCCGACTCGGCATGGGATTGCTGGCAACCATCGGAGCGACAGCGCCGTTCGTCGGGCTGTTCGGCACGGTGTGGGGCATCATGAACAGTTTTATCGGTATCTCGAAATCGCAGACGACCAATCTTGCCGTGGTAGCGCCTGGTATTGCCGAGGCGTTGCTCGCCACCGCCTTCGGTCTCGCCGCGGCGATCCCGGCCGTCATCATCTACAATCATTTCACGCGGATGACGAAGGGCTATCTCGAACTGGTCGGCCGCTCCTCGGGCGCGGCAGCGCGGTTATTGTCGCGCGATCTCGACCGCACCCACGGTGGTTCGCATTCGCGCGCGGCGGAGTAGATAATGGGCGCATCGATCACAGATACCGAACTGGATGACGACAGCGATTTCGCGGAAACGCATGAGATCAACGTCACGCCGTTCATCGACGTCATCCTGGTTCTTCTGATTATCTTCATGGTGGCAGCGCCGCTGTCGACCGTCGATCTTCCGATCGATCTGCCGACGTCCACGGCGACCCCGCAGAAGAAGCCGGACAAGCCGACCTATGTCAGCATCAAGCCAGATCTGGCGGTGGCGATCGGGGAAACCCCGGTCAAACGGCTCGATCTGGTTCGCAACCTCGACGCGATGGCAGACAGCAGCAAGGATCGCTTCATCTTCCTGCGGGCCGACCGCGCCGTGCCCTATGGCGAGTTGATGGACGTGCTGGAGATCCTGCGCGCGGGAGGCTATTCGAAGATCAAGCTGGTGGCGCTGGAGGGCGTTCCGGAAACGTTTGCGCCGCCGCCGACGCCTGCAAATCCAAAACCTTGAGCGGCTGACGATCGCGATGATTAACCTCGACAGCGAGCAAGCACCTTCCCGGCGACTGTGGATTCTCGCCGCAGTGGGTGCGCTCGTGCTTCACGTCGGCGGCGGCGCGCTCGCGGTTGCGCATTTGCAGACCGACGATCTCGACGAATCCCTCGGTGCGCCCGCGATCGAGATCGGGCTGGAATTGATGTCGCCCCGCCTTGAAGCCAGCGATCTGCCGCCGGGTCCGGACACCGATGCTTCCGTGGCTTCGCCGGCACTTGCCGAGCAAAGGGCCGAACTCCCCAAGGAGACCGAGCTACCGAAGGACGTGCCGACCGAGGCCGACGATCCCGATCGGATGGTGACGCCGAACGATTCCAACAAGCCCAGGGAGGAAGACTCGAAGATCGCCGCGGTGCAGACCACCGCCTCAACGGAATCGGTCGCCGCTGAGGCGACGGCGACGCCGAGCTCGGAGGCCATTCGGAAGGGGCCGCGCTCGATCGCTCCTGCACAGGGCATCGGTGAAAGCGCACGGCGCGCGCGCCTCACCTGGCAGAAGGAATTGATGGCGCATCTGGAGAAGCACAAACGCTATCCGGTGGAGCGCACGCAGAAGAGCGCCGAGATTCTTGTCGGCTTCGCGCTGGACCGGATGGGTCACATTCTCTCGACCAGCATTGTCAAGGGATCCGGCGACAGGGCGTTCGACGAAGCGGCGCTGGCGATGGTACGGCACTCCGACCCGGTCCCGCAGCCACCGCCGCTCGTCGCCGATGAGGGACTGAATTTTACCCTTCCGGTGATCTTCAAGGTCAAGGGCAAGAGTTAAATGCAAATCGGGAACTGAACCTCGCCTGCACAGGCGACGGCTCCTGACAGCAATTTCTTCCAAGTTTCAATGCAAGGTTGGTGATCCCATCGAGTTCGCAAAGACGCGGAGAAGCTCGATGAACACAGCCTCCAGCAAATTGATTTCGGTTCTGCATGCCGAGAAGCCGGCGGCGGACCGGGCGGAAAAGTTGCAGCTTTATGGAAGGTTCGTTGGCGATTGGGAGGCAAGGATCATCGCCCATGCTCCCGATGGCGCCCGCCATGAAGCTTCGGGCGAAATCCATTTCGGCTGGATTCTCGAAGGCCGCGCCATCCAGGACGTCTGGATGATACCGCGCCTGGTGGAGCGGCCGAATGCGCCGCCTTTTCCCGTCGCCGGCAACTGGTTTGGAACGACCATCAGGGTCTACGACCCCGATATCGATGGCTGGCGCATCTATTGGATCGATCCGGCCAGAAATGTCTTTCGCCAGCAAATCGGGCGCCAGCGCGGAGACGACATCGTGCAGGAAGGCAAGACCGAGTCAGGCGCGCTGTCGCGATGGAGCTTTACCGACATCACGCCCAATTCGTTTCAATGGTTGGGTGAGTCGTCCACAAGTGAAGGCGCTTCATGGCAATTGGTTGTGGAGGTGCTGGCGCAACGCAGGGCGGCTTAGCGGGGGACCTTTCCCTATGCTCGCACGCAATTGAAACGGCCAAACCTCACTGCAGCAGATATCGGATGCCGACATAGACGACGACGAGGCAGGCGAATATCAGGGCAACGGGAAGCCTTGGTTTTGCGTCCGGGGCTTGCGCAGGCTGGCGCTGGACGGGCTTCCGTTGGGCGGGTGGCCGTTTGAACGCGGTGACGTTTCCCTTGGCCCGATCCTTCGAACGGGCGGGAAGGTCGGGCGGCGCGCCAGCCCCACCCATTTCGGCGTAATAGCTCCTGTAAATTTGATGGATGGTCGCCTCGGTGGCCTCGGGCTCCGCCATCTCCTTGAGCAGCGTCTTGTAACTCTCCAGGAAAGCCTGGGCCTCGGCAGGCAGGGAGGAAGCGCCGTTCAGCTTCGCCATCATTTTCCAGGTCGCAAAATCGGCGCGGGCCCGGGTGTCGGCACGTCGCGCAATCAACATGTCGGCAGCTTTGATCGCCATGCCCTCAGCCTTTTCGCCCTTCCTACCCGTTGCCCGTTACCACCAGAAGTAGCCGGATCAGGTAGCCGGTCGATGTCCGCAGTATCGCCGAGATAACATCAAGATTTAGACCGAACTGCGAACCTGCCAAGGGCAGAATGATGAGAAATCCGATCAGGATCAGCATTCCAAAGGGTTCCAAACGGGAAAGCGGGAGGGCGAGCCATCTCGGCAGCAATCCAACCGCGACCCGGCCGCCATCCAGCGGAGGGATCGGGAGCATGTTGAAGATCGCCAGCACGACATTGATAATGAGTGCGTTTTTGAGGTTGTCGGCCACCCATTGCGCTGCGCTCGCAGGGACGAAGGTGAGGAGATGAAACGCCGCCGCCGCGAACAGAGCGAGGGCAATGTTGGTGGCAGGTCCGGCCAGCGCCACCAGAACCATGCCGATCCGCGGATTGCGAAGGGCGCGAAAATTCACCGGCACCGGCTTGGCGTAGCCGAACAAGAACGGCGAATGCGCAAGCAGCAGCATCGCCGGCAGCACCAGCGTGCCGAACGGGTCGATGTGCTTGAGCGGATTGAAACTAACGCGGCCCAATTCCCAGGCGGTCTTGTCGCCGAGTTGGTGGGCCACGAAGCCGTGGGCTGCCTCGTGGAAGGTGATGGCGATGACGAGCGGCAAGACCCAGACCGATACGTCGTAAGGGGTGATGTTCAACGGATGTCCTGACCGGTTCTACTGGCGGGCTACGCTATCATGTATCCATGAAGGGTCGGGGCGGACAGGCCCCCTTCAGGGAGCCGTCCCCGGATATTGCGGCAGGCCGTCGTCGAGCCTTACCCAATCCATTTTTTCCGTGACCCACATATGATCGGTCGGCGCAAAGGCGTTGCGGTCGTCGAACGCCGCCAGCGCCACCCCAGCAACTGCCGGCTGCTTCCGCCAGGCGAACAGGCGGGTGCCGCAAATCCTGCAAAACACCCGGTCGAGCGCCGCCGAGGTGGGATAGCGGGCAGTCTCGCCTTCAACGGTCAGGGCCTTTTGGTCGAACAGCGCGCGGGCAAAGAACGGCGATCCCATCGCCTTCTGGCAGTTGCGGCAATGGCAGATCCGGACATTGATCGGCTCGCCCTCCGCTTTGAACCGAACCGCGCCGCACAGACATCCGCCTTCCCGGATCATGATGAATGCCAATCTTCTAGTAAGTCGCGCGGCCGCCGGAAATATCGAACACGGCGCCGGTCGAAAACGCGCAATCCTCAGAGGCCAGCCACGCCACCATCGCCGCGAGCTCTTCGACCAGGACAAAACGCCCTTTCGGAATCTTCGACAGCATGAAATCGATGTGCTGCTGCGTTAGCTGCTCGAAGATCGCGGTTCTGGCCGCGGCGGGAGTCACGGCGTTGACGGCGATTTCGTATCCGGCGAGTTCCTTGCCAAGCGATTTTGTCAATGCGATCAGGCCGGCCTTCGAGGCCGAATAATGCGCGGCATTCGGGTTGCCCTCCTTGCCGGCGATCGAGGCGATGTTGACGATGCGGCCGTAATTCTGCTTGACCATGTCGGGCACGATCGCCTTGCAGCAGATGAAGGGCCCGTCGAGATTGATCCGCAACACCTTGCGCCACTCGTCAAGGTCGGTCTCCCATACCGTCTTGTTGACGCCGGCGATCCCGGCATTGTTGACGAGAATGTCGATCTTGCCGAACGTTTTGAGCGTTGCGTCCCGCGCCTTTTCGACCGCGGCGAGATCGGAGACGTCAACCTTGAACGCCGTGACCGGGTTGCCGATCTCTTTTGCGGTTTTCGCGGCGAGCGGCTGGTCGTGATCCCAGATCGCGACCTTTGCGCCGGAAGCAACGAAGCGTTCGGTGATCGCGCGACCAAAACCCTGCGCGCCACCGGTAACGACGGCGCAGCGGCCGTTCAGATCGATCTTGTTCATCAGCCTCTTCCCTCTTCTCGGTCTGTCATTCCGGGATGGTCCGAAGGACCAGACCCGGAATCTCGAGATCGCTCGATTTGCAATTGACATCTGAGGTTCGCGTCTTCGACGCGCCCCGGAATGACGTTGCTATTGATAGCGACGTCAAGACTCAAAGCGTCCAGCCGCCATCGATGATATGCGCGACGCCGGTCGTGAACGCGCTCTCGTCGCTGGCTAGGTATACGGCGAGCGCTGCGATTTCCTCCGCGGTGCCGAGTCGTCCCATTGGCTGCCGGCTGACGAACATCTCGCGGCCCCCGGAACCCGCGGCGGCGGCGCGCTGCAGCATCGACGGCGTTTCGATAGTGCCAGGGCAGATGCAATTGCAGCGGATGCCCCTCGTGATGAAATCCACCGCAACCGCGCGGGTCAGTGCTGCCACCGCGGCCTTGGTGGCGCCGTAGACATAGCGGTTGGGCGCGGCCTTGAACACACCTGCGGCAGAGGAGATGTTCACGATCGAGCCACGGCCGCTTTCCAGCATGCCCGGCAGGAACGCCCGGATTGTCCGGTGCATCGACTTGACATTGAGGTCGAACGAAAAATCCCAGTCCTCGTCGGAACACTCCAGCACCGTGCCGTGATGCACGAAACCGGCCGCATTGAGCAGGATGTCGATCTTGCCGACGCGTTTTGCCATTGCGACCACCGCTGCGCTGTCGCGAGCGTCGAGCCGCGCCATTTCCGCGACGCCGTCATTCTTCAGCGACACGAGTCCTTTCTCGTCGATGTCGGTTGCGAATACGCTCGCGCCTTCGCGCGCAAAGGCGACAGCGCTGGCGCGCCCGATGCCCGCCGCGCCTGCCGTCACGAATGCGCGCTTGCCCTTCAGGCGGTCTCCCATGTCCTTCTCCCTTTCGTTTTCTTTCGTCATTCCGGGGGGTTGGCCTATGGCCGACCTGGATGGTGATACTTGCCGAACTCGGGGTAAACCTGAGTTCAGTCGGCGCATCCCGGAATGACGATCGTTGCTAATGATTGTCCCGCGCCACGCCGACGCGGCCGGCGATGTCGTGATAGCGGGTTGCAAACTCCATGCAGGCGCCGGTAGCCTGCTGGCCCACGGTTGAGCGATAGAGTTCCTGCCACGGCGTCTGGTTGGCCGGATAAGGAAAGCCGCCGCGCGCCGTCAGTTCGGCGCGCCGCTGCTTCAGCTCGTCCTCGGATATCAGGATGTTGGCGCTGCCCTTGTTGAGGTCGATGCGGACCTTGTCGCCGGTCTTGAGGATCGCCAACCCGCCATCGGCGGCGGCTTCCGGCGTGGCGTTGAGGATCGACGGCGAGCCGGACGTGCCGGACTGGCGGCCATCGCCGATGCAGGGCAGGGACAAGATGCCGCGTTTGATCAGCGCGGCCGGCGGCTGCATGTTCACGACCTCGGCGCCGCCGGGATAGCCGATCGGACCGGTGCCGCGCACAAACAGGATGCAGCGCTCGTCGATGTCGAGCGAGGGATCGTCGATCCGCTCATGATAATCCTCCGGGCCGTCGAACACGATGGCGCGTCCCTCGAACGCGTTCGGGTCTCTGGGATTGTTTAAGTAGCGGTCGCGGAATTCCTTAGAGATCACGCTGGTCTTCATGATCGCGGAATCGAACAAATTACCGCGCAGCACCAGAAAGCCGGCGTCCTTCACCAGCGGCTGGTCGAAGGTCCGGATCACGTCGCCGTCGGGCTTGGGCGCATCGCGGCAGTTCTCGCCCATGGTATGGCCATTGACGGTCATGGCGTCTTCGTGGATGCGCTTGTGCGCCATCAATTCGCGCACCACCGCCGGCACGCCGCCGGCGCGATGATATTCCTCGCCGAGATAGAAGCCGGCCGGCTGCATATTGACCAGCAGCGGAATTTCGTGGCCGAACTTCTGCCAGTCGTCGATCGACAGCTCCACGCCGATGTGGCGGGCGAGCGCATTGATATGGATCGGCGCGTTGGTCGAGCCGCCGATTGCCGAATTGACGACGATGCAGTTTTCGAAGGCCTTCCGCGTCAGGATGTCGGACGGCTTGAGATCCTCCCATACCATCCCGACAATGCGCGTGCCGGTCTCAAAGGCGATCTGGCCGCGCTCGCGGTAAGGGGCGGGGATCGCGGCGCAGCCCGGCAGCGACATCCCTAACGCCTCGGCCAGCGAGTTCATGGTGGAAGCGGTGCCCATGGTATTGCAATGACCGACCGATGGCGCCGAGGAGGCCACAATGTTCATGAACTCCTCGTAGTCGATCTCGCCGCCGGCAAGCCGCTCGCGCGCTTTCCAGACCACCGTTCCCGAGCCCGAGCGCTCGCCATTGTGCCATCCGTTCAGCATCGGCCCGCCGGAAAGCACGATCGCCGGTAAATTGACTGTGGCCGCAGCCATCAGGCAGGCCGGGGTGGTCTTGTCGCAGCCGGTGGTCAGGACCACGCCATCCAGTGGATAGCCGAACAGGATTTCGACTAGGCCGAGATAGGCCAGGTTGCGATCCAGCGCCGCGGTGGGGCGCTTGCCGGTTTCCTGGATCGGATGCGTCGGAAATTCCATGGCAATGCCACCGGCGGCGCGGATACCCTCGCGGACCCGATGCGCCAGCTCAAGGTGATGGCGATTACAGGGCGAAAGATCGTTGCCGGTCTGCGCAATGCCGATGATCGGCTTGCCGGATTGCAGTTCGTGCCGGGTCAGGCCGTAATTAAGATAGCGTTCAAGGTAGAGCGCGGTCATTCCCGGGTTGTGCGGGTTGTTGAACCACTCGCTGGAACGGAGTTTGCGCCTGGTGACGCCGGCAATCGGCTTGTTCATGGTTTCTCCCGCAGCGCACACGCCTTATTTTTGTGCGTCGTTTCGTCATGGCGAGCAATGTTTACATGTCACCGGCCGGTTCGCAATGTTGACGGCGAAGGCGGAACTCATACGACTTTGATCCAACGACATCGCCGAAAAAGTCTGGTAAGACCCGGTCAAATAAGACAACGATCGCCGCGTTAACGGCGGAGATTCAAGTGGATCAGGAGGAAATGTATGGCGTCGGTGCAGATTCGCGACGTGCGGAAATCGTTTGGCGGCTTTGAAGTCCTGCACGGCGTCTCGATCCCGATCGAGGACGGCGCTTTTGTCGTCCTGGTCGGCCCGTCCGGCTGTGGCAAATCGACCTTGTTGCGGATGCTCGCCGGGCTCGAAAACATCACCTCGGGGACGATTTCAATCGGCGACCGCGTCGTCAACAATGTCCAGCCCAAAGAGCGCGACATTGCGATGGTGTTCCAGAACTATGCGCTCTATCCGCATATGACGGTCGCCGACAACATGGGGTTTTCGCTAAAGCTGCGGGGCGCCAGCGCCGACGAAATCAAGAAGGGGGTCAAGCGCGCCGCCGAAATTCTGGCTTTGACGCCGCTGCTCGATCGCTATCCCCGGCAATTGTCCGGCGGCCAGCGCCAGCGCGTTGCGATGGGACGTGCCATCGTGCGCGATCCGCAGGTATTCCTGTTCGACGAGCCGTTGTCCAATCTCGACGCCAAGCTGCGCGTGGCGATGCGCACCGAAATCAAGGAACTGCATCAACGGCTGAAAACCACCACGGTCTACGTCACCCACGACCAGATCGAAGCCATGACCATGGCCGATACGATCGTGGTGATGCATGACGGCATCGTGGAGCAGATCGGCACGCCGCTCGAGCTTTATGACCGGCCGGAGAACCAGTTCGTCGCCGGCTTCATCGGCTCGCCGGCGATGAATTTCCTCAAAGGCAAGGTGAAGTCGAACGGCATCGCCGGCTTCGAGGGCCCGAACGGGGTGAAGCTGCCGCTGGCATCGGCGCCCCCCGCCTCGGAAGGAAGGCCGGCGGTGTACGGCGTCCGGCCTGAGCACTTCACCATCGCGGATGACGGCGCCGAAGCCGAGATCATCGTGGTCGAGCCGACCGGCTCGGAAACGCAAGTGTTCGCCAAGCTTGGCGGCGAGCAAGTCGTCGCCGTGTTCCGCGAGCGCCACCAATTCAACCCGGGTGACAAGATCCGGTTGAAGCCTGACCCCTCGCTCGTGCATCTGTTCGACGAGACGACGGGCAAGCGACTGAACGCCTGAAAAACCAAAAAAGCATCAAAGGGAGAATCGACTATGCACGACTTTACTCGCCGCACTATTGTTCAGGGCGGCACCGCGCTAGCGGCGGCTGGCGCGCTTACCGGGCCGGCCTTGCTTGAGTTTGCCAAGGCGTGGGCGCAGTCGGCGCCATGGAAGGCGGAGCCGGGCGCCAAGCTTACGGTCATGCGCTGGAAACGCTTCGTTGAAGACGAAGATAAGGCGTTCAACGCGATGGTGGCGGCATTCAAGACGGCGACCGGGACCGAGATGAACGTGTTCAGCGAGGCCTTCGAGGATTTGCAGCCAAAGGCCTCCGTTGCCGCGAACACGGGCTCGGGTCTCGATCTGGTCTGGGGCCTGCATACGCTACCGCAATTGTTCCCGACCAAAGTAATCAAGATGAACGACGTCGCCGATTACCTCGGCAAGAAGTACGGCGGATGGACCGATGCGGCCGCCAGAACCTGCAAGCTGGGCAATGACTGGCTCGGCATCCCGGTCGCGACGGTCGGCGGTTACATGACTTACCGGAAGTCGGCAACCGACAAGGCAGGCTTCAGCGAGTTCCCCAAGGACTTCCCGGGTTTCCTTGAGATGTGCAAGGCGCTCAAGAAGAACAACACGCCGGCCGGCTTCGCGCTCGGGCATGCGAGCGGCGACGCCAATGGATGGCTGCACTGGGTCTTGTGGGGTCATGGTGCCTACACCGTCGACCAGAACGACAAGGTCATTATCAACTCGCCGGAAACGCTGAAGGCGCTGGAATACTGCAAAGTGCTTTCCGAAACCTTCATTCCAGGCGTGGCCTCCTGGAACGACTCGTCCAACAACAAGGCGTTTCTCGCCGGCGAGCTCTATTGCACGTCCAACGGCATCTCGATCTATGTCGCCGCCAAGGACGATCCGACCAAGAAGGAACTCGCGGAGGATACCTATCACGCGTTGTGGCCGGTCGGTCCGGTCGGCAAGCCGACCGAACTGCAACTCACCGTCCCGATCCTGGCGTTCAACTTCACCAAATATCCTAACGCCGCGAAGGCCTTTGTCGCCTTCATGCTGGAAAAGGAAAACTTCGATAAGTGGCTGCTGGGCGCGCGGGGCTATCTAACCCAGACCCTGAATGCCTATGAGTCTTCGCCGGTGTGGACCGCCGACCCGAAGAACGCCGTGTTCGCTCAGGCCAGCAAGCGCGCGCTTCCGGCCTCCGGGATCGGCACGCCCGGCGAGAAGGCCGCGACCGCGATCGCCGACTTCCTGGTGGTCGACATGTTCGCCAACTACTGCACCGGCTCCAAGGACGCCAAGACCGCGATCTCCGAGTGCGAGCGGCAGTTGAAGCGCATCTATCGCTAAGCGTACAATCGGGCGGGCCGCTGGTCGCGGTCCGCCCGCTCTCTCAATGACGAGCAAGACGGCCTGCGCGCCAAATGCCGGCAAGACCAGGATAAGCCAATGGCTGATGTTGCACTTCAACCCAGGGCCACCAGAACAGCGATCCGCGAAGCCACGGCCTGGGATCAGCTCAAGCACAATCGCAATTGGCTCGGCTTCTGGTTCATGCTGCCGGCAATGGCGTTCCTGGTCCTGTTCCTCGCCTATCCGCTCGGCCTGGGCATCTGGTTATCATTTACGGACACCCGTATCGGGCGGATCGGACAGTATGTCGGGTCCGAGAACTACGAGTGGCTATGGGATGATGCCATCTTCTGGTTGTCGGTCTTCAATACGCTGCTCTACACATTCGTTGCCAGCGCATTCAAATTCGCCATTGGCCTCTACCTCGCGCTGCTTTTGAACGAGAACATGCCGTTCAAAGCAATGTTGCGGGCGATGGTGCTGATCCCGTTCATCGTGCCGACGGTGCTGTCGGCGCTGGCGTTCTGGTGGATCTTCGACTCGCAATTTTCGATCATCTCGTGGTCGCTGAAGCACCTCGGCCTGATCACCCAGAACATTAATTTCCTCGGCGACACCACCTGGGCGCGGATCTGCGTGATTTTCGCCAACATCTGGCGCGGCGTGCCGTTTGTCGCGATCACGCTGCTGGCGGGCTTGCAAACCGTGCAGCCGTCTCTGTATGAGGCTGCGACCCTCGATGGGGCGACGCGGTGGCAGATGTTCCGCTTTATTACCTATCCGTTGCTGACCCCAATCATCGCCGTGGTGATGACGTTCTCGGTGCTGTTCACGTTTACCGACTTCCAGCTGATTTGGGCGATGACGCGGGGCGGTCCCGTCAATGCCACCCATCTGATGGCGACGCTGTCTTACCAACGCGCTATCATTGCCGGCCAACTCGGCGAGGGGGCAGCGATCTCGAGCGCGATGATTCCGTTCCTCCTCGCCGCCATCATGATCTCCTGGTTCGGATTGCAGCGCCGCAAGTGGCAGCAGGGTGAATCCAATGACTGAGCCGCGCGGCGCTGCGTTGTTTTTTTGGCGCGAACGGGGCAAGCCCCGCGCGCGCTGCCGCAAGTGGCAGCAGGGAGAATCCAGTGACTGATCTTCCCACCTCGCGGATCGATCTCAAGGCGGTCCTGTCCGGCTCTTCGCCGACGGTCGCGATGGCGGATCACAGCGAGGGCATGAGCTACCTGCAATCGGTGCCGCGCCGCCTGGTGACGCTCTATCTGCCGCTGTCGATCATCGTCATTGTCCTGTTGTTTCCATTCTACTGGATGGCCCTGACGGCGATCAAACCGGACGAGCAACTGCTCGATCTCGACAAGTTCAATCCGTTCTGGACCTTGAATCCGACCTTCAAGCACATCCACAAGCTCTTGTTCGAAAGCTATTATCCGCACTGGCTGTGGAACACGATGTATGTCGCGGTCTGCGCCACAGTGCTGTCGATCATCGCCAGCGTGCTGGCGGCCTATGCGATCGTGCGGCTGCGCTACCGCGGCGCGCATCTGGTCGGCGGGCTGATCTTTCTCGCCTATCTCGTGCCGCCATCGATCCTGTTCATTCCGCTCGCCACCGTCGTGTTCCAGTATGGCCTGTTCGATTCGCCGATGGCGCTGATCCTGACCTATCCGACCATTCTGATCCCGTTCTCGACCTGGCTGTTGATGGGCTATTTCAAGACCATCCCGTTCGAACTGGAGGAATGTGCCCTGATCGACGGTGCAAGCCGCTGGCAGATCCTGCTCAAGATCGTGCTGCCGCTGGCAGTTCCCGGCTTGATCTCGGCCTTCATCTTCTGCTTCACGCTGTGCTGGAACGAGTTCATCTACGCGCTCACCTTCCTGCAATCGGTCCAGAACAAAACGGTGCCGGTCGCGATCGTCAACGAGTTCGTCGACGGCGACATCTACCGCTGGGGATCTTTGATGGCCGGCGCGCTTTGCGGTTCGCTGCCGCTGGTGATCCTCTACGCGTTCTTTGTCGAGCATTACGTATCTGCGATGACCGGAGCGGTGAAAGAATGAGCGCAGGGGCCCGTGTCTAACAATCAAGAATAAGGAGTTGGGTCTTGCACATTCTACTTCTCGGCGCAGCCGGCATGGTCGGCAGCAAATTGACCGAACGGCTTCTACGCGACGGACGTCTCGGCAAGCGTGACATCAGCCGCATGACGCTGCAGGACGTGGTTGCTCCCGCGAAACCCGACAAAGCGGGATTTCCTGTCGATGTCGTGGCAGGCGATTTTGCGGTGCCGGGGTTTGCCGAGAAATTGATCGCTGATCGTCCCGATGTGATCTTCCACCTGGCGGCGATCGTCTCCGGCGAGGCCGAGCTCGATTTCGACAAGGGTTATCGGATCAACCTCGACGGCACGCGCATGCTGTTGGATGCGATCCGGCTTGCCGGCGGCGGCTACAAACCCCGGGTGGTGTTCACCTCGTCGATCGCAGTGTTTGGCGCGCCGTTTCCCGAAGCGATCGGCGATGAGTTCTTTCACACGCCGCTGTTGAGTTACGGCACCCAGAAGGCGATCGGGGAACTTTTGCTGGCCGATTATTCGCGCCGCGGCTTTATGGATGGCATTGGCATCCGGCTGCCGACGATTTGCATCCGGCCCGGTCTTCCCAACAAGGCGGCTTCCGGATTCTTCTCCAACATCCTGCGAGAACCGCTCGCCGGCAAGGAAGCGGTGCTGCCGGTGTCCGAGGATGTCCGGCACTGGTATGCCACGCCGCGCTCGGCGGTCGGGTTTCTTACTCATGCGGCGACCATGGATAGCGCGGCGGCCGGCGCGCGCCGCAATCTCACCATGCCCGGCCTTTCGGCGACCGTCGGCGAGGAAATAGCTGCGTTAAAGCGGGTGGCGGGAGAGAAGGTGGTGGGGCGGATCAGGCGCGAGCCCGATCCGTTCATCATGGGGATTGTCGATGGCTGGCCGCGCAATTTCGAGGCCAAGCGGGCGGCAAAACTCGGCTTCACCACCGCCGAAAAGACCTTCGACGATATTATCCGCATTCACATCGAGGACGAACTTGGTGGTAAGTTCGTGGCCTGACCGTTTGCCGTAATCGTAAGGGAGCACGACCATGACAGCCAGCATCGTCGGATGGGCGCACACGCCGTTCGGCAAGTTCGATACCGAAACCGTCGAGAGTCTCGTGGTGCGCGTCGCGAACGACGCGCTGGCCGACGCCGGCATTTCGGCTGCCGACGTCGATGAGATCGTACTCGGCCACTTCAACGCCGGCTTTTCGCCGCAGGATTTTACCGCTTCGCTGGTGCTGCAGGCCGACCCGCAATTGCGGTTCAAGCCGGCGACGCGAGTCGAAAACGCCTGTGCGACGGGATCGGCGGCGGTGCATCAGGGTATCCGGGCTATCGCCGCGGGCGCGGCCAGGATCGTGCTGGTGGTCGGTGTCGAGCAGATGACGCGGACGCCGGCGCCCGAGATCGGCAGGAACCTGCTGCGGGCGTCGTATCTGCCGGAGGACGGCGACACTCCCGGCGGCTTCGCCGGCGTGTTCGGCAAGATCGCGCAGGCCTACTTCCAGAAATACGGCGACCAGTCCGATGCGCTGGCGATGATCGCGGCCAAGAACCACAAGAACGGCGTCGCC
>DASSGM010000095.1:0-3929 GCA_035693465.1 Bradyrhizobium sp. | reverse complement strand
AGCCGCTGTTACAGAGGCGAGCGAGGACAGACTAATCCGAGTGTGATGATCCTGACGACGATCCCCGCAATCAGCACAACGAGGCCATATGCGCTTGCGGCATCGAGACGAGACACGCGAGGAGTGAAGCAGATTGCCCCTGGCGCGAGAGTTTGGAGGCTCTCATGAGCTGCTGCGATGAAACCACCGCCCGGGCGCCCGATACCGACGTGTCTCGGCGCGCGCTGTTCAAGGGGGCGGCGCTGGTCGCGGGCGTCATTCCGGCGGCGCGGCCCACCCCGTCGCAAGCTCAGGGCAAGGAGATCAAGCTGGCCTATTGCAGCCAGCTTCTGTGCGGCGTTCCCTACGAGGTCGCGCGATCGGCCGGTTACTTCAAAAATCATGGGCTTGACGTGCAGCTCGTCTATACCCGCGGCGGTAACGCCGCGATGCAGGCGCTGGTCGGCGGCGCCGTCGACTACGCCGCCACCGCGCTGGACGTTGCCATCCAGGCCTATGCCAATGTCGGCGCCGACATCCGCCGTTTCGCGGTCACCGGCCGCCTCCCGCTGTTCGCGGTGGTCACTGCTCCCAAGACCGCCAGCCAGATTCAATCAATCAAGGATCTGCAGGGAAGGACAGTTGGCATCTCCGCACTCGGCAATGCCGATCACGCGCTGACGCTATATCTGTTGAAGCAGGCCGGCGCCGACGCCCAGAAGGTCCAGTTCGCGACCATGGGCGTCAATTTGCTGGAAGCGTTGCGTCAGGGCCAAATTGACGCCGGCGTGGTGCAGGAGCCGGCGCTGACCCTGCTGCAGCGCTCAGGCGCGCGCGTGCTCATGAATGCAATGGACCTGGAAGACGCCAGGCGCCATCTCGGCGGCTCCTTCGAATTCATGGGCGTCGCGGTACGCGCCAAGGAGATCGACCAGCGCAGGCCGGAAATGGTTGCGCTGACCAGGGCGCTGGCGGATGCACTCAAGGCGCTGCGCGGGATGACCGGTGAGCAGTTGGTCGCCGCTCTTCCGAAGGAGATGACGACCGGGCTCGATCTCAAGGAGTTCGGCGATATCATCGTGCAGCACCGCGACTCGCTCTACCCTGAAACGGTCAACATCGACCTCGAGGCGGCCAAGCGCGTCGAGCAGAGTCTGGTCGCCGGCGGCCTCATCAAGTCCGGTGTGAGCATGTCCGGGCTGCTCGATACGACCATCGCCGGGGGCTGAATTGCGCGTCCGCGATCTCTCCATTTCCTATGGCGAGGAGCCGGTCCTCGAAGCCGTGCACCTCACGGTTGACGAGGGCCAGTTCGTTAGTCTGGTCGGGCCTTCCGGTTCGGGCAAGTCAAGCCTGTTGCGCGCCGTGGTGGGGTTGCAGCAACCCCTTTCAGGCACGGTCGAGACCGGCCTTGAGCGTTCGGAGATCGGCATGCTGTTCCAGGACGATGCGCTGCTGCCCTGGAAGACGGCGCGCGACAATGTTGCGCTCGGTCTCACCTTCAACGGAACGGAGCGCAGCCAGGCGCTCGCCGAGGCGGAGGCCTGGCTCGAGCGCCTGGGCCTGGCTGGCTTTGGCGATCGCTTTCCCCGTCACCTCAGCGGCGGCCAGCGCAAGCGCGTTGCGCTTGCACAGGTGCTGGCCATGAAGCCAAGGCTGATCCTGATGGACGAGCCATTCGCCTCCCTCGATGCTATCGTGCGCGCACGCGTGGTGAAGGACGTCGTTGAGTTGGTCGAGCGCGAGCGGATCAGCGTTCTCCTGGTCACCCACGATCTCGAAGAGGCGCTCAGTCTTTCCGACGAAGTTTATCTATTGTCGCAAGGACCCCGCGCGCACATTACCGAGCAATACAATGTGCCGATTCCGCGGCCGCGCGATCCCGTCCATTCGCGCACGCATCCCGCCTTCGCCCCGCTCTACGAAAGGCTGTGGGCCGACCTTTCGCGCCAGGTCGATGATCGGGCGGAAGCGGCATGATGTTTCTCCATCCCCGCTATGCGTGGATACGCCAGCTTGCCGCATTCGCGGTGCTGCTCGCGGTGTGGGAAGCCGCCGGCCGCGCCGGCCTGCTCAATCCGTTGTATGTGCCGAACCCGAGCCGGATCGGTGCGGCGCTTGTCGAATTGTTCTCGGATGGCCGCATCTGGCCGCATCTCGGGGCGACCTTCACCGCCGCGCTTGGCGGTCTTGCGCTCGGCATTATCGTCGGCATTGTGCTTGGGGTCGCGGCGGCGCTGGTCCGCTTGATCGCGGAGCTGCTCGAGCCCGTGATGACCGTTCTCAACGCCATCCCGCGCGTGGTGCTCGCGCCGCTCTTTGTGATCTGGCTCGGTATCGGAATAGCCTCCAAGGTAGCACTGTCCTTCATTCTCGTGGCGGTGCTGGTCTTCTCCACGGTCTTCACCGGAATCCGGCAGGTGGACCGCAAGCTGGTCGAACGTGTCGTAACCCTCGGTGGCGATCGCTGGGCGCTGGTGCGCCACGTCTACCTGCCGTCGGTCGCAGCCTGGGTGCTCAGCAATCTGAAAATCGCGGTCGGCTTTGCCTTTACCGGGGCCTGCGTGGGAGAGTTCGTGGCGGCAACCCGCGGCCTCGGCTATCTCCTGTCGTTTGCGCAGAGCACCTACAACGCCGCCCTGATGTTTGCACTGATACTTCTGATACTCGTGGTGGTGCTGCTGATCTTCGGTGTCGCAGGCCGGCTCGAGAAATATCTGCTGCGCTGGAACTAAAGCGCGGTTGAGGTCTGACAATTTGAAATGTCAGACAAGCCTGGATTGGATGGCTGAGGGCGAAATGTCGCCGTGGCCAGTCTTCTCACAGCCGTCAGAGAGCAGCGGCGCCGCATTTCAGGACACCTTCGCTCGATCGAGAAATGGTTTCCAGGACAGCGCCTCCCGGCTGGCCTCGTCAAAATATCCGTCCTCCAAAAGTCTTCCGACACATCCGAAATATTCACAAAGGAATGACGCATCCGGCAGCTCGTAGATGCGCTCACTGGGTGCCCACAAATCAAATTTCCTGGCGGAGACAAATGCAGACATGATTGCAGGTCTAAGATCGTGCACATTGCCCGGCCATCCCGAGGATGCGGTCCGAACCTTGATGCTGTCTGAAAGACTGCGAAATTTAAGACCGAGGCTTCGGAGCTCGAACGCTTTCTTTTCGTCTGACTTATGAGTTAGCCATTCCAACGAAGCGCCAATCAGGATTCCGGTCAAAAAGACCAGCGCAAGTTTAAACCAGGGCTGTTGGCCCAGTGCGACGAGGTCATTGAAAACCTTCGTGGCCACAGCGTTAGGATCGGAGAAGAAATTTTCCCCGAGCCATTTTTCGAGGATAGTGGCGATCAGGGGGATCAGCAGAAGACCCCAAATCCCAAACAGAAACGCTTTAAACCATTTGGACATGGACCCGCTATTGGTCAGCACACTCACACAGCCATCCAGCCCGATTAAAAGGTTGAATGGCCCAGGTTTCCAGCCAAAAGCAGCGATTTCGCCCAATGAAAACCCGGACCGTTATGCAGCAGCCATCTGCATAAGGGTCCGGCCTGACTGTTTCTTGCCCGAATATTCTGTCGGCGAAAGCTGGCGCCTGTCCGTGCTGCGAAAGGGCGTAACGGACTTCAGAGGCTATCCGGATGTTATGAGGTTTTTCTCGAACGGCTACTTCTTTTTCTTCTTGGCTTTCTTTGTCTTCTTTGCCTTCTTCGCTTTCTTGGCCATGTTACCCTCCGTGGTCCCTAAAGTTGGCTCAATGCAAGTCGACACTCGACATGCATTCATTGAGACTACACCACGATCGCAAAATTGATACTGCGAGCTTGAAAGAAGGTAAACGATCGCCGCGCCGTCGCGACTTTCCACCGGACGAAGCGGTTGCGCAATGAGCGGACACATCGCGCCTTGCCGGATCAAGAGCAACTGTCATCGTCCGCGAAAGCA
>DASSGM010000094.1:0-16662 GCA_035693465.1 Bradyrhizobium sp. | reverse complement strand
TTTGCCCGGTCAATGTATCGCCAGTCGGTTGTTTGGTCCCGCGTCGCCGACAGCGTCGCCTGAGTCAGAGTATTTGAGTCATGGTTGTGTCGCGTCGCGGGGCGTCTGCAAAGGCGCCCCGCACTAAATTTGAGTCCCATCCCAGCACCCGTATCGTGGTAGGCGACTGCGTCGCCGAGATGTCGAAATTGCCGGCCGCTTCGGTCGACCTGGTGTTCGCGGATCCGCCATACAATCTGCAGCTCAAGGGCGATCTCAAGCGTCCCGACGAATCCCACGTCGACGCTGTCAATAACGACTGGGACAAGTTTTCATCGTTTGCCGCCTATGACGATTTCACCCGCGCCTGGCTGCTCGCCTGCCGCCGCGTCATGAAACCGTCGGCCACGCTGTGGGTGATCGGCTCCTATCACAACATTTTTCGCGTCGGCGCGATCATGCAGGATCTGGGGTTCTGGGTTCTCAACGACATTGTCTGGCGCAAGACCAATCCGATGCCGAATTTCCGCGGCCGCCGCTTCACCAACGCCCACGAGACCATGATCTGGGCCGCGCGCGACGAGAATGCCAGGGGCTATACGTTCAACTACGAAGCCCTGAAGGCTGCCAATGAGGACGTGCAGGCGCGCTCCGACTGGCTGATCCCGCTCTGCACCGGCGAGGAACGCCTTAAAGGCGCTGACGGCAAGAAGGTCCACCCGACCCAGAAGCCCGAAGGCCTGTTGGCGCGCGTGCTGCTGTCGTCGTCCAGACCCGGCGATCTGGTGATCGATCCGTTCAACGGCACCGGCACCACCGGCGCCGTCGCCAAGCGCCTGGGCCGCCGCTACATCGGCTTCGAACGCGATAAAGCCTATGCCCGCGCGGCCGAAGCCCGCATCGCCGCGGTCGAGCCGCTGCCGGAAGCGACGCTGGCACCGTTCATGACCGCGCGCGAGGCGCCGCGGGTGGCGTTCTCCGAACTGATCGAACGCGGCATGATTTCGCCGGGCACCAGACTGGTCGATTCCAGGAAGCGCCACGGCGCCCTGGTCCGCGCCGACGGCGCCATCATGCTTGGTGACAAGGTGGGCTCGATCCACCGCATTGGCGCGGTGGCGCAGGGCTCGGGCGCGTGCAATGGATGGACGTTCTGGCACGTCGAGACCAAGAAAGGCCTGCGGCTAATCGACGAATTGCGCGCCGAAATACGCTCCGAGATGGCAGCCCTGTAATATTCGCACGCCACTGCACCCTATTCCGCCCTTATTCTCCGCCATAGGCTTCGTGGTCCCTGCAGGTCGTCGTTTGCGGCCGGGTTGAAATCCCCGATGCGACATCGTGAATCCGAAACTTTGCTTTTGTTGCCGCTGCTGCCGATCTTTCTTGTCGGCGTGCCCCCCATGCTGCTGTTGTGCTTCCTGGGCTTTGCCGGTCTCGTCATCCTCGGCATTCTGCTGATTTGCGTCGGCCTGGCCGACGGGCTTGAGGCGAATAGCAACTTCAACCAGCAGGTCATCGTCCACGGCTATGCCCGACGGTCGGAACGGGCGATTCAGTCGTCGAATCTGCATTCGGCCATTCGTTTCGCGACGCTTATGCACGTGGCGGGTGCTGGATTGGCGATCGCCGGATTGATCGGCTTCTTCTGTTTCGATTTCGCCTGATCGGCGCGGACTAGCGTTGCCGGATCGCCGCGCGCTGTTGGTCGCGCCGGAAGACGCGTAGCTTGTCGGCAGAACGCCGCCCACGCTCACGAACTCGCCGGTTGCGTTTCTCGCAAAAATTTGAGCAATGGACCCGCCCGTGCCATTGTCGCGGCATCTCGATTTTCTCGGGCAACAAACAAGCAAGGGGAGAAATTTTGATGCTCAAATTCTACTTCAACGGCGCGCCGAATCCCAACAAGGTCGCGCTGTTCCTGGAAGAATCCGGCCTGCCTTATGAGCTGGTGCCGATCGATACCCGGAAAGGCGATCAGTTCAAGCCGGAGTTTCTGGCTGTTAATCCGAACGGCAAGGTGCCGGCGATCGACGATAACGGCGTGTACGTTTTCGACAGCAACGCCATCCTGCTTTATCTCGCCGAGAAGACCGGCAAATTCCTGCCGCCCAATGCGCCGAAGAATCGCGCCCAGTTGCTGTCCTGGCTGATGTTCATCGCCACCGGCCTCGGCCCCTATTCGGGTCAGGCGGTGCATTTCAAGCACTTCGCGCCGAAAGAGCTGGAATATGCGCACAACCGCTATCAGTTCGAGGCGCAGCGCCATTACGGCGTCCTCAACGATCATCTCGCCAACAGCCGCTATATGGTCGGCGATACCTATACCATCGTGGACATGGCGCTGTGGGGCTGGGCGCGGCTGGCGCCGTTCGTGGTCGGCGAAGAAACATTTGCAAAATTTGCCAACCTGAAACGGCTGGTCGATGAGATCTCGGCAAGGCCGGCGGCGCCACGGGCGATCGCGCTGAAAGACAAGTTTGTCTTCAAGGCTGAAATGGACGACGAAGCGCGCGCTATCATGTTCCGCCATCTCAAGACCAAGGCGGCGTGATCGATATATTCCGGGACACGCGTCTTCGCGTCGACCCGGAATCCAGAGATTGCCGCGCGAGATTCCGGGTTCGCATCCAAGTCGACTGTTGCCGACTTGGACAACGAGACTGGCCGAGCTCGGGTAAACCCGAGTTCGGTGCGCGCGCCCCGGAATGACGACGGCGACCCTCAACCAGCGGCACGCTTGCGCGCCTCAGGAAAACGCCCCAGCGCCTGTTCGGTCAGCACCGAGTCGCAATATTCCCTGACCTCCTTGATCTTGCCGTTCTCCAGCCGAAACACCAGGCAATAGTCGTTGTCGTAGCGGACCCCCGTCTTGGTGAGGTTGTCGCCCCGCGCCTCGACCACAACGTGGTCGCCGTCCGCGATGAAGCGATGCGCGATCGTCCGCGCCCGCTCGGCCAGCAGCGAACGGACGTGACCGTGCAGATCATTCAAAATAGCTTGCTTGCCGGTGAACGTGCGTGACCACGAATACTGCCCGGTGACCACCCATCTCGCGTCATCGGCCAGACTGGCGACGAGCAGCGAGCGATCGCGGGCCGCGGGATCGGGATTTCCCGCGCCGGCGAAAATCTCTTCCATCAGTTTCTTGTTGGCTATCGCGCTCATGGCGGCATCTCCGTTGGTGAAATGGTCGCCAATCATGGCCGCGCCGGCAGCATTCTTCCAATCGATAGTAAATATGATATATATTCACCTAATGAATTTGAATTCGCTCGACCTGAACCTGCTGGTTGCGCTTGATGCGCTGCTCCTGGAAGCCAATGTCAGCCGCGCCGCCATGCGGATCGGCCTGTCGCAGCCGGCCGCGAGCCACGCGCTGCAGCGGCTGCGCGGGTTGCTCGGCGATCCCCTGCTGGTCCGTGTCGGCGCCCGCATGGAACTGACGCCGCGGGCCCAGGCCCTGCGCGGACCGCTGGCGCAGGCGCTCGACCAGGTGCGCGGACTTTTCATCCCTGACGATTTCGATACCGCCAGCAGCGAGCGACATTTTCGTCTGATGATGCCCGACCTTGCGGTGGAGCTTCTGGTGCCCCCGCTGATGGAGAAAATTACCGCGCAGGCGCCGAACGTTCGGCTCGACATCGTGCCATGGCGCGGGCCGGCGATCTTCACCGCGGAGTTTGCCCGCACCATCGATCTCGTGATCTCGATCGGCGACGCCTTCAGGGGATTTCACCGGCAGCTTCTCTACACCGATCGCGACGCGCTGGCGGTGCGGCGCGGTCACCCTGTGGGAGCGAAGCTCGGCCGGCGCGATGTTTTCCTCAATGCACGGCACGTCGCCGTCGTGATCCGCGGCCAGAATGTGGATCTGATCGACCAATGGCTCCGAACCAGGGGGCTGGAGCGGCGCATTGCGCTGGTGGTGCCCGGCTATATCGAGGCACTGCACATCGTGGCGCGCACCGATCTGGTGGCATTCGTCCCCGGCCGGCTGATCGCGGCGCTTGCAAAACCATTGTCGCTGATGGCGATCACGCCGCCGCTCGATCCCGGCATCGACGAACAGTTCATGTTCTATCCGACCCGCGCCCAGTTCGATCCCGGATCGATCTGGCTGCGCAACCTGATGCTGGAAACCGGGCGCGGGCTCGATCGGCCCAGGCGGCGAACTGCGTAGGGTGCGATGTCACTCCCCCAACCCATGCGCGATCACCTTGCGCATCACATTCGGGAACGCTTCATCCCCAAGCGTCGAAATCGGCACCCAGCGCATTCCCTCGGGCGCGGGGCCGTGCGCGGGGACGTTTGCGGTGTAGACTACAAGCTCCAGAGGAAAATGCGTGAAGACGTGGCTGACCACGCCTGCCTTGCGCTGCCAGCGCGCAATGCCCTTGAGCATGGGCGCCTGCTTCAGCGCGGTCTTGTCGTCCTGCGCGGCGAGCCAGTCCGAGGTCGGCACTTCGGTCATGCCGCCGAGCAGGCCCTTTTCAGGCCGTGTGCGGATCAACAATTCATCGCCGCGCCTGACGACGAACGCGGCCCCACGCCGCAGCGCGCCGGTCTTTTTCGGCGCCTTGCGCGGAAAAGTCTCCTGATCGCCGCGCGCACGGGCCGCGCAATCATCGTAGAGCGGGCACAGCGAACAGGCCGGCTTCTTCGGCGTGCAGATCGAGGCGCCGAGATCCATCAGCGCCTGCGCGCTGTCGCCCGCCCGCATCGCACCCAGCAGCGTTGTCGCGAGCTGTTGAATCAACGGCTTTGCCTGTGGCAGCGGCTCCTCGACGGCGAACAGCCGCGACACCACCCGCTCGATATTGCCATCGACCGGCATGGTCCGGCGGCCGAATGCGATCGCGGCAATCGCGGCGGCGGTATAGGGCCCAATCCCCGGCAGCGATTGCAGGCCTGCCTCGGTGTCCGGAAACACGCCGCCATGATCGCGCAACACCGCTACCGCGCAGGCATGCAAATTGCGCGCGCGAGAATAATAGCCGAGCCCGGCCCACATCCGCAGCACATCGTCGAGCGAGGCGCGGCCGAGCGCGTCGACATCGGGCCAGCGCGCCAGGAATTTCTCGAAATACGGCACTACCGTCTTGACGCCGGTCTGCTGCAGCATGATTTCCGACAGCCAGACCGAATAGGGATCGGCGCGTTCGCCCGGCAGCGGCCGCCACGGCAATTGGCGACGATGGCGGTCGTACCATTCAAGCAAGAGCGCCGGGCGGGCGGCGCCGAACCGATCGTACTCCGGTGGTTTGCGTTTGTGACTGTTTGCCGATGAAATCATTCGGACACTCTATTACGTCTGTCGCTGATCTCTCCACGTCATGCCCGCGCTTGTCGCGGGCATCCACGTCTTTCTTCTTGGCGGCAGCTTAAGACGTGGATGGCCGGGACAAGCCCGGCCATGACGTGGTTTTCCTCTCCAACGGCCCCATGCTACAAACCCACATGTCCAAGCCCGGTCCGATCACGGCAAAACCGCTTTCCGTCCTGCTCAGCGACGTATTTTCCGACGCCTACGCCAAGCAGGGATTTGCCGCGCGCGAGTTGGTTACGCGCTGGGCGGAAATCGCCGGCTCCGAAATCGCTGCTCATTCCGAGCCGGTGAAAATCCAGTGGCCGCGGCCGGTGGAGGGGCAGCCGCAGGAACCGGCGACGCTGGTGTTGCGGGTGGAGGGCCCAATGGCGCTGGAGATCCAGCACGCTTCCGACGTCATCCTGGAGCGCGTCAATCGTTTTTTCGGCTGGAGCGCGGTGGGACGGCTGGCGCTGCGGCAAGCGCCGTTGTCGCGCCGGAATCCGCCAACCACCTCCCGCGCGCCGGACCCCACATCGGTTGCGAAAGTCGCGGAAACCCTGTCCTCGGTCGAAGACGAGGAATTGCGGGCCGCGCTGGCGCGACTTGGCGCCTCGATCAAGCGAAATTGAGCCTGCCGCCGGGTCCGGGAATTGCGGCCTGCCATTGCCTCAATTGTCGTTTCAAGCTAGCGAACACACATTCTTTGGTCCTTCGGGCGTGAACGCGCCAATACGGGAGAACACCGTTGATCATCACGCGCCGCGCCCTCACCGCTGGCCTTACACTGACCGGATTCGCCGCGCTCGCCGGCTTCTCGCGGCTGCGTCTGATCGCAGAGGCGATCGCGCAAGGCGCGTCCGATGTGGCAAAACCGCAATCGCTGCCGGACATGGCGCTCGGTCCCGCCAACGCCTCCGTGACCATCACCGAATACGCATCGATGACCTGTCCGCATTGCGCGGCCTTCAACGAGACCGTGTTCCCGAAAATCAAGTCGGAATACATCGACACCGGCAAGGTGCGTTATGTGTTCCGCGAATTCCCGCTCGACATCAAGGCCGCGGCGGGATCGATGCTGGCGCGCTGTATTGCCAAGGATGACTCGGGAAAATATTTTGCCGTCGTCGACATGCTGTTCAGGCAGCAGAACGACTGGGTGACGAAGAATACCACCGAAACCCTGGCCCGGATCGGCAAGCAGGCCGGCCTCAGCCAGCAGGCAGTCGAGGATTGCCTCAAAGACCAGGCGCTGCTCGACAAGATCGCCGCCGACCAGAAGTTCGCCAACGAGGTCCTGAAGGTCAACTCGACGCCGACCTTTTTCATCAACGGCGAGATGATCAGGGGCGAGACCTCGTTCGCGGAATTCGACAAGAGGATCAAATCCCTGCTGAAAAGCTGATTCTTGCGCCTGGTCGGACCCGGGATTATCTACCACCCGTAACCCGCGCAAAAGCCTTGGGAAAAGCCCCTTCCGCGGTTGCCCTCCGGCTCCGGCCTCGCCATTGTCGCCTGCCATGAGCCGCTGCAAGCGACTCGCCCACACACCGACATTGCCTTCTATGGTATTGTCACGGCAGGGAGATTCGCGCCCTGCCAACAGAGAATCGTGTCCATGAAACTGACCCGCCTTCGCCTCCACGGTTTCAAGTCGTTCGTTGAACCTACCGACTTCATGATCGAGCCCGGGTTGACCGGCGTGGTCGGGCCGAACGGCTGCGGCAAATCGAACCTTGTCGAGGCGTTGCGCTGGGCGATGGGGGAGACCTCGCACAAGTCGCTGCGCGCCGCCGACATGGACGCCGTGATCTTTGCCGGTTCCGGCAACCGTCCGTCGCGGAACCACGCCGAAGTGGTGATGACGATCGACAATTCCGACCGCTCCGCGCCGGCGGCGGTGAACGACCGGGAGATCCTGGAAATCTCGCGCCGGATCGAGCGCGAAGCCGGCTCGGTCTATCGGATCAACGGCCGCGACGTGCGGGCCCGCGACGTGCAGATCCTGTTTGCCGACGCCGCCACCGGCGCGCGTTCGCCGGCGCTGGTGCACCAGGGCAAGATCGGCGAGATCATTCAGGCCAAGCCCGAACAGCGCCGCCGCGTGCTGGAAGATGCCGCCGGCGTCGCCGGGCTTCACGCCCGCCGCCACGAGGCCGAACTGCGCCTGAAGGCCGCGGAAACCAACCTCACCCGCGTCGAGGATGTGATCGGGCAACTGGCCGGACAGATCGACGGCCTGAAGAAGCAGGCGCGGCAGGCGATCCGTTACCGTGAAGTCGCGGCCAAGGTGCGCAAGGCCGAGGCCATGCTGTTCCATCTGCGCTGGCTGGAAGCCAATTCCGACGTGGCGGAAACCGCCCGTGTCCACGACCTCAGCGTCCGCGACATGGCCGAGCGCACCCGCGAACAGGCCGAGGCAGCCCGGATCCAGGCGGTGCGCGCGTCGGAACTCCCGGCGCTGCGCGAGGCCGAGGCCCGCGCCGCGGCCGGACTGCAACGACTCACCAATGCGCGCGAGACGCTCGACCGCGAGGAAGAGCGCGCCAAGGAGCGCGTTGCCGAGCTCGATCACCGGCTGACGCAATTTTCGGCCGACATCGCGCGCGAGCAGCAGCAGACCGCCGACGCCGAAGTGGCGCTGCGGCGGCTCGATGCCGAAGACTCCGAATTGAAAGACGAGATCAAGACCCGCGTCGAAAAGCGCAGCGGCGTCGATCAGCGCGTGTCGGAGGCCGAAACCACATTGGCCGCCGCGGAACGCCTGTTCGCTGAGTTGACCACCGTCCTTGCCGACCTCACCGCCAAACGCCACCAGCTCGAGGAAAGCGTGCGCAGCCACCGCGACCGGCTGGCGCGGCTCGATTCTGACATCGCCAATGTCGGAAGCGAAGAACAGAAGCTGGCGCAGCAAACCAGCGGATTAGGTGACCTCTCGCTACTCGCCGCAGCCGTGGAGTCCGCACAGCAGAATCTTGCGGAGTCCGAAGCCGCTGCGCAGATGAGTGAAACCGCTCACGCCGCCGCGCGGCAAAGGCTGGAAGCCGCCCGTGCCCCGCTCAACGAGGCCGACAAGCGCGTGCAGCGGCTTGAGACCGAGGCGCGCACGATCTCAAAGCTCGTCAACGGCGAAACCAAGAACCTGTGGCCGCCGATCATCGACGGCGTCACGGTCGCCAAGGGCTATGAGAAAGCGCTTGGTGCGGCATTGGGCGATGATCTCGATGCGCCGGTCGACCCGTCGGCGCCGATGCGCTGGACCAATGCCGGCGTAACCGAGGGCGACCCTGCCCTGCCCGAGGGAGTCGAGGCCCTTGCTGCGCATGTCGAGGCGCCCTCCGAGTTGACGCGCCGTCTCGCGCAAATCGGCGTCGTCGCCAAAGAGCGCGGCGCCTCTCTGGTATCACAACTCAAGACCGGCCAGCGGCTGGTGTCGCTGGAAGGCGACGTCTGGCGCTGGGACGGGTTCGTCGCCGCGGCCCACGCCCCGACCGGCGCGGCGCGACGGCTCGCCGAGCGCGCCCGCCTCGTTGACATTGAAAACGAGCTTGAGCAGGCCCGCATCGATGCCGCCGCCAAGCGTCAGGCCCTGGAAGCCGCCGAAACCGAACTGAAGGCCGCATCCGCTTCCGAAGCTGCGGCGCGCGATGCCTGGCGCGCCGCGCAACACGAAGCCGACGCCGCGCGCGAACGCCACGCTAACGCCGAGCGCGAGATCAATCGCCACGCCGCGCGCAAGTCGGCGCTGGCCGAAGCCCACAGCCGCCTCAACGCCGACCGCGCCGAAGCCCACAGCGCACATGAGGGCGCGATCGCCGCGCTGGCTGAATTGCCGCCGAGCCTCGACACTGAAACGAGGCTCGCCGCCGTTCGCGCTGACATCGACGGCCATCGCCGCCTTGCTGCCCAGGTGCGGGCCGAAGCCCAGGCGCTGGCGCGCGAGGCCGAACTCGCCGACCGGCGGCGTCAGGCTATTTTGGCCGAGCGCAGCGAATGGCAGAACCGCAAGGAGAGCGCGGCATCGCAAATCGCCACCATCGAAGCCCGCGTCGCCGAGGTCAAAGCCGAGCGCGCCGAACTCGACAATGCGCCCGCAATATTCGCGGAAAAGCGCCGCGCGCTGATCGGCGAAATCGAGGCGGCGGAAAACGCCCGCCGCGTTGCCGCTGATGCGCTCGCATCAGCCGAAAATGTGATGGCGGAAACCGACCGAGCGGCGAAGCTTTCGCTGGAAGCGTTGTCGAGCGCCCGAGAAGCCTGTGCCCGCGCCGAGGAACGCATGGACGGCGCCAAGCGCCGCCTTGCCGATATCGAGCGCGAAATCCACGACATGCTGGAAGTCGCGCCGCAAGGCGTGGCCGGTCTGGCCGAGATCAAGCCGGGCGCGGAATTGCCACCGCTTCACGAGATCGAGGAAAATCTCGAGAAGCTGCGCCGGGACCGCGAGCGGCTCGGCGCGGTCAATCTGCGCGCCGAGGAAGAGTTGCGCGAGGTTGAAGCCCAGCACACCTCGCTCACCACCGAACGCGACGATCTGGTGGAGGCCATCAAGCGGTTGCGCCAGGGCATCCAGAGCCTTAACCGCGAGGCGCGCGAGCGGCTATTGAGCTCATTTGAGGTCGTCAACGGCCATTTCAAGCGGCTGTTCGTGGAATTGTTCGGCGGCGGCGAAGCCGCGCTGCATCTGATCGAAAGCGACGATCCGCTCGAGGCCGGCCTGGAGATCATCGCCAAGCCGCCCGGCAAGAAGCCGCAGACGCTGTCGCTGTTGTCGGGCGGCGAGCAGGCACTGACCGCGCTGGCGTTGATTTTTGCCGTCTTCCTCACCAACCCGTCACCGATCTGCGTGCTGGACGAAGTCGACGCGCCGCTCGATGACCACAACGTGGAGCGGTTCTGCACCCTTCTGCACGAGATGACGGCGGCGACCGAAACGCGCTTCATCATCATCACCCACAACCCGATCACGATGGCGCGGATGAACCGGCTGTTCGGCGTCACCATGGCCGAACGCGGGGTGTCGCAACTGGTTTCGGTCGATCTCGAGGACGCGGTGAAGATTCTCGATCAGAACGTGGCGTGATCGACGTGCGTCACCACAATTGTTGACGGCTTCATCCGCGAAGGCGGATAATCCAGTACGCCGCGCCCTCAGTGTGACACTCCACCGTCTCGGAACACTGGATGCCCCGCTTCCGCGGGGCATGACAATTGAAAGATGACCGCACCCGACCTTCCAGGCGAATTGAAAGCAGCGCTCGACGCCAGGCTGCAGGGGCTCTCGCGCCATGATGCCGCCGAACGCGCCTCATTGATCTCGCAGACCTATCGCGACGGCGGCGGCTCCAGCGCGATCAAATCCGAGGCCGATGCGCTTGCCTATGCGCTGGCGCGGATGCCCGCGACTTATGCCGCCGTGAGCGCCAGCCTGAACGCGCTTTGCGAAATCAGGACGGATTTCGCGCCAACAGGCCTGCTCGATGTCGGCGCCGGGCCGGGGACCGCGAGCTGGGCCGCGGCGGAGTCGTTTCCGTCGCTGCAAAGCTTTGCGCTGCTGGATGCCAACAGCGCCTTGCGCGCGCTGGCGCTTGATCTCGGCAGGGACAGTATTCGCCTGAGCAAGATGACATACCAACACGGCGAAGCTCGTGCCGCGCTGGCTGACCGCGAAGCGACCGACCTCGTGATCGCAAGCTACATGATCGGCGAGATCAGCGATGCGGAACGGACAGCGCTGGCGGAGTTGATGTGGGCAAAAACCCGCGACACGCTGTTGATCGTCGAGCCCGGCACGTCCCCGGGCTATCGCAGGATCATCGCGCTGCGGAGGCAACTGATCGCGGCCGGGGCGCATGTCGCAGCCCCCTGCCCGCACGATGGCGAATGTCCACTTCTGGCGCCGGACTGGTGTCATTTCACGCAACGCCTGCCGCGGTCGCGGGCGCACAAACACCTCAAATCCGCAGAACTTCCCTATGAGGATGAAAAATTCAGCTATGTGGCGCTGACCCGCGCGCCGGCAGCGCGGCACCTTGCCCGCGTGCTTGCGCGGCCCGTTGTCACAAAGGTCGCGGTCACCGCCAGACTTTGCACGGATCAGGGGATCTTGAATACGATCGCAGCCCGTCGTCAAAAGGCTGCATACCAGCGCTTCAAGAAGATCGATTGGGGCGACGCAATTTTCGATGCCGATCACAATCAGGCGGAATAAATCCTGCTCCGCAGCGTTTGTCCAAACGACGCATCCAGCGTCTTCAACATATTTCATCAGGAGTTGAGCTGCAATGTCCAGGACATTCGCCGCAATAGCGGCTTTGACTTTCATTTTCGCATCATCGGCGGCATCGGCGCAGATGCTGAAGACGGCCGACACGCCAAAGGGCAAGACCTTTGTCGACGCCAAGGGCATGACCCTTTACACCTTCGACAAGGACGCCGGTGGCAAGTCGATGTGCAACGGCCCCTGCTCCGAGAACTGGCCGCCGCTCGCCGCCGACGACGACGCCAAGCCGACCGCCGACATGACCATCGTGGTCCGGGACGACGGCAAGAAGATGTGGGCCTACAAGGGCAAGCCGCTCTACACCTTCAAGAAGGACACCGCCCCTGGCGAGACCAATGGCGACGGCTTCCTGAACGGGGCCTGGCGCATGGCCAAGCCCTAATGGAGTAAAGATTCGCGATCGGCCGCGACAAACCCGCCCCATGGCCAAGGTGGCAATTTGCCACCACCGGCCATGCGGCGGGCACCTCTCTCGAGCTTCGCGACGCTGCGGCGTGGTGCCGCGCAGGCCGTTGAACTTACCCCACTCCCTTGGCGACCAACCGAGGCGGACCCCCCTTGCCGGGGCCCCCCTGACGCGCGTCCTGCTTTCATCTAGGCTGTGCATCGGTCGTCTTATCAGGAGAGTGGTCATGTCATCGGGCTGGGTCGTTATCGGCATCCTCGTTATTCTCGTTCTCTTCGCGTTCGGCGCGTATAATCGACTGGTTACGCTCAGTCAGCGCGTCGGCCAGGCCTTTGCCGATATCGACGTGCAGCTCAAGCAGCGCCACGACCTGATTCCCAATCTGGTCGAGACCGTGAAGGGCTACGCCGCGCACGAACGCGGCACGCTCGATGAGGTGATAAAAGCCCGCAACAGTGCGATGTCGGCGCAGGGACCGGCACAGGTTTCGGCCGCCGAAAACCAGTTGAGTGGCGCGCTCGGCAGGCTGATCGCGCTGTCGGAGGCCTATCCGGATCTGAAGGCCAACGCCAATTTCCAGCAACTGGCGGCTGAATTGTCCGACCTCGAGAACAAGATCGCGGCCAGCCGCCGCTTCTTCAACAACGCGGTCCAGGAATACAACACCGGTATCCAGCAGATGCCGGTCGCCTTGTTCGCCGGCATGTTCGGCTTCACCCGCAAGGATTTCTTTGATCTCGGCGCGACCCGCACCGAAGTCGAGGCGGTTCCGACGGTTAAGTTCTAGGCCTCCAAGGCATCCGGGGCAGAGCAGCGCATCATGGCGGCGTATGGTCTTTACACGCACATCGCATCGAACAAGTTTCGTTCGATGCTGCTGCTCGCGGGGCTATTCGTTCTGATCTACGTCCTGGTCTATGCCGGCGCGCTGCTCGCGGAAGTCGTGATCGACAGCGACCGGTCGGTCGACGATTACCTGATGGCGGCATCGCGCGACCTGGTCGCGGCGTTTCCCTATGCGACCGCGGCAACAGTGTTGTGGATCGTGATCGCCTATTTCTTTCATCAATCGATCGTCGATGCCGTGACCGGCGGCGAGGACGTGACTCGGCAGCAGCAGCCCCGGCTCTATAATCTGCTGGAAAATCTCTGCATCTCGCGCGGCATCCCGATGCCGAGACTGAAGATCATGCAGAGCGATGCGCTTAATGCGTTCGCGACCGGGCTCAACCGGCGGCAATATGCCATCACCGTCACCTCCGGCCTGTTGAAGGCGCTCAACGATCAGGAGATCGAGGCGGTGCTGGGCCACGAGCTCACCCACATCCGCAACGGCGACGTGCAGATGATGGTGATCGCGGTGATCATCGCTGGTGTGGTCGGCTTTTTCGGCGAGCTGTTCTTCCGGATGTTCACCAATTTGGAGTGGAATTCCACCGGCGGATCGTCGTGGTCATCTTCATCTTCCTCGTCGTCGTCTTCCTCGTCAGACAGCGACAGCAAGGGCTCCGGCGGCGGTGGCGCAATCGTCGTGGTCATCGTTGCGATCGCGTTGATCGTGCTGGCCTGGCTGTTGTCGCAGGTGGTGAAGTTCGCGCTGTCGCGATCGCGCGAACTGCTCGCCGATGCCGGTTCGGTGGAGTTGACGAAGAACCCCGACGCCATGATCTCAGCCTTGCGCAAGATCGAGAACCGCGGCGAGCTTCCCGGCGCGACCTCGGCGGTGATGGAATTATGCGTCGACAACCCGCGCGAGGGATTTGCCGACCTGTTTGCCACCCATCCCTCGGTGGATTCCCGGGTGCAGGCGCTGGTCAAATTCGCCGGCGGACACGATCCCGGACGGCTGGCGCTGCCGTCGAATCGGGCTGATGAACCGGACGATCGGCCACCGCATGCGGTACCGGCGGATCAGCCCTTGCCGCGGCTGCGAGGCGGTCCCTGGAGCGGCGCCGATACATCGCGTGGTCCCTGGGGTCCCCACTAACGGCTCAGGCCCAGAATTTCGGGCAGATCGGGCCCGCTTGCCCGAAAACCGCGTCCACCGTTAACGACACTTCGGCACGATTACCCTACCGGCAGTCTAATGAATTGAATTCTCCCTTGTTTCTGCCATGTTCGCCCCCAAAGCAGGGAGGGTAGCGTTCCGGCCGCGCAAGCGACCGGGCGACGAGGGCATGATCCGGATAATCGATGATAGGGGCGTAGGGGAAGTTCATGGCGAAGCCGGTAGTGATTGTGGTAGGCGCGGACAAGGGCGGGGTCGGCAAGACCACGGTCGCGCGCACCTTGCTTGATTATTTCAGCGCCAACAACGTGGCCACGCGCGCTTTCGATACCGAAAACCCGCGCGGTACGCTGAGGCGTTTTCATCCCGATCTGACCGAGATCGTCGATATGACGGCGACCTCCGATCAGATGAAAATCTTCGATACGCTGAATTCGGCGGCCCCCTCCGTCACCGTGATCGACGTCCGCGCCGGCCTGTTGTCGCCGTCGCTGACCGCATTGCGCGACATCGGCTTTCTCGATGCGGCGAAGGCGGGACAGATCACCTTTGCCGTGTTCCATATTCTCGGCCCGTCGATCGCCTCCTTGGACGAGATCGCGGAGACCGCGAATTTTATGCAGGGCGCGAAATATTTCCTGGTGAAAAATTTCATCAACAACACAAGCTTTTTCGAATGGGACCAGGCAACCTACAATTCCTATTTCCACCGCATCAAGGATGCCACCGAGCTCACCATCCCCAAGCTCAACGAAATGGCCTACGAGCAGGTCGAAGTCGCCTCCGTGCCGTTCCTTAAATTCGTCGCCAACAAGGGCATCAAGGACGAGGCCGCGAACTATTCGTTCGTGCTTCGCGGCTATGTTCGCCACTGGCTGGCTAACGTCTGGAGCGAATTCGACCGCATCAAGCTGACCGATCTGGTCGGCTCCGGCAAATCCGGGGCGCGGGGCGGCGAAAAATAATTGCTCACCGAATATGAATCGGCTGGATTAGGCGCCGCAATTCGCCTGATATGCGCCGATGAGCCGCACGCCTGTCTACATCATCTGCTCGCCCCGCCCGCTGGTCGGCAAGACACTGATCGCGCGGCTGTTGAGCGAATTCCTGCTTCTGAAGAACGGCACGGTCGCGGCATTCGACATCAATCTCAAAGAACCCTCGCTGCTCGACTACCTGCCCGGCATCACCGAGACCGCCGAAGTCGACGATACTTTCGGGAAGATGGCGCTGATGGATCGCCTGATCGTCAATGACGCCCTCGCCAAGGTGATCGATCTCGGCTTTCACGCCTTCGATGAGTTCTTCAGGATGTTCGAGGAAATCGGGTTCATGAAGGAGGCGGCGCGGCGCGGCGTCGCGCCCTTGATCCTGTTTGTCGCGGACGCCGACCGCGTCTCGGCGCGCGGCTACGCCACGCTGCAGCAACAGATTCCGCCAAACGCTCTGGTTACCGTCGATAACGAATACGTGGTGCGTGGCGAACTGCCGGCGACGATGGCCCAGGGCCCCATCCTCCGCATCGCCGCGCTGCCGGTGTTTTTGAAAACCTATATCGACCGGCTGACATTCTCGTTCACGGACTACCTGCGTCACGAAAAGGATTCATCGACCGAACTGCATCAATGGATTCGCAACAATTATCTGAACTTTCGCGAAGTTGAGCTGAATTTGATTCTGCAGAGGTCGTGACGCCCTCTCCCTCGCCCCGCGCTTGCGGGGTCGAGACGAGCGAAACTCGCTCTTAGAGGGTTGGGGTGAGGGGCTGCTTCCAGAAATACTGAATGCGCGGAGAGTCCCCCCTCACCCGGATCGCAAGAGCGATCCGACCTCTCCCCGCAAGCGGGGTGAGGTTAAGGAAGCTTAGTGCCCCTCGAACGACATCAGCGTTCGCACCGGCACGTCCATCGCCCGCAATTTCGCCGCGCCACCAAGGTCCGGCAGGTCGATGATGAAGCAGGCCGCCACCACATCGGCGCCGATCTGGCGCATCAGCTTGACCGCGCCCTCCGCGGTGCCGCCGGTGGCGATCAGGTCGTCGACCAGGATCACGCGCTGCCCGGGATGAATGGCGTCGGCATGCATCTCCATTTCATCGAGGCCGTATTCCAGCGAGTAGGCAATTCGCACCGTGGTATGCGGCAGCTTGCCGCGTTTGCGGATCGGCACGAAGCCGGCGGAGACCTGATGCGCGACCGCGCCACCGAGAATGAAGCCGCGCGCCTCGATGCCGGCGACCTTGTCGATCTTGTTGCCCGCCCATGGATGCACCAATTCATCGACCGCGCGGCGGAAGGCACGGGCGTCGCCGAGCAGTGTGGTGATGTCGCGAAACAGGATTCCGGGCTTTGGATAGTCCGGAATAGTGCGGACGCTGGCCTTCAAATCATGTTCAAAAGTCATTGCACCCTCGTTTAAAACTGCGATCGTGATTCCGGGGCGCGCGCTTGCGCGAACCTGGAATCTTGCGCCGACAACCTCCGGATTCCGGGCTCGCTCGCTTCACTCGCGCCCCGGAATGACTGTGTATAAAATTGGCATCGTTTCAATTGGCCGGCACGCCAAGCCGGAACGCGTTCTCCACGATGCGCAGGCCCACTTCGCCGCCGAGCGACATTAGCGATTCCGGGTGGAACTGCACCCCGCCGACCGGCAAGGTCTTGTGCTCGATCGCCATC
>DASSGM010000093.1:0-23896 GCA_035693465.1 Bradyrhizobium sp. | reverse complement strand
AGGGGCAATCTGCTTCACTCCTCGCGTGTCTCGTCTCGATGCCGCAAGCGCATATGGCCTCGTTGTGCTGATTGCGGGGATCGTCGTCAGGATCATCACACTCGGATTAGTCTGTCCTCGCTCGCCTCTGTAACAGCGGCTCGGGCGAGGATATGTCCGCCGCCAATCTGTTGTCTAATGCATAATTCTTCCAGTGTCTTATGCCGAATTCACATGTATGCAAGGCAGGGACCCGAGGCCTATGAACGTTCCAGAAGGCGAGCAGTTCCTGGCGGATTGTCGCGGCGTATTAGGCCATATTTCTTCAGATGCTCGTACAGCGCGCCGACCGTGTGCCGGTCACTTTCGGTCTATCCCGCAAAGCAGAACGGCAATTCGCACTTATTCGATCACCTCATCGGCGATGGTGAGTACGTTCGGCGGAATCGTCAGGCGGAGCGCCGTGGCCGTCTTCAGATTGATCACCAGCTCGAACTTGCTCAACTGTACGACCGGCAGGTTCGCGGGCTTCGCCCCCTGAGGATTTGCCCGATATAGCCGCCAGCTTCGCGATACATCCACCCGATGCTGGGGCCATAGCTCATCAGCCCACCCGCAGCCGCAAACGAGCGCGTGAAAGAGATCGCCGGGAGCGCGTTTCGCTCGGCAAGCGCTGCAATCTGTTCGCGACGGTCGAGCATGACCGGGTCGGTCGCGGTGATGATGGCGTCGCAGTTCGCGCGCAGAAGCTCCGCAAAGGCGGCATCGATTTCGGCTGCGTTGCGGGCATTGAGCACAACAACCTCATGGCCGAGTTTGGCTGCACCGGCCTGCGCATCAGCCTGCTCGGCCGCGGCATTGGGGTTGTCCGGGTTCATCAATAGCGCGATGCGCTTGATATGGGGTGCCAGCTCGTGCAGAAGCTGAACACGCTTGGCGCCGAGCACGTTCGAAACAAATGTTATTCCGGTGACGTGGCCGCCCGGCCGGTTGAAACTTGCCACCAGCCCGAAGCGGACCGGGTCGCCGCCGATGGTGAAGACGACAGGCACGGACGTACTTGCGTCCCGGGCAGCGCGCGCCGAGGCCACGTCTCCGGTCGCCGCGATCGCGATCACACCCTTTGCCACAAGCTCGGCCGCGAGCGCAGGCAGGGCGTGATAGTCACCATTCGCCCACCGTTCCTCGATGCGCACATTTTGACCCTCGATGAAGCCAGCCTGCTTCAGCCCATCGCGAAAGGAATCGGCATTGAAACGATATGTGGCGGCGGAGGCACTGTTGAGGAAGCCGACAAGCGGCGCATTGGATGATTGCGGCGCGGTCGCTCCGGCCGTTCCTGCCTGCGCTCGCGCGCCCCTCGCCCACGACGGGACCGCCGCGAAGCCGAGCGTTGCAATGAAGTCGCGCCGCCTCATGCGTTTCCCCCGCGCCCAGAACTTTGCCGTCCATGTTGCGGTACCGGGCAACTTCACGCAAGCACGGTGCAGTCCGCCAGAGTGACGCCGGAAGCGGGTCATTCGCGCCGTTCTGACTGGCCGCCCCTCGCTTCCGGTCTACCCCGATAAGCAGACGTGAGTCCGATTGCGTGTTATAGTAAACTACCACTTGCAACGTTGCTTATGAGGACAGAATGAGCGGCGTCATTGACGACTATCTCGTGGATCCCAAGGTATCCCTTCTGGACAAGACCCGCATGCAGGCCCAGGTCCTGGTGCCGGTGCTTCGGGCGTTGCGCACCGAGCTTGGCAAGGACAAGGCCGACGCCATCGTGAAGCAGGCCTTGCGCGACTGGTCGAAGCAGTTGTTCGCAGCAATCGGCGATGGCATCGAGGGCAGCCCGAGGCGCAAATGGGCGGCCATCAATAGCGTGTTCGGCGACGTCTCGGGCAGGGAGGTCGAGTTCGAGATTCTGCGTCATGACCAAGAGGCGCTGGACATCGACGTGACGCGCTGCCGCTTTGCCGAGTTCTTCCGCACACTGGGCGAGCTCGAGCTCGGCGCGCTGCTGATTTGCGAAGCGGATTTCGACATCGCGTCGGTCGGCGAAGGCGAGGTCAACCTCGAACGGGCCCAGACCATCATGCAGGGCGCGCCGAGCTGCACTTTCCGCTACAAGTTCGCACCGCGTTGATTTTCCCTGCAAGGTCGCCGCTGATGGAGTTGGTAACACCTCGCTCGCCGTGACGTCAGAACCCGGCGATGGCGCGATCACCGGAAGTGCTCTGTTTCGGGGTGATCATCGTGAATGCGAGCGTGAATTAAGGGATTCCCTCGGTCTTCGATAATTTTCCGCCATGAGAAATAGAAGTCATAGCACCGCAGCCAAGGCAGCTCTCGCGATCGGAATCCTGCTCGTGCCGGCGGGCAATCCCGGTTTAACGTCCCCTGCAAAGGCGCAGCCGATCGCACTTGGGAAAACACAATCGGATGCACTCAATACCTACAATGACGCGCTAAGCCGTTTTAAGTCGATCCTGGTCGAGCGGCGCGCCCAGATCAATTCGAATCAACGGCTTCCGAACTTGCCGGGACAAGCACTCTACCTTGCACGCATCAACATGATGAGTGTGTACAAGGATCTGACCGATGCGCTTCCATCAAAAATCGGAAGGCCCAATAAATTCGGAATTCCTTCGCAGTACTTTGACGCCGACAATGAACCGCTGGTCGATGAGTACAGGAAGCTCTTCGACATCATGGAGGCACCGCCCGTCAACGCGCAGCATTCAGCCACGCCATTCAAGGATGTTGTCGATCTGGGCATTGCTATTGCGCGAGCCAAGGGCCTCGATCCGGCCAATGCCGAAGCGGCAGGACGTATCAGCCTGGGACTGTTTTTTGCGGAGACAAATGGCAATCAAAATATCGGGAATGCGCGCTCCAATACATACAAGGGCAGTTTGCAGGCAGGGCCATCCGAAGATCAAAATGGCCGAAAGAAGTGGCAAGCGATAAAGAAGTCGATAGCAGCCTTTGACCCTGAATTAAGCGCCCGCGACGACAAGGAGGAGGCACGGGTCGCTAATATGGATCATCGGTTCAACCACTGGACCGCGGTGAGAGATGCCCTGATGAACGCCCACGCAGATCTGTTCCCGCAAATACCGGCGATCGTGAAAACACTGCCAAACCCGATCGACCAGATGAAGCTTTTTGAGCTGATCCAGATTATTCCCACCCCGACAAGATCCGCACTCAGGTCAGGCAGCCTGGCCGACTACAGGGTTTCCGACCCGAGGATCATGGGATATCTGCGAAACAACAGCATCTTCGCCTTTGGACAAGCCGACAGGGCAAGAACATCTGCGAGCTTTCGCGAAATTCTTGCTGCGATGTGGCTGTTCAATCTGAAATTCGAGCGAGCGCTTTCGAAATTTGAAGAGATCAAGGCTCGGCAATAGGTTTGATTATGGGTCAATTTCTGACTCGCGCGTTCTTAAATGAAGTCAGCTCTGCCTGTGGAAACGGACATCGCGCAGCGCGAAGCCGAGGTCCGAAAAAGCGACAGGACTCTCCGGCGCACATAGTTCTTGGCGGGCGGTCACCAAGCTACTCGATGACTTTGTTGGCGAGAGCGAGCAGCCGGTCGGGCAGCTCGATTCCGAGCGCCCTTGCAGTTTTGAGGTTGATCACGAGCTCGAATTTTGTGGGTTGTTCGATTGGCAAATCGGCCGGCTTGGCGCCTCGCAGTATCTTATCCACGAAAAAGGCCGCTTTCTGAAAGACCTCTGCGAGATCGGGTCCATAAGACATGAGTCCTCCGGCCTCGACAAAAGTGCTGTCCTCGAACATGGCCGGAATCTTGTTACTGTTCGAGAACTCGAGAATGCGAGCGAGATGTCGTTGCGTGAACGGTTCGGTCGTCACCAGCAACGCGTCAGGCCGTGCTCTCAGAAGGTCGGCAAATGCTGCATCCAACTCTTCAAGATTGCGTGGACCAACGACGTGCAGCACAACGTGGGACTGATCGGCCGCGATTTTCGTCTCACGAACGCGTGCAGCCATGCCAGGGTTAGACGAATCCCAAAGGATCGCAACCCGCGAAATCCCAGGAGCCAGCGTGTGCAATATTTCGAAGCGTTTCGGGCTCAGGTCAGGCGCCATCAGGGAGCTGCCGGTTAAATTTCCACCTGGCCGGGCGAGGCTCGCGACCAGGCCAACACCGACCGGATCGCTATTGGCTCCCAGGACGATTGGGATCGTGCCGGTGGCCTTCTTGGCGGCAAGTCCCGCTGGCGTACCGGCGGTCACGATGACATTGACTTGATCGCGCACCAACTCTGCCGCCAGATCGTTCAGACGTTCAACATTTCCTTCCGCGGATCTTCGTTCAAGGACGAGGTTTCTGCCTTCCACATAACCAAGTTCCGCCAGCTTGCGCGTGAACGGGACCGCAAATCTCGCGCCCAGGCCAGTATCGAGTAAGCCAATTTTGAAGCGCTGCTGTGCTTGCACTGCCATTGGCCAGCAACCGATCGCGCCGGCAAGAATGGTGATGAAGTCGCGTCGTATCATCTCGGGCATAAAAATTTCCTCGCGGCCGGTTTGCCGCATTTTCGGTCTGGAACGGGGGCAACACAACTCCTGAACTTTCGCGTCAATTTGACGATGCCCCCGATCAAATCCGGAACCGGCCGACATCATGAGCGATGTTTGGCGCAAATGACGCCGACGTTCCATCTCGACTGCGCTTGCCAGAGTCGGCCTGATCGGCGATGAATGACCTGCGCCCCTTTCCGGTCGGCCTGGCGGCGCGCCGCTGGCGGATAGCCAGGGGACCGCCTTATTATAGCGACATGCCAATCCCGGGAGGTGGGCATGGTGAAAAAGCGCATCGGCATTCTCACGGGCGGCGGCGACGTCCCCGGCCTCAACGCGGTCATCAAGAGCGTGACTTATCGCGGCAGCGAGAACGACATCGAGGTCGTCGGTCTGCGCCGTGGTTGGGAGGCGCTTACGCACCTTAACCTTGAGGACCCGACCAGCCGGTCCCACTACATCATCCCGCTGAACCGCGAAAACACCCGCACCATCGACCGGCGCGGCGGCACCGTGCTGCACTCGAGCCGCACCAATCCCGCCAAAATGCAAAAGCTGCCCGATCATCTCGTCGGCAAGGATTTTCCGGGCTCGCTCAGCACCAAGAGCGGCATCGCAACCAAGACATGGGACCTCACCGGCCAGGTGCTGGCAAACCTCTCCGGGCTCGGCATCGAACATCTGATCGCCATCGGCGGCGACGACACGCTCAGCTACGCCGCCAAGCTCAACGACCTCGGCGTCAAGATCATCGCCATCCCGAAGACGATGGACAACGACGTCCGCAACACCGAGTACTGCATCGGCTTCTCGACCGCGATCACCCGCGCCAGCGACGCTGTCCAGCGGCAGCGCACCACGGTCGGCTCGCACGAGCGAATCGGCATTTTCCGCGTCTTTGGCCGCGATGCCGGATTTACCGCGCTCTACACCGCCTACGCCACCTCGATTCGGTGCGTCATACCAGAATACAAGGTCAACCTCGACAAGCTGATCCAGTTGCTGCTCGAGGAGAAGCGCACCAACCCAAGCAACTACGCGCTGATCGTGCTCAGCGAGGGCGCCGAGTGGGAGGGCTACAAGCTGCAGGAATACGGCGAGCCTGACGCCTATGGTCACCGCAGGAAGGCGAGCGTGGCCGAATCGCTTGCTGACGAGATCAAGCGGCGCGCCGGCGAGGAGACGATCACCTCCGACCTCACCTACGACCTGCGATCGGGCGATCCGGACTTTATCGACAAGCTTGTGGCCCTGACTTTCGGTAACATGGCCTACGATGCCCTCCTGGAAGGCAAGACCGGCCTGATGTCGGCGCTGGTGGACGGCCGCTACGACCTCGTGCCCATCCCTGACGCCAAGCTCGGGCCGCGCAAGCTGGACGTCGCCAGCACGTACAATACCGAGCGCTACCGCCCCATCTACGCCAACAAGCGCGGGCTGCCGATCTTTCTCAACCGTGCGTGATAGGGTGACAGGTGCAAACCCGATCGCCGGCACGGCTGCTGCAGAGCGGCCCGACGGTAGGTCAGCCACCCGCCTCGTCGACAGATCCCGCGGTATGGGGTGCGGCGTTCGCTGCAACGACGACGTTGATTGAACGAGGCTTCCTCGCCCCATCCGCTTGAACCGCACGCTCCTGCCGTCCGTGAGCCGTGTCGCGACCGCCTCGCGTGGCGGCATCTCTTGCTGCGGACTGCGCAGCGCCTCCCGCCATGATGCGCGGCGCGCACCAGCGCCCGAAAGCACCAGTGACACAAATCCCTCTCGCGACCGGCCGCGCTTTGTGACAGAATTGTCACGATGGAATGTCAGTTCGGTTACACGCGGAGCGGTTCATGAGTTTGGAATGGCGGGCGCAGTCAACTTCGCTGGCCTGGTCAAATCCCATTGCCTGGTGGTGGGGTCTGTTGACCCTGGTCAGCGGCGCAAATATCGCGATCTGGTTCTTGCTGTACCGTCAGTTCCACAATCACCCGACTGGCAGCCTGCACGACACTTCCGGCATTGAGCTCATGCTGCTGCTTTGCGCGGCCTATGTTTTTGGCTGCGCATTCAGGTCGTTCCTTCCGCGCGCGGATGTTCAGCGGATCTGCCTGTTCGACACCTGGCTGTCGAGCATTGTCGTCGGCCGCTCGGTGGCAACCGTGGCCGAGGTTTGCTTCGCGGCGCAGTGGGCGATGATCCTGCACCAGCTGGGCACGATGACGGAAGCGGACACCACCTTGAACGCCGCGTGGGTGCTGGTGCCGTTGATCCTCATCGCGGAATGCTTCTCATGGTATGCGGTGCTGACCAAAAACTATCTGGGCAACGCCATCGAGAATTCGATATGGGCGATTGCCTTCCTCGTGGTCGGGGTTGGCCTTTGCCGGCTGCTGCCGGAGTTCAACGGTCCGGTTCGCCTGGTCCTCATCATCGCGATATCGGGGATTGCGGCTTATCTGGCTTTTCTCATGACCATCGACGTACCGATGTATCTGAGCCGATGGCAAGCAGATCTTGCCGAAGGCAGCAAGCCACTGGGAGCTCTCGAGGGTCTGCATGATGCGCGCACGCGTTGGGTCGTGACCCACGACTTCGCGCAATGGAAGGACGAGATTGCCTGGATGTCGCTTTATTTCAGTGCGGCGGTCTGGGCCAGCCTCGCGCTTTGCGTTTTCTACTCGCTCGGGGATCACCTGCCGCGGCATCGCACCGTAGCGGTCGCGGCATATTGTTCTGGCGCTTGCGCCTTGCCGCAAGCTGCGACCGATCATCGAGATTCCCGCATTGCCTCGGCAGCACCGTGGGTGCGAGCCGGTTGACTGCGGCGCGCGGCAGCCGCGTTGTTCCGCCACTCAGCGAATAAAAATCTCGTAAACTGCTCTCCCTTTCTTGCAGCAGAGGCGTAAAATTCCGCACGCCGCCGGGTTCCAGTTCAACGGCATTTGGATCGGGCCGCACTGTCGCACAGGCATCGGTCGCTGCGGTCTCCGGCGTGACGGAACATCAGGAGAGCGACATGGTATCCGAGATACAGATTCACACCATCGCGCGGCAAATGATCGAGAAGCACGGCTTTGATGCTATCGCCCAGGCGGCCCGCAATGCCGAGGCTTGCGAGCACAAGGGCGACACCGAAGAGGCCAGGGAGTGGCGCCACATCGAAGACGCCATGAAGATGATGCGGGGACCGCATCAAAGCTGACCGGATTTTCGATGTTCAAATGAAAGCGCGCCCTGTTTGAGGCCCGTCACGCGGCGGGACGGACTTGCGAATGAACGAAGCCTCCGTATCGACGACTGGCCTGCAGTCGGACGATGCCTCGAAACATCGGAATCTCATCCGCTGTGGTTTTAGGGCCACAGCGCTCGTCGCGCGGATCAGTTAATTTCCCCCAATAATGCGGCTTTTTGCTCGTTTCCGGGGGACAATTTTCATGACGCCAGCGCGCGCGATTCTTTTGAGCTCCTGCTCCTGGCTCCTGCTGACCGCCGGGGCGTCCGCGGCGGACCTTCCTGTCCGGGCGGCAAACCCGCCGCCAGTACTGGCCTCGTCATGGGCCGGATTTTATCTCGGCTTGCATGGAGGTTATGGCTGGCGCGACAACGACTTTTCGGAAGAGGTCTTCCCTCTAGCCCGCATTGACGGCATCAGGTCCAGAGGCGGCGTTTTCGGTGGTCATGCGGGATACAATTGGCAATTCGGCCGCGCTGTCACCGGGCTCGAGATCGATTTCAGCGGCGCCGATATCACGGGCTCCAATTCTGTCATCTTTAATCCTGACCCCACTGACACTGAAACCCGGGCGCGCGACGACAGGGTCAAATATCTCGGAACCGCGCGCGGCCGCGTGGGTTGGCTGCCGACCGATACCGTCCTTCTCTACGGAACCGCGGGCCTTGGCTGGGAGCGTTACGAGCGGACGAGCTCGGCTCTGACCGTCAACCCGGATTTTACGTCATCACAGTTTTTCAGACAGCCGTTTGACCGATTCGGCTGGGTCGCGGGAGCGGGCGTGGAAGCGATGCTGTTTGGTCCGCACTGGATCGGACGCATCGAATACCTTCACTATGACTTCGGCAGGGCCGAGAGCGCTTTCACTTTCAACAGTATCTCCCAGGGAGGCCAGGTTTCGATTGCGAGCGTCGGCGGCAATCAAACCATCGATGTCGTCCGTGCTGGCCTTTCCTACAAATTCGGCGATTCCGTAATGGCCTCCGCCGTTCCCTACGCCAAAGCCCCGGTTGTCGCCCCGCGTTCATCGTGGGCGGGCTTTTACATCGGCGCGCACGGCGGCTATGGCTGGAAAGACAACGATTTCACCGAGGTCGTCAACAATCCTCCGCTTGTGACGATCAACGGCATCAAATCGCAGGGATGGATCGGTGGCGGTCAGGCCGGATATAATTGGCAATATGATCGCCTTGTCACAGGCTTCGAGCTTGATATGAGCGCCACCGGCATCAAGGGCTCATCGAGCGTTTCCTATTTTAACGGCGACGGAACAACGACCGCTATTCGTTCCGACAATGTAAAGTATCTTGGCACCCTGCGCGGCCGCGTTGGCTGGTTGCCCGCTGAAAATGTGCTGCTTTATGGCACCGCCGGATTGGGATGGGAACGCTTTGAGCGCACCGAAACTTTAGTTTTCCCGACGGGGAGGTTCACGGACACCCAAAGCTTCACAGCGCCGTTCGACAGGTTCGGCTGGGTGGCGGGCGCCGGTGTCGAAACGCTGTTATTCGGCACCAACTGGATCGGGCGTCTCGAATATCTCCATTACGACTTTGGGGCGGTGCAATCGGTTAGCGGCCGCACCGACTCAAGCGGGACGGTTTCGGATCATGCGGGCAGCCAAACCATCGACGTGGTGCGCGCAGGCCTGTCGTACAAGTTTGGGCCGCCGGCGGCGATCGCCCCGGTGCCTTACGCCAAGGCGCCACGGATGGTGGTTGCTTCCTGGGCGGGCTTCTATCTCGGCGTTCACGGCGGCTATGGCTGGAAGGAAAACGATTTCGCCATTTTGACCGAAGTTGATTCCATTAATCCGATCCGCGGCATCGACTCGAAAGGCTGGGCCGTGGGCGGACACGCCGGATATAATTGGCAAACCGCCAGCATCGTCACCGGTCTTGAACTCGACGTCACAGGAACCGGCATCAAGGGATCCTCAGCTCCATTTGCCCTTTTCAGCGCTGGCGGCGAAGTGCCGTTCTCGTTTAATGAGTCACTCTCGGATAATGTAAAATATCTCGGCACCGTGCGTGCGCGCCTTGGCTGGACCCCCGTACAGAATATTCTGCTTTACGGAACCGGGGGTCTTGCGTGGGAGCGGGTCGAGCGGACGCTGAGCACCGGCTTCGCGTCATCTTTCGGGGCGCTCACGCAAACGGCAAGAAGCGCGCGCGATCATTTCGGTTGGGCCGCGGGCGCCGGTGCGGAGGCCCTGCTGTTCAGCCCCAACTGGGTCGGCCGGGTCGAATATCTGCACTACGATTTTGGTACCGTGGAATCCGTGAGCAGCTTTGTCTCGACTGATCCCACTAATCCTAATCTGCCGCGCACCGATCGGGGCGGACGTCAGACCATCGATCTGGTGCGCGCAGGTCTGTCCTACAAGTTCACTCCCTGACCGGGGATTGTCCGTGGCACCCTGCTCGAGTTGGGGCCGCTGTGGAGCGGAATCCTAGGCATGTCAGCTTTGGCGCAAGCGGCTGGACCGTCTCAGCCAACCTGCCTCGTCGGTAGATCACGCGGCATGGGCCGCGGCCACGAAGTTGATTGGGCGAGCGACCTCACTTCATCCGCTTGAACCGTACGCTCCTGCCGTCGGCGAGCCGTGTGGCGATGTAGCCACCGGCAAGGCAGGCCTCGCGCTGCGGCATCTTCTCCTGCGGGCTGCGCGAGGTCTCCCACCAGGACGCGCGGTGCGCCGCGCGCGGCAGAGCCGCGTCGATGATCTCCTCGATCTCTTCGAAGCTGAGCACGAATTCCGGCAGCGTCTGTTTCTTCAGGTAATCGCGCAGCGGGCCGTAATCGTTCACGTGTGAACCCTCTCAGCCGTCATGCCCGCGAAAGCGGGCATCCAGTACGCCGGGAAGGCCGTGATTGATCACAGGCGTCCCGGAATACTGGATCATCCGCTTTCGCGGATGATGACAGACGCGGTTGGGCGCGCGCCACCGAGTTCACTCCTCCAGGTACTTCTTCATCTCGGCGCGCAGACCGTCGCGCAGATCCTCGCGCGCCATCGCGTAGGCGATATTGGCGCGGAGGAAACCGGCTTTCGAGCCGCAATCGTGCCGTTCGCCCTCGAACTCGACGCCGTAGAAACTTTGCGTCTTCGAAAGTCCGATCATCGCATCGGTGAGCTGAATCTCGCCGCCGGCGCCGCGCTCCAGGGTTTCCAGGATCCTGAAGATTTCGGGCTGCAGGATGTAGCGGCCGGTGATCGAAAGGTTGGACGGCGCGGTGCCCTTGGCCGGCTTTTCCACCATGCCGTCGACCTCGAACATGTTGCCGTGCTTGTGGCGCTTGCCGACGCCACAGATGCCGTATTGATGGGTGAGATGCGCGGGCACTTCTTCCACCGCAATCAGGTTGGATTTGTCACCGAGCTTGCCCGCCGCCTCGATCATCTGCGCAAGGCAGCCCGGCGTATGCAGCACCAGTTCGTCCGGCAACAAAACCGCGAACGGCTCCTCGCCGACGATGTCGCGGGCGCACCACACCGCGTGGCCGAGGCCGAGCGGCGCCTGCTGCCGCGTAAAACTCATGGCGCCGGCTTCGGGCTGGTCGCGTGCGAGAATCTCCATCTCGGCCTTTTTGCCGCGGGCTTCGAGCGTGGCGTCGAGTTCGAACACCCTGTCGAAATGGTCCTCGATCACGCCCTTGTTGCGGCCGGTGACAAAGATGAAATGCTCGATCCCGGCCTCCCTGGCCTCATCGACCACATACTGGATCAGCGGCTTGTCGACGATGGTCAGCATTTCCTTCGGCATCGCTTTGGTGGCGGGCAGGACACGGGTGCCGAGGCCGGCGACCGGGAAGACGGCTTTGCGGATTTTCATGGGGCTGTCGCGGTGCCTTTGAGAGCGTGCGGAAGGTGTGTTTGATCGGGCCTTGGTAGCCGGTTTGCAGCCGGGAACAAAGACGGTTGTGTGATCGGCGACGGATCGTGAAGCGTACAGGAAGTCGGGGCGTGCTACGCGGTTCCAGGGCCTTGGCCGGAACAACGAAACAAGCACCAAAATCTCGCCTTGTTAAGCTGTTGGAAACCGCAATCAGGCCTCCTGAAGCGGGATATCCTTGGGCAACGCAAGGTGGGACATGACGCGACGGACCAAACGCTTGGCAAGCCGACGAACCGGTGCGGCGATGATGGCCGCAGCGTTGTTATTAGCGAGCGAGGCGTGCGCGCAGCCGTCAAGCGGCGGCCCCTTAAGCCTTTTCGACAACATCTTCACCGGCTCGTTTTCCAAAGGCAGCCAGGCGGCTCCATCGCCCCTGCGGCCCGGCACTTCGGCGCAGGCGCAAGCGCAAGCGGCGCCCACAGCGGCGCCGCCATGGAGCGGCGAGGACGGTGCCTCCGGCCACCCGCTGATGACCGCGCGAGCGATCCGGGATGCGGCGGCGAACTTCGAAAATTGCGTCGCCTCGATGTGGCCCGACGCCGCACGCCGCAACATCTCGCAGCAAAGCTTCCAGCGCTTTACCGCAGGCCTCGAGCCCGATCTGCGCATCATGGATTTGATGGATTCGCAGCCCGAATTCACCAAGTCAATCTGGGATTATCTCGACATCCTGGTGAACGATAACCGCCTCGCCAAGGGTCGCGAGATCCTGGCCACATACAAACCGCAGTTCGACGCCGTGGAAAAAGCCTATGGCGTCGACCGCTATACAATCGCGGCGATCTGGGGCATCGAATCGAACTACTCCACCCAGATGGGCGATCGCAGCGTGCTGCAATCCACCGCGACGCTTTCCTGCATCGGCCGCCGCCAGAAATATTTTCGCGACGAATTCCTCTCGGCGCTTGAAATCCTGCACCGCGGCGATTTGCGCCCCGAGCAGATGCGCGGCTCCTGGGCCGGAGCGTTTGGTCCCACGCAGTTCATGCCGACCGCGTTCAAGCGCTACGCCGTGGATGCCGACGGCGACGGACGCCGCGACGTGGTCGACAACCCGGCCGACCTGATCGCTTCCACCGCCAACAACCTGAAAAAGGATGGCTGGCAGCCCGGCCAGAGCTGGGGCCATGAGGTCGTCGTGCCTCCGGGCTTCAATTACATGCTGGCGGACCAGGCGAAAGCGATGACCATCGCGCAGTGGGAGCATCTCGGGTTGAAGCGCGCCGACGGCCGGCCTTTCCCGCATGCGGCCGACAAGGCCTATCTGTTGGCACCCGCCGGCACCGAGGGACCGGGCTTCCTGATGATGCAGAATTTCCGGGTGATCATGAAATACAATCCGGCGGAGGCTTACGCGCTGGCGATCGGCCACTTCGCCGACCGGTTGCGCGGCGGCGCACCTTTCGTGCAGCCCTGGCCGCGCCAGGAACGGGAACTGACCCGCGCCGAGCGGCTGGAATTGCAGCAGCTGCTGGCGCAGCGGGGCTTCTATCGCGGCACCCCCGACGGCCAGCTCGGCGGCCAGACGCGCGAGGCCCTGCGCGGCTTCCAGGCCTCGATCGGGGCGCCCGCCGACGGATTTGCCTCCTCCGACGTGCTGGAACGGCTCAGGGGGCGGTGAAATGCTGCTCTTCAGCCTGAAAAGTAACCCTGAAGCAGGGTTTTCCCGGCGACCTTGACGGCGGCGGCCGATGCCCCGTTTATGGTGATGAATCTGCCCGCTTGCGGCCTGATTCCATTATAATAGTGGTTGCCACCGATCCATTACCGCCGAGCCGCATGCCAAAGACAAAATCCTTTTTGCGCGTGTTCACCGAACCCGGCCCCCTGGTCGCGCTGGCGGTTGCGATCGCGCTATTGGTCGGGATTGCCGGACCGGCCTCCGCGCAGTTTTTCAATTTCGGCAATTTCGGCAATTTCGGTGGGCCGCAGCGTCCGCCGCCGCGCGGCGGCGGCGGTGGTTATGGCGGCGGTGGCGGCTGGTTTGGCGGCGATTTTTTTGCACCATTCCAGCAGCAGCAGGCGCCCAAAAGGGTGATCCGTGAGGATTTTTCCAAGGCGCCGCCACCGGAGAAGCGCGAGACCGTGCCGGAGCGCAACGTGCTGGTGCTCGGCGATGCGATGGCCGATTGGCTCGCCTACGGTCTCGAGGACGCCTATGCCGAGCGGCCGGATATGGGCGTGATCCGCAAGCACAAGACCATCTCTGGTCTGATCAAATACCAGCCCAAGGGCGATCCGGTCGATTGGCCCGCCGCCGCCAGGGGCATTCTCGCCACCGAGAAGCCGGACGCCATCGTCGTGATGCTCGGGCTCAATGACCGGATGGCGATGCGCGAGCCCGTCGTCGAAAAACCTGACAGCAAGGCAGCCGACAAAAAGACCGACAAGAAGGACGCCAAGGCCAAGCCGGAGGCCAAGCCCGCAGACGCGAAATCCGGCGCGAAGCCGGGGGGCGCAACCGATACTGCCGCAAAGCCCGAGGACAAGGCGGTCGATACCGAATTGTCTCCGGACGACGCAAACGACAATAACGATCCGCCGCCGGCCACCACGCCAGAGAAGAGCGCGCGCTCGCCGAACGGGCTTTATGAGTTTCGCGAGGAACGCTGGGTCGAGCTCTACACCAGGAAAATCGACGAGATGATCGGCGTCCTGAAATCCAAGGGTGTGCCGGTGCTGTGGGTTGGCCTGCCCGCATTGCGCGGCGCCAAGCCGACCGCGGACATGTTGTTCCTGGATTCGCTGTATCGCGAGGCCGCCAGCAAGGCCGGCATCACCTATGTCGATATCTGGGACGGATTCGTCGACGAAGCCGGCCGCTTCTTGCAGCAGGGCCCGGACTTCCAGGGTCAGATCCGGCGCCTGCGCTCCTATGACGGCGTGTATTTCACCCAGCCCGGCGCACGCAAGCTTGCGCATTATGTCGAGCGCGAGATCACGCGGCTGCTCGCGGCCCGCTCCGCGCCGATTGCGCTGCCGACCGAACCGGCGACGCCGGACGCCAATGCGTTGCCGGGACAGCCGGCGCCGCGTCCGCTGGCGGGACCGATACTGCCGCTGGTCGCATCCTCGGTCGGCACCGATCAATTGCTCGGCGGCCCCGGCTCGCGCCCGGCCGCAGTCGATGCGCTCGCCGCGCGAACCTTGGTGAAGGGTGAGCCGCTGGCACCGCCCGCGGGCCGCGCCGATGATTTCTCCTGGCCGCGCCGCGAAGTCGGACGCGAACAGGCAAAGGGCGAAACGCCGTCGGCTTCCGTTTCGCCTGATGGAACGGCGGCGGCACCCAGTGCGCTGCCAAAGCCGAAAAAGCCTCGACCGATCCAATCCAGTGCACCGGCGCCGCGGGACTTTTTTGGAAACGTGCAGCGACCACGGCTGCCGGGCAATGTCGGACCGTCGGCGTGGGCACCGGGATTTTTCGGGCGGTAACCGCTGACAGCGTCATTCCCCGATCTGCAATTGCACATCTGAGGGCGCACGTCGGCGCGAACCCGGGATCTCGTTCCAATACTTCTGGATTCCCGGTCCACGCGAAGATGCGTGTCCCGGAATGACATTGAAGGTCAACTCAGCTAGTATCGCCAGCGCGGTGGCGGACGGCGCGGCGGGCGCGTCATCAACAGCGCCAGCGCAAAGCCGATGCCGGCTGCGACCAATAGCGCACCGAGCGGATTCTCCTGCACCTTCCTCGCCACGGCTTGCGAGCCTTCGCGGACCGTGTCGCCGCTGCTCTCATAAGCTTCCTTGGCATAGCTGACGGCGGCATCGGTGGCTTCGCGGGCGACATCCTTGGCCTCGCGCGCCGCATCCTTGGCCTGGCCATACAGATTCTGCACCGTGCCTGCGGCCTCGCGGGCGCGGCCGGAAGCCTGGGTTTTCGTATCGCCGGCGATATCGCCGACTGCGCCTTCGACCTTACCGGCGGCATCCTTGGCCGCGCCCACAATTCGGTCCTTGTCCATCGCGTCCACTCCTTGGGTTGTCGGTGAGCTAACCGGCAAGACGCGATCCGGTTCCTACGGCTTACAGAATGAGGCCGCCGTCCACGACAAGGGTTTGACCGACCATGTAGGAGGCCAGCGGCGACGCCAGAAACAGCGCGGCGCCCGCCATGTCGGCCGGTGTTCCCAGCCGCTTCAGCGGGATCCGCTCGATCGCGCCCTCAAGCCGCTTCGGATTCGATGTCGTCACCCTGGTCATCTTGGTGTCGACCAGGCCTGGCGCGATGCCGTTGACGCGAATACCATTTTCCGCCCACGCCTGGCCAAGCGTTCGGGTCAATCCGACGGCGCCGGTTTTCGAAGCATTGTAGGCCGGATTGCCCTTGGTCGCATGATAGGCGGCGGTCGAACTGACGATGATCAATGAACCCCTGGCCGCGCTCAGCAGCGCGTGAAATTTTGTCGCGCAAGCCATCAGGCTGATCAGATTGACTTCAAGTACCTTGCGAAATCCGCTTATCTCGAATTCGCCGCGCCGGTAGATCACCGCGCCCTGCGCCAGCACCAGCACGTCGAGGCGGTCGAACGGTGGCTTGAAATTCTCGATCGCGTTGGCATCGCTGACATCGAGCTGCATGTAGTTGAGACCCTCGAGATGCGATCCCTCGGCCGGCGAATAATCGGCGGCGGAGGCGCGGGTACCGCAAACATGCACGCGCGCGCCCTTGGCACGGAACGCTTGCGCGATACCGTTGCCGATGCCGCTGGAGCCGCCCACCACCAGAACCTGCTTGCCGCTGAAATCCAATTCGTTCATCGCACCCTCGATGCTCTATTTCGCGTGGTTTGACCTCTCTGCGGATCGGTGCCAGCCTTGTCAATCTTGCAGTGCACGACATCATCGTCAGCGAGCATTCGATGTCCGATTTCAAAGAACTCAGCCGGTCGGTCAAAGGATTGACCGTTGTTGTCACCGGCGCGGCCAGCGGCATGGGCCGCGCCACCGCGCGGGTGTTCGCAGCCGAAGGCGCCAACGTGGCGGTGACCGACTACAGGGCCGAGGGCGCGCAAGCCGTCGCCGCGGAGATCGCGGCGAGCGGAGGAAGCGGCAAGCCCTGGGCGCTCGACGTCGCCAACCGCGATGACATCACAGCGGTCGTCAACGATATCGCAGCGCATTTCGGCGGGCTCGATATTCTTGTCAACAATGCCGGAATCTCGGTGCGCGTCGCGATCGATGACGATGGCTATGACGAGGCGTGGACCAAGGGGCTGGCCGTGATGCTCACCGCGCAGCAGCGCGTGATCCGCGCGGCGCTGCCGCATTTGCGCAAATCGAGATCTCCGCGGATCGTCAACATCGCCTCCACCGAGGCGCTCGGCGCCACCGCGTTGCACAGCCCGTATTCCGCGGCGAAAGCCGGCGTGGTCGGATTGACGCGTTCGCTCGCGGTGGAACTCGGCTGCGACGGCATCACCGTGAACTGCATCTGTCCGGGGCCGATCACAACTGCCATGACGGCGCGGATCAGCGACGAGCACAAGGCGATCTATGCCAGGCGCAGAACCGCGCTCGGCCGCTACGGCGATCCCGAGGAGGTCGCGCACATGACGCTGAGCCTGTGCCTGCCGGCGGCGTCGTTCCTGACCGGCGCGATCATCCCGGTGGACGGCGGCCTGATGGCGCGCAATGCCTGAAGGCGGGCATGCGTCGCGACGCGTTGACATCGCGATGTCCGGGAGTAGCTTTTTACGCAAATGGAGCGGGGCAACCGGCCGTCCCGATCAGGAGAAACGCCATGACCGTCTCAATCCGGCAACTTCACCCGCATTTTTTCGGTGAAGTCACGGGCGTCGATCTGCGCAAGCCGCTGACGTCGCAGGAGGCCAGGGATATCGAAGGCGGCATGGATAAATACGCCGTGCTGCTGTTCCGCGACCAGGACATCACCGACGAGCAGCAATTGGCGTTTGCGCGCAATTTCGGCGAACGCGAAAATCCGCACGGCGGCAATATTGTCAAGCCGCAGGATTCCCGGCTTAGCACCGGACTTAACGACGTCTCCAACCTCGGCAAGGACGGCACGCCACTGCCGCGCGACAGCCGTGCTCATTTGTTCAACCTCGGCAACTGCCTGTGGCATTCCGATAGCTCGTTCCGGCCGATTCCAGCGAAGTTTTCGCTGCTGTCAGCGCGCGTGGTCAACCCCAAGGGCGGCAATACCGAGTTCGCCGACATGCGCGCTGCCTATGACGCGCTCGACAACGAGACCAAGGCGGAGATCGAGGACCTGATCTGCGAGCATTCGCTGATGTATTCCCGCGGCTCGCTGGGCTTCGTCGATTATACCGACGAAGAAAAGCAGATGTTCAAGCCGGTGCTGCAGCGCCTGGTGCGCACGCACCCGGTGCACGGCCGCAAGTCGCTGTATCTGTCGTCTCATGCCGGCGCGATCGTCGGCATGACGGCGCCGGAGGCGCGGCTGTTGCTGCGCGATCTCACCGAGCACGCCACGCAACCGCAATTCGTCTACGTTCACAAATGGACGGTGCATGACCTTGTGATGTGGGACAACCGCCAGACCATGCACCGGGTGCGACGCTACGACCAGTCGCAGCCGCGCGACATGCGCCGCGCCACGGTGGCGGGCACCGAACCGACGGTGGCCCAGCAGGCGGCGGAGTAGAGACACAGAGGCACGAAGCCCATCGTTGCAAGAGATCGTCATCGCCCCGCGAAAGCGGGCGATCCAGTGATTACGCACGCCGGTGATTACTAGATGCCCCGCCTCCGCGGGGCATGACAGCGGGCTTACGCATGCCCCGCTTCGTTCGAGAGCATGCCGGGATCGATCCCGATCTTGCGCAGGGCGCGGCTGTATTTCTCCTCGATGTCGCCACCGAAGATCAGGTCCGGATCGGCATCGCAATGCAGCCAGCCATTGTCCTGGATCTCGGTTTCCAGCTGTCCGGGCGCCCAGCCGGCGTAGCCGAGCGCGAGGATGGCGTGCTTCGGCCCGGCGCCCTTCGCGATCGCCTTCAAGATATCCACCGTGGCGGTCAGGCAAATTCCATCGTCGATCTTCAGCGTGGCGTCCTTGATGAAGAAATCGCTCGAATGCAGCACGAAGCCGCGGCCGGTCTCGACCGGACCGCCTTTCAGCACCTTCATGCTTTCGGCATTTTCCGGCAGCTTGATCTGATCGGCCTTCTTGATGATGTCGAGCTGCACCAGCAATTCGGGAAAGTCGATACTGCCCGCCGGACGGTTGACGATGATGCCCATGGCGCCTTCGGAGGAATGCGCGCAGAGATAGATCACCGAACGCTCGAAGCGCGGATCTCCCATTACCGGCATCGCGATCAGCAGCCGACCGTCGAGATAGCCGCGCTCGGACGAGCTGTCGCCGATGCCGGCGGCCTGGCGGCCAACAAACCTCGGTGTCTTGCCTTCAGGGTCCATCCGCGAAGGACTCCCAGTTGATTTACATCCTGATATTGGGTGCCGGTTCTGTCAATCAAGCTTGTCGCCGCCTCAGAATTGCATCACAAGCAATTCAATGGTTTGCACCTTCCCCAGGCTGTAAAGACGTCCCATGGTGGTGATGGTTCCCATGCGTGCCGCGCTCGGCTTTGCCGCAACTTTACTGGCTTCATCCCTGGCGCTCGAAGCCCGCGCCCAGGATGCCTCGCCATGGCAACGGGACGGACATTCGGCGGTCCGGCTGCTGGCGGGATCGCGCAGCGGGGCGGTGCTGCTGGGCGGCATCGCCTTTCAGCTGCAGCCGGGATGGAAAACCTACTGGCGGACGCCCGGCGATTCCGGCGTGCCGCCGCGCTTCGATTTCTCCAAATCGGAAAATATCGAGGCCGTCACCGTGCTGTGGCCCGCCCCGACGAAATTCGACGACGGCGCCAGCGGCCATTCGTTCGGTTATCACAACCAGGTCGTGCTGCCGCTGCGGATTGTCGCGAAAAATGCCGACAAACCGGTGACGCTTCGCGCCGATATCAATTACGCGGTGTGCGAGAAACTCTGCATCCCGGTCGAGGCCAGCGCCGAGCTCGCCATCACCAGCGTGGCGAGCACCGAGGACAGCGCGCTGTTCGCGGCCCTCGACGCGGTGCCCAAGCCGGCCAATGTCGGAGATCCCAACCCGTTGACCATCCGAGACGTCAAGCGCGACGGGAAATCCACAGTGCTGGTCGACGTGGCCGTGCCCGACACCAGGGCCGTCGACCTGTTTGTCGAAGGACCAACGCCGGACTGGGCGCTGCCGGTTCCGAGGCTGCTGGAACACAGCCCCCCCGGGGTCAAGCGCTTCGCCTTCCAACTCGAGGGCCTGCCTCCGGGCACCAATCCCGACGGCGCCGCGCTCAAATTGACACTGGTCGGCGGCGACCGCGCTTACGAATTCAACGTCAATCTGGATTGAGGGCACGATCTGGTTCGCCGTCATCACCCGCGCAAGCGGGTGATCCAGTAGTCGCAATCGCTGAAGTTCAATTCGACCGGTCGCAGGGTACTGGATACCCCGCCTTCGCGGGGCATGAGATGCGTCCCCTATTCCGCGGTCCAGCCGCCGTCGATCGACAGATTGGCGCCGGTAATCTGCGCCGCGTCGTCGCCGCAGAGAAACAGCGCCAGCGCCGCGACCTGCTCGGAGGTGACAAACTCCTTGGTCGGCTGCGCTTCCAGCAGCACGTCGCGAATGACCTGCTCCTTGGTCAGGTTGCGCGCCTTCATGGTGTCGGGAATCTGCTTCTCGACCAGCGGCGTCCAGACATAACCCGGACTGATGCAGTTGCAGGTGATTTTGAAGGTCGCAAGCTCGAGCGCCACGGTCTTGGTGAGGCCGGCGATGCCGTGCTTGGCCGAAACGTAAGCGGCCTTGAACGGCGAGGCCACCAGCGAATGCGCGGAAGCCGTATTGATGATACGGCCCCAGCCGCGCTTCTTCATGCCAGGCACGGCGGCGCGGATGCCATAAAACGCCGACGACAGGTTGATCGCAATGATCGCTTCCCATTTCTCCGGCGGAAACTCCTCGATCGGCGACACGAACTGGATGCCGGCGTTGTTGACCAGAATGTCGACCGAGCCGAAGGTCTTTTCTCCCAGCGCGATCATCTCTGCGATCTGCGCAGGCTTGCTCATGTCGGCGGGCGAATGGACCGCCTTGACCTTGAAATCCGCCTCGATACCGGCCCGCTCCTTCTCGATGTCGGCTGGCGCGCCCATGCCGTTGAGGACGATATTGGCGCCGGCGCCGGCAAAGGTGCGCGCATACGCCAGTCCGATGCCGCTGGTCGAGCCGGTCACTACCGCGGTCTTGCCTGTCAAGGTGCCCATTTCATTTACTCTCCTGTTTGTCGCCGATGGTTTCGGGACTATCGCCTGCGAGGTCGTAAGTCACCATGGTTTCGCCGGATTGCGGCCGCTCGAGCCATTCCTTGTGACGCATCGAGAGATGAACGTCGCGCACCCCCGCTTCCCAGTGCTCGACCATGCCGATGCGGGAAAAATCATAATCCTTGGAGTTCGATTCGTAGTTCTTGCTGCGGTAGATCAGATGCACCACGGTGACGGTGTTTTCCTTGGCGGCTTCGCGCAGAAACTCGACCGATGGATCGTTCTTGAGATCATCGGGCAATTTGCTGATCAGATCGCGCACCGCCTTGCGGGCGTTGTGGATCTGACGGTTCTTGTCGGTATTCATGCGGGTGCGGCTGGAAAAGCGGATGTCTTTCTCGCGCTCGGCGGCGTCGAGAAGTGAGGTAGGCGGCAGGCCGCGGGCACTGAACAGATCGACCTGAAAGATCAAGAGGTCGTTCCTGCCTGCTTCATCCAGCACATAATCGAGCGGCGTGTTCGAGGCGATGCCGCCATCCCAGAAATGCTCACCTTCAATGACGACCGAAGGAAAGCCCGGCGGCAGGGCGCCCGACGCCATGATGTGCTCCGGCCCGATTTTCTTGCCGAGCTTCTTGAACTCGAAATTATCGAAATATTTGAAGTTGCCGGTGGTCACACTCACCGCGCCGACGCTGAGCCGGGTCTTCAGATCATTGATGCGGTCGAAATCAACCAGACGCTCCAGCGTCTTTTGGAGCGGGGCGGTGTCGTAATAGCTCAGCGATTGCGCGCTGCCCTGCGGCCACAGCGGCGCCGGGGGAAAACGCGGCGTGAAAAAGCCGGGGACGCCGAAGGTGGCGATCAAGGCGGCGCTGGTCTCGTTGAAGAGCGAACGCCCGCGGTCGCTCTTGGTAATCGGATTCCAGGGCACTGGCGCAGAAACCATTTCCCAGAATTCCTTGAGACGTCCGATCCGCTTTTCCCGCGGATTGCCGGCAATGATCGCGGCGTTGAGTGCGCCGATCGAGATGCCGGCGATCCATTCCGGCTCGAAATCAAAATGACACAAGGCCTGATAGGCGCCGGCCTGATAGGAGCCGAGCGCGCCGCCGCCTTGCAGAACCAGCACGCGCTGCGCTGTCGCGGGCGTCTTTGCTGGCGCTGGGTTGGAGTGATCCATCATGACCGCCGATCCAATGTCATACGACCAAAATAAAAAACGACTGCATTGTGGCGTCTATAAAAAAACAATCACAGCGTGGCGTCAGTTCGCGACGGCGTCAATCGCCGAGAGGAAAGACGCGGATCACGCCCCAGTTATCCGGTCTCCGATGATGCAAGAATGAGCGTCCAGAACACCTTGTATTTGGTGTTTGGAGCATAGCTCGCCGCAATGCCTAATTTTGTGACACCATTTTTCAGCATATTTGCCCGGTGCGGGGCCGAGTCACGCCAGCCGGAAAATGCTTCCGCCAGGGTGTGATATCCGGCAGACACATTTTCCACCGCGACCGTCGCCGGATATCCTGACGCATTCAGGCGTCGCGCCAGCGGCGCCTTGACCTCGTGATCGAGCTTGTTGCGGCTTGCCATCGCCTGCGACTGCGATTCCGCAAGCTTCATGAGCTGGTCATCGACCGCCACGCCGCCAAGCCCGTTGTTCTGCCGGTAAAGCGATATCATCGAGGCCGCAGCCTGGGGATCGAGCTTGGTCCCGCCATTGGCCATGCTGACATACATGCTTGGCTGGTCGAGAGTGGACACGTCCCCGGCGCAGCCGCCTAGCACCAAAAGCCCGATAATCGCGATCGCCCCACGCATAAATCCAGGTTCCCCCAAAATGGATTGTGGTTGTTGCATACCAACCGTGGCTGAATAGTGAACGTTTTCAGTCCTGGGCGGCGAAAATGCGGTAGCGGCGGGGGTGCAATCCGATGATCTCGCCGATCTGAAGCTCCCGATCCCGGGGCGCATCGATCTCAATCACGGTCTCACCCGCGGTCCCCGACAACGCAACCTCGGCGCGCTGGATCGGGCCAAAGGTTCGGACATGCCGCACCGCGCCGTCGAGCGCACCGCTGCTGGCCGGCCCAACCTGCATGTCATGGCGGCGGACGAACAATTTCGATGCGCCAGACCCAGCCCCGTCCGCCGTGATATTCAGCGGCTTGCCGCCGAGCCGCACGCAACCGTCGCAAACCTCCACCGGCAGCACGATCGATTCACCAATGAAGCCGTGTACGAACGCCGTCGCCGGATTGTCATAGACCTCGCCGGGAGTGCCGATCTGCTCGATGCGTCCCCTGTCCATCACCACCACCCGGTTGGCGACTTCGAGCGCCTCTTCCTGATCGTGGGTGACGAAGATCGAGGTCACGTGGATTTCGGAATGCAACGAGCGTAACCATTGCCGCAATTCCTTGCGTACCTTGGCATCGAGCGCACCGAACGGCTCATCCAAGAGCAGGATGCGCGGCTCGATCGCCAACGCGCGCGCCAGCGCAATGCGCTGGCGCTGCCCACCCGACAGTTGGCTCGGGTAGCGATTGGAAAGCCAGTCGAGCTGCACCAGATCCAGCAATTCCTTGACCCGGGCGCGGATGCCGGCCTCGTCCTTGCGAGCCGCGCGCGGCTGCACCCGCAACCCGAACGCGACATTTTCGAACACCGTCATGTGGCGGAACAGCGCGTAGTGCTGGAACACGAACCCGACATGGCGCTCACTGGCCCCGCGGGCGAGCGCATTCTCGCCGTCGAACGAAACCTCGCCGACGTCAGGCCAATCCAGCCCGGCAATGATCCGCAGCAGTGTGGTCTTGCCCGAGCCCGACGGCCCGAGCAGCGCCAGCAATTCGCCATTGGCGACTTTCAGATCGACGCCGTCGAGCGCGGCAAATGTGCCGAATCTCTTGACGATATTCTTGACTTCAATCGCCACGGGGGTGTTGCCCTTCGTCCA
>DASSGM010000092.1:0-7124 GCA_035693465.1 Bradyrhizobium sp. | reverse complement strand
GTTGCGCGGACGGGATGCGCCCAATTGTAGCGGCACAGTCTATGTCACGGTGGCAGGCCGGCTTCTGGCCCTCGCCGAAATTGGCAATGGCGAACTCATCCCCAAGCGCGTGTTCAACCTGACCGGACTGACTGCCAGTTCGGCTCGCAGCAATGGAAGAGTTTGACGATGTCGATTACCGCCGAACGCAAAGCGGAAGTCATCAAGACGAATGCCACCAAGGCCGGCGACACCGGCTCGCCCGAGGTTCAGGTCGCGATCCTGTCGGAACGCATCAACAACCTCACCGGGCATTTCAAGACCCACGTGAAGGACAACCATTCGCGTCGCGGCCTTTTGAAGCTCGTGTCGACGCGTCGTTCGCTTCTCGATTACATCAAGAGGAAGGACGAGGCGCGTTACAAGGCGCTGCTTGAAAAGCATAACATCCGTCGTTGATTTATTCAGTTCGCGCGCACTCGTTGCGCGCGTTTTTGCATGATCCGAAAAACCATTGTTGAGGTTCTCGAAAGTGATCATGCGCAACAGCGTCCAGCGGCAATCCGGCAGCTGGGCGTAACGGGCAAGATGCCCGTACCATCGGAAGGATGGACGCCATTCGAAACTTAAAGACCATGGCAGGATCGCCGGGCGCTGAGTCTGCGACGTCACCGCAATCAGCGTCTCGCCATCTTGCGCATGGTTTTTGCGTTTTGAAGGGTCCTTGGCTTTCGTGAAACCATGAAAGAAGACCACTATGTTCAATATTCATTCAGTCGAGATCGACTGGGGTGGACGTCCCCTCAAGCTTGAAACAGGAAAAATCGCCCGTCAGGCCGACGGCGCCGTCATGGCCACTTACGGCGAGACCGTCGTGCTCGCCACCGTCGTCGCCGCGAAGACGCCCCGCGAAGGCGTCGACTTCCTGCCGCTGACCGTCGACTATCAGGAAAAAACCTACGCCGCGGGCCGCATTCCCGGCGGCTATTTCAAACGCGAAGGACGGCCGACCGAAAAGGAGACACTGGTCTCCCGGCTCATTGACCGCCCGGTCCGCCCGCTGTTTGTCGATGGCTGGCGCAATGAGACCCAGGTGATCGTGACGACACTGTCGCACGACATGGAGAATGATCCCGACATTCTGGCGATGGTGGCTTCGTCCGCGGCGCTGACGCTGTCCGGCGTGCCCTTCAAGGGTCCGATCGGTGCGGCCCGCGTCGGCTTCATCAACGACGAATACGTGCTCAATCCGACACTCGACGAAATGACCGAATCCCAGCTCGACCTGGTCGTCGCCGGCACCGCCGACGCCGTGCTGATGGTGGAATCGGAGGCCAAGGAACTCAACGAAGACATCATGCTTGGCGCCGTGATGTTCGGGCACCGGCATTTCCAGCCCGTGATCAAGGCAATCATCGAGCTCGCCGAAAAGGCCGCCAAGGAGCCGCGCGAAGTCGCGCTCGTCGACGAGAGCACGCTGGAAAAGGAAATTCTCGCCCTGGTTGAGCAGGACCTGCGCGCCGCTTATGCGATCCCGGTCAAGCAAGACCGCTATGCGGCGGTCGGCAAGGCCAAAGAAAAAGTGATGGCGCATTACTTCCCGGAAGACCAGGAGCCGAAATACGACAAGCTGCGCATCGCCGCCGTGTTCAAGGAACTGGAAGCCAAGATCGTTCGCTGGAACATTCTCGACACCAGCAAGCGCATCGACGGCCGAGACGTCAAGACTGTCCGCAACATCATCGCCGAGGTCGGCGTATTGCCCCGTGCCCACGGCTCGGCGCTGTTCACCCGCGGCGAAACCCAGGCCATGGTGGTGACCACGCTCGGCACCGGCGAGGACGAGCAATACGTCGATGCCTTGTCGGGAACGTACAAAGAAACATTTTTGCTGCACTACAACTTCCCGCCTTACTCGGTCGGTGAAACCGGGCGGCTCGGCGGCACCAAGCGCCGCGAGATCGGCCATGGCAAACTGGCGTGGCGCGCTATCCACCCGGTGCTGCCGCCGCATCACGAATTCCCCTACACCGTGCGCGTGGTCTCGGAGGTCACCGAATCCAACGGATCCTCGTCGATGGCTTCCGTTTGCGGCGCTTCACTGGCGCTGATGGATGCGGGCGTGCCGCTAAAGCGGCCGACCGCGGGCATCGCCATGGGCCTCATTCTCGAGGGTTCGCGCTTTGCCGTTCTCTCCGACATCCTTGGCGATGAGGATCATCTCGGCGACATGGATTTCAAGGTGGCCGGCACCGATCATGGCATCACCTCGCTGCAGATGGACATCAAGATCGCGGGGATCACCGAGGAGATCATGCGGATCGCGCTCGGCCAGGCCAAGGAAGGCCGGATCCATATTCTGGGCGAAATGTCCAAGGCCCTCAACGCTGCGCGCGCCGAACTTGGCGAATACGCGCCGCGCATCGAGACCTTCAAGATTGCGACCGACAAGATCCGCGAAGTGATCGGCACCGGTGGCAAGGTGATCCGTGAAATCGTCGAGAAGACTGGTGCCAAGGTCAACATCGACGACGATGGCACCGTGAAGGTCGCCTCCGCCGACGGCGAATCGATCAGGGCCGCGATCAAGTGGATCAAGTCGATTGCTTCCGATCCGGAAGTCGGCCAGATCTATGATGGCACCGTGGTCAAGGTGATGGAATTCGGCGCGTTCGTGAACTTCTTCGGCGCCAAGGACGGTCTGGTCCACATCAGCCAGCTCGCGGCCAACCGCGTGCAGAAGACCTCAGACGTCGTCAAGGAAGGCGACAAGGTCAAGGTCAAGCTGCTCGGCTTCGACGATCGCGGCAAGACGCGGCTGTCGATGAAGGCCGTCGATCAGGTCACCGGCGAGGATCTCGAGGCCAAGCAGAAGGCCGAGCCGGCGCCGCCGCGCGAAGCCGCCGGCGAGTAATTCCCGGTCCTTTGCGGATTGCGAGAAGGGCGGCCGAGGGGCCGCCCTTCTTGTTTAGGGGCGACGCTGCGCGACCGTGTTGCGGCATCCGGAACCCAGGACACGAAGCCACGTGAATTTGAATTCGATTTTGGGTTCAATCGCCGGGCTTGCCCGCTACCATGATCCATATCGGGAAATGCAGGCTCACCACCTTCAAGGAGGGATTTCATGTCGTTATCGCGCCGTCATCTTTTAAGCGCGGCTGCAGGCTTGGCGGCTGCCGCGTCCACGCCGCGCGCTGTATTCGCTCAGGCGTCCACCGCCACACCGACAGCGCCGACCGGCCCATTCGTGGTGCCGCCGCTCGCCTATCCGACCAATGCCTTCGAGCCGCACATCGACGCCAGGACCATGGAAATCCACCACGACAAGCACCATGGAGCCTATGTCGCCGCCCTCAACACCATCGCAAAGACCAACCCGCAGCTCGGAGCGAGTGCCGTGGAAGATGTGCTCGGCAACCTGAACGCGCTGAATGACGACATCAAATTCGCGGTGCGCAACAATCTCGGCGGCCACGCCAATCACACGATGTTCTGGGAGATCATGGGGCCGAACGGCGGCAAGCCCGAAGGCGAAGTGCTGGCCACGATCGATCGCGATCTCGGCGGCCTGGAAAAATTCCAGACCGATTTCAACGCCGCGGGCGGACGCCAGTTCGGTTCGGGCTGGGTATTCGTAACCGTCACCAGGGACGGCAAGCTCGCGATCGAGGCCCGCCCGAACCAGGACACTCCCATCATGGACGGCAAGCGCGTGCTCATGGGAAACGACGTCTGGGAACACGCCTACTATCTCAATTATCAGAACCGCCGCGCCGATTACCTCAAGGCCTGGTGGAATACCGTCAACTGGAACAAGGTCGCCGAGCGCTATGCTGCCGCCAAGGCAGGCAGGCTGGGCGTTTAAGACAATAAGCGCTCGGGGTGCCCCCACTCCGTCATTGCGAGGAGCGAGGCGACGAAGCAATCCATCCTTTCTTCAGGAGTGTGGATTGCTTCGCTTCGCTCGCAATGACGAGCCTGTTGATGCACCGCCCACACTTTCTTTAACCACCTCGCCGAGCGCAGCAAAATCCGCCTTGCGCGGCGAGGTGCGGCGGAACGCAAGTCCGATGCTGCGGCCAGGCTGCGGGTTTTTCAGCCGCAGGAATTTCACCCGCTGATCGCGCCGCTCGACATCCGCGGCGATCTGCGGAACCAACGTGACGCCATAGCCGCTCGCGACCATCTGCATCACGGTGGTCAGACTGCTGGCGCCGAACGCCGTCCCGGCGCCGCCGGTGGCGCGGCCCCGCGCCGCTGTCGCGCAGAACGCCAGTGCCTGATCGCGCAGGCAATGGCCATCTTCAAGCAGGATCAACCGGCTTTGATCGATATCCTGCGCGGCAACCCGCGTCGCCTCATTGCGTGGATCGTTTGATGGCACCGCCAACAGAAACAGGTCTTCGAAAAGTGCGAGAGTATCGATGTCGGGCTCGCCGAGCGGCAATGCGAGCATCGCCGCGTCGAGCGCGCCGCTCTTGATGTCCTGGACAAGTTGCCTGGTCTGGGTTTCCCGCAGTTCCAGCCACAATTCCGGAAACCTCGTCTGCAGCAGCGGGAGAATGCGCGGCAGCAGATAGGGCGCCAGTGATGGAATCACCCCAAGGGTCAGCCGGCCAGTGAGCAGGCCGCTGCGCTGACGGGCGAAGTCAACCAGATCGCGCGAGGCCGTGAGCACGTCCTCAGCCCGCCGCGCGATTTCGCGCCCGACTTCGGTCAGCATCACATCGCCCGGCCGCCGTTCCACCACGGCGACGCCAAGGGTGCGCTCCAGGTCGCGAATCTGCATGGACAAAGCGGGCTGGGTCACGGCGCAGGCCTCGGCGGCGCGGCCAAAATGGCCATGCTTGGCGAGCGCCGAGAGATAACGAAGCTGTCGCAGCGTGATCATCTCCATCAGATAAACTGATCGAGGGCCCAAGACAATTCGACTGGACCTGATGTTAGATATCTTCCAAGGTGGGGTCCGGCGAATTTGGCGAGAGGCCCCGACCCCGCGGCTCCGGCTGACGTGGTCATTCCAGGTCGATGCGTCTGCGGTCCCCCTTTGTCAAATGCGCGCCCTGCCCCACTTGCCGGAAGGAACAACAGCCATGGCTGACCGCCGCCAATCAACGATCGGCACCGTGGCACGCTTCTCATAGCAGCCAGCGGACTCGGCGCGGCCGATGCGGAGCGCGGCGTGTGCGCTTCGCCCTGAAATTCTAAACGCGATAGGAGGAAAACATGGACGCAAAGACTGACGATGGCGCGGGCAAGTGCCCGTTCACCGGCGGCACCCACGGACCGAGGAACCGCGACTGGTGGCCAGAGCACCTCGATATCGGCGTGCTCCATACGAACGCGCCCGCCGCCGACCCGATGGGCGAAGCGTTCGACTATGCCAAGGAATTCGAGAGCCTCGACATTGACGCCGTGATCAAGGACCTGCGTGCCTTGATGACGGACTCGCAGGAGTGGTGGCCGGCCGACTTCGGTCACTACGGTGGACTGTTCATCCGCTTGGCCTGGCACGCGGCGGGCACCTACCGCATCACCGACGGCCGAGGCGGCGCCGGCGCCGGACAGCAGCGCTTCGCGCCTCTGAATTCCTGGCCGGATAACGCGAACCTCGACAAGGCGCGCCGGTTGCTGTGGCCGATCAAGCAGAAGTATGGCCGCAAAATTTCGTGGGCCGACCTGATGGTCCTTGTCGGCAACGTCGCCCTCGAGTCGATGGGCTTCAAAACGTTCGGTTTCGCGGGTGGCCGTGCCGATGTCTGGGAGCCTGAAGAGCTTTACTGGGGTCCCGAGGGCACCTGGCTTGGCGACGAACGCTACAGCGGCGAACGCCAGCTCGCGGAGCCGCTTGGCGCCGTGCAGATGGGCCTGATCTACGTCAATCCGGCAGGACCGAACGGCAATCCGGACCCGGTCGCAGCAGCCAAGGACATCCGCGAGACGTTCTTCCGCATGGCGATGAACGACGAAGAGACCGTCGCGCTGATTGCCGGCGGTCACACTTTCGGCAAGGCCCACGGTGCCGGCGATCCGTCGCTGGTCGGGCCGGAGCCGGAAGCCGGCGCGCTTGAGGATCAGGGCCTCGGCTGGAAGAGCAAGCATGGCACCGGCGTCGGCGCCGATGCGATCACCGGTGGCCCGGAAGTCACCTGGACGCAGACTCCGACCAAATGGAGCAACCACTTCTTCGAGAACCTGTTCGAAAACGAATGGGAGCTGACGAAGAGCCCGGCCGGTGTACCGCAGTGGAAGGCGAAAGGTGCGGAAGCCACGATCCCGGACGCTTTCGACAAGTCGAAGAAGCATGTGCCGACCATGTTGACGACCGACCTGTCGCTGCGCGTCGACCCGGCTTACGCGAAGATCTCGCGGCGCTTCTACGAGCATCCGGACCAGTTCGCGGACGCTTTTGCCCGCGCCTGGTTCAAGCTCACGCACCGCGACATGGGGCCGATCGTGCGCTATCGCGGCAAGCTCGTGCCGAAGGAAACGCTGATCTGGCAGGACCCGATCCCCGCGGTGGATCATCCGCTGATCGGGGAGCAGGACATTGCGGCTCTGAAGGCGAAAATCCTCGCGTCCGGCCTGTCCGTTTCCCAGCTGGTCTCGACCGCCTGGGCGTCGGCGTCCACGTTCCGCGGCTCCGACAAGCGCGGCGGCGCGAACGGCGCGCGCATTCGGCTTGCGCCGCAAAAGGATTGGGACGTCAACAATCCGCGTGAGTTGACGAAGGTCCTCTCGAAGCTCGAAGCGATCCGGAAGGAGTTCGGCAAGAAGGTGTCGCTCGCCGACCTGATCGTTCTCGGTGGCGGCGCCGCGATCGAGAAGGCGGCGAAGGATGCCGGTCTGACCGTGACGGTCCCGTTCACGCCCGGCCGCATGGACGCGTCGCAGGAGCAGACCGACGCCGCTTCCTTTGCACCGCTCGAGCCCCGCGCTGACGGCTTCCGCAACTATATCAGCGGCAAGAGGCAGTTCATGAGGCCGGAGGAGGCCTTGGTGGATCGGGCGCAACTGATGACGCTGACAGCACCTGAGATGACGGTGCTCGTCGGCGGCCTGCGCGTGCTCGGCGCCAATGCGGGCAACTTGAAGCACGGCGTCTTCACCAAGAAGCCGGAAACGCTGACGAACGACTTCTTCGT
>DASSGM010000091.1:0-6627 GCA_035693465.1 Bradyrhizobium sp. | reverse complement strand
GCCGCTTCCGAGCCGGCAAGGCCCGCGCCGACGATATGTACAGATCCAGAACTGGCTTGGCTGCCTGTCATGGTCACACAGGTAGCGCGTTTCCGGGCGCAGTGGAATGCGGCCGGCGCCGGCCTCATTGGCAGATACGACAACGCCCGCGGCGAGGCGGGCGTTATCCGTCTGTCAGTTTGAAAAAGATCAGCCGTTATAGGTGCCGGCTGCGACGCGGGGAATGTCCGAGCGATCAAGGCCGATATCAGCCAGTTCGCGATCGCTGAGCTGCGACAGCTCGTTGACATTGCGCTGATAGTCCCGGAACGCCTTGATCATGCGGATGAGCGAGAGCAACATGGTAGTCTCCTTGTATCGACGATTCAGCTCTTGGAGGAAGCTTCGTCGTTCGATACGGATATAGGGGAGGGTTCCCTTCTATAGAACCTCAAATGCTGCGGTGCAGCTAGACCGTAAATGCATAACAAAAGCAAGAAACGATTAACCGTTCGGCATAGCTCCTTAAAGTAATGCGCGAGCGAGCCCGATTCGGGTCCTGGATGCACAAATCTCCCCGTAGTCGCGAGATTGTGACAATAACGGCGCGCGGCCCTCGGGAAGCCAAAATGGTCACGGCGTGTTTCGAATCCACTCAAACCCGGTGGGACTCTGCTGTTCTGTTCAAGGCGGACAGCACGAATCTTCATGCGTAATTCGCATGCCTTTCATAAAATGAACCACCGATCATTATTTATGAGATGGAATCGCACCGAAATTGTCGTGACCGCAAGGCTGACGGCTCGGCCGTCGATGCCCGCGACAGCCCTCGGTACGGCCACAGATTCCAGCACGGGCGATCGGCCTTTCGATGGCAGGACCCCTGTTTCAGAAAGATCAGGGTGCGCGGGCGAGCTGGCTTGCGAAAGATGCGACCGTCCTGGCATAGACCTCGCTCTTGTTCCATTGCTGAAGCACGGCGAAGTTTGCGCTGCCGGGCTCCCAGTCCTTGCCGCGTTGCCAGCCATAACCGGCGAGGTAGTTGGCTGTTGATGCCAGCACATCCGGCGCGCTGTGCAACAGGTCGCGGCGACCGTTATTGTCGAAGTCCACGGCAAATTTGATATAGGACGACGGCATGAACTGGGTCTGGCCGAGCTCGCCGGCCCAGGCGCCGCGCATTTCCGATGGCCTGAGATCACCGCGCTCGACGATGCGTAGCGCATCCATCAATTCCGCGCGGAACGTGTCCGCGCGCCGGCAATCGTAAGCCAGCGTCGCCAGTGAGCGTATGGTCGGAAATTTCCCGATATTGGCGCCAAAATCCGTCTCCAGCCCCCAGATCGCCACCAGCACCTCACCCGGCACGCCGTAGCTCTGTTCGATCCGCGCGAGCACCGAACCATACTGTTTCATCATGCTGGCGCCGCGCGCGAGGCGGGGCGGCACCATGCGGCCAGAAAACTCCTCGAAACTTTGGCTGAAGACGCGCTGTGAGCGATCCCGCGACAGCACCGCCTGATCCAGCGTTACCCCATTCAGCCCGGACGCGATGGCGGCCTGCGAAATACCCTTGGCCGCGGCTTCATTTTTGAAATCGGCGAGCCAGGCGTCAAAGCTGCCGGTGCCGCAGGATGCCGCGAGCGCCGATTCTGGTGGCATGGTCAGCAAGGCGCTCACCGCAAACGCCTGAAAAAGGAAACGGAAGGTCATCGAGCCACCAGCATTTGAATCGATTTACCACCGAAGAGGCGATCACCGGCAACAAAAAACTCCGCGGCAACCGCGGCCAAAACAAGGCCCAAGGCGAGCGAGGGTTCCGCCTGGATCCCTGACACCCGCCGTCATTTCGCCTCAGCGATGTAGTCCGCTGCTCGCAGTAGCAAAAAAGTGCGTTCACGTCCTTTGCATTCTCAGGGAGTAAACGATGAGCATTTTCGGAAAAATCATGAGCGCGATTTTCGGCGCCAAGGCCGGCGCCGCGCCAGCCGGCGGTGCAGCCACGACGACCGCCGGAGGATCAGCCGCCGGACCGTCGTCGGCACCGGCTGCGCCGGCGCAGTCAGTCGATGTTGCGCCCATCCTGGACAAGGCGGTTGCCGCCAAGAAGGAAAAGCTGGAGTGGCGCACCTCGATCGTCGATCTGATGAAGGCGCTCGATATCGACTCCAGCCTCAGTGCGCGCAAAGAACTTGCGAAGGAGCTCGGTTACACTGGCGACACCAACGATTCCGCGAGCATGAACATCTGGCTGCACAAGCAGGTGATGGCCAAACTCGCCGCGAATGGCGGCAAGCTGCCACCGGAGATCAAGCACTAGTCATTCCCCTGATGTGGAATTGCACATTTGTTGGAGGTGCCCGCTTGGCGCAATCTGGCGATTTCCGGGTTCGACGCTTCGCGTCGCCCCGGAGTGTCGTCCGGTGTCTCATTCACCTCACCAGATCCGCGAACTCCGGATGCTTGCGCAGGTAATCCACCACGAAGCCGCAGCCGGCGACGACCTTCAATCGATCGTCGCGGATCAATTGCAGCGCGCCGTGCACCAATTCCGAGGCGATGCCGCGGCCGCGTAGCGCTCGGGGCGTCTCGGTATGAGTGATGATGACGGCGCCAGGCGCCAGGCGATAGTTCGCAAACGCTACCGCGCCCTCGACGTCGAGTTCGAAGCGGTTTTGGGCCTTGTTGTCGCGAACCGATGCTGCAGCCATATCCTCGACCTTGCAAGAATTCCTGTCAGTCATCTAGGCGCGTGAACCCGGCGACGCAAACCGGTGCGGCCTTGAGCTATTTCAGGTTTTCAGCAGGTCCGCGTATTCGGGATGCTTTTCAATGTAGCCCTTAACGAACTCGCACTCCGCGATCACCTTCAATCCATCGGCCCGCACCTGGTCGAGCGCGCCCTTGATCAGCCTGGAGCCGACGCCCTTGCCGCCGAGCTCTGGCGGCACTTCGGTATGGATGAAGGTAATGACGCCGTCGGTGATCTTGTAATAGGTCACGGCAATATGGCCGTCGACTTCAAGTTCGTAGCGGTGATGCGCAGGGTTGTTGGAAACCGCGTTTGTCATGTCATCCAATTCCTCGCCGTCTTGCCCCGGGGTTTTTTCCAGCCTGTTGCAGATTACAAAATTGCGCAGGACGGGCCTTGCAAGCGTCGATGCCTTCCCCACGTTTTAAGCAGACATACGCCCCAACGCGGCCGGATTGGTCGCTTGACAGCCGCAGTGTCATGCTAGCCAGCCGCTGACGTATGCCTCTTTTCGAGGGAGGTTTACCATGTGGGACTTTCGTTCTCTCACTACTCACCGGACATGGGAAGACTGGTGCGGCATGATACTTGGCGTGCTGATCGTGCTGTCGCCATGGTTTCCCAGCCCGGCGGGCCATGAGATCGTCGATGCCGAACGCAGCTTTGTGATCCTGAATACGTTCACGGTCGGCATTCTGGTGTTTGGCCTTGCTCAGCTCGAATATGTCGCGCTGCAGCGCTGGGAGGAGGTGGCTGAAATCGTCGCCGGGCTGTGGCTGATCGCCTCGCCCTACATCTTCGGCTATTCCGACGATGGGATGCTGAGATTCTGGCATACGAGTCTCGGCGGCCTCGTGGTTCTGTTGGCCGCCCTGCAGCTGTGGCAGGACTGGCGCCTGAGCGATCAGGACATGCTTAAGCACGGGCAATAACGCAATAACAAGGTGCCCCTCCGGCCCGCAGGTCTGGCAACAGACCGGCGGGCTTTTGCTTCGTCGCTATCGCTGCTCGCGATGACGAATTCGACCAGCGCCGGTCTTGATCGTATGATTCGTCATAAACCGAATCGTACACGATTCCAAAAAACACCTGCTATTCTTGCCCAGTCTCCGTCGAGCAAATCAGACTGAATCTCTTCAACAAAATTGGTTGGTGCGCCAGCTTCATTATGCTGGAGTTCCAGCTGGAAAATGCCTGATACGGAGGGCATAGTCGCCGGATGAGAGTAAGATTTTCCATTCTGCTAGCGGCGGCCCTTCTCGTGGCAGCAATTCTGTTGGTGTTTCGGGGCGATCTTCATGCCCGCATGGGCGAGCCGGTGAAACAATGTGGCTTCTGGGGCGAGATGGAAGCCGGGATGTCGTGCCGATGACTGAGAAGCATCGGCGCTCGACATGACTGGTCCTTCCACCACCGCCGCGCCGTCCGGCGGCGTGACGCGGATGTCGCGCCGGGTGATGAACCTCGCGCATTTTCTGACCCAGAATGCGCGCCGGCATGGCGATCGGGTCGGCCTGGTCTGGGGCGAGCGGTCCTGGACCTGGCGTGAGATTGATCGACTCGTGACGGGGTTGGCGGCGGCGCTCGCTGCGCGCGGCATCGCCAGGGGCGACCGCATCCTGGTCCATTCCAAGAATTGCGACGAGATGTTCTGGTCGATGTTTGCGGCCTTCCGCCTTGGCGCGGTCTGGGTGCCCACCAATTTCAGGCTGATGCCGGACGAGGTTGGCTATCTCGCCACCGCCTCCGGCGCCAGGGCCTTTCTGTGTCACGGCGATTTTCCTGACCACGCAGCGGCCGTTAAAGCGTCGAGCCCGGCGCTCGCTTTCACCTGGCGGATCGGTGACGGCGCGCTCGGCGAAAAATCCGTGAGCGAGGCGATCGCTTCGCATGCGGGTGCCAAGATCGACGAGGCGAGCGTCGAATATGACGATCCCTGCTGGTTCTTCTTCACCTCAGGCACCACGGGGCGCTCCAAGGCGGCGATACTGACCCACGGCCAGATGGCGTTTGTGGTGACGAATCACCTCGCCGATCTGATGCCAGGCACGACCGAGCATGACGCCTCGCTGGTGGTCGCGCCGCTGTCTCACGGCGCCGGCATCCATCAGCTCGTGCAGACGGCGCGTGGCGCGAAGACCATCCTGCTGCCGTCGGAGCGTTTCGATATCAACGAAGCATTCCGGCTGATCGAGACCCACCGCGTCAGCAACATCTTCACGGTGCCGACCATCCTGAAGATGATGGTCGAGCATCCCGCGATCGACCGCTACGACCATTCATCCCTGCGCTACATCATCTATGCCGGCGCGCCGATGTACCGCGAGGACCAGAAGGCCGCGCTGATCAAGTTCGGCAAGGTGCTGGTGCAGTATTTCGGCCTCGGCGAGGTCACCGGCAACATCACGGTGCTGCCGCCGGCGCTGCACGATCCCGAGGACGGGCCGCATGCGCGCATCGGCAGCTGCGGGTTCGAGCGCACGGGGATGCAGGTCTCGATTCAGGGCGACGACGGTCGCGAACTGAAACCGTTCGAGACCGGCGAAATCTGCGTCATCGGCCCCGCGGTGTTCGCCGGCTACTACGACAATCCGGAAGCCAACGCGAAAGCGTTTCGCGACGGCTGGTTTCGCACCGGCGATCTCGGCCATATGGACAAAGAAGGCTTCGTCTATATCACCGGCCGCGCTTCGGACATGTACATTTCCGGCGGATCCAACATCTATCCGCGCGAGGTGGAGGAAAAGATCCTGACCCATCCCGCGATCGGCGAGGTGGCGGTGCTCGGCGTGCCCGACCCGGTGTGGGGCGAGGTGGGGGTCGCGGTTTGCGTGGCGCGTGAGGGTGCAAGCCCCGTGAGCGAAGCTGACATGGCCGGATTTCTGGCTACGAAGGTGCCGCGCTACAAAATGCCAAAGAGATTTTTCTTCTGGGACGCGCTGCCGAAATCCGGCTACGGCAAGGTGCCGAAGCGGTTGGTCCGCGACGAGTTGGCAGCGCGCGGGCTGCTTGATCTCACTAAAGCGTTTTCGAGCGAAGTGGAGATCGGTTCGCGTGAAGAAAACGCGTCAAAATGAAGAGAGCCAAGCAGACCGGTTGATGCGGCACATCGTCCAGCCCGGCCCGCCCGCGCTTGAACGCATCCAATGGGTGGAAGCGCGAGGCCGCGCCTTCTCCTTCACCCTGCAGGCGGGCTTGCCGCTATTGGAGGCCGCGCGTCGCGGCTTTGCCGCGGAAGGATTTGCCGGCGGCACGCTGAATTTCGGAGCCGGGGCGCTCGGTCCCTTCGCTTATGTGATGCCGGCGCTTTCCCAAACCGGCGAGAACGCGGCGTTTTACAGCGACACCTTTCGCCCCGTCGGCATCACGCGGCCAAAGATCGGGGCGATGACACTCGGTCAGCGTGACGGCGCGCCGTTCTTCCATTGCCATGCCTTGTGGACCGAAGCCGAGGGGCGCGCTGGCGGCGGCCATATCCTGCCGGAAGAGACCATGGTTGCCGAGCCCTTCGCCGTGGACGCTTTCGGGATCGACGGCGCGGCCTTCGCGGCGGAGCCGGACTCGGAAACCAATTTCAAACTGTTCGGGCCGGTACCTGTGGCGGCTAGCGGCGCGAAAACCACCAGCCGCGCCGTCGCGCTGCGGCTGCGGCCGAACCAGGATTTTGCCGGCGCGCTCGAGGCCTTCTGCCGTGAGCGCGGCATCACGCGCGCAAAACTTCATGGCGGTGTCGGCTCCATCATCGGCGCGCGCTTTGCGGATGGCCGGATCGTCGAGCCCTTTGCCACGGAGATGGCGGTCCGCTCCGGCGCCATCACTTCAGGAGCAGGCGGCGCGTTGCAGGCCGAGCTGGACGTCGCCCTTGTCGACTATACCGGCGGCCTCGCCGAGGGCCG
>DASSGM010000090.1:0-7461 GCA_035693465.1 Bradyrhizobium sp. | reverse complement strand
ACGCTTATCGCCGTGTGCTCTGGGCGGTGCTGGCGATCAACGCCGCAATGTTCGCGGTGGAGGTCATCGCCGGATTGGCCGCAGGATCGGCGGCGCTTCAGGCCGATGCGCTGGATTTTTTCGGTGACGCGGCGAATTACGCGATCAGCTTGCTGGTTGTCGGTATGGCGCTGCGCTATCGGGCCGCGGCTGCCTTGGCGAAGGGCACGACGATGGCTGCCTTTGGCCTATGGGTTATCGGGACGGTAGTATGGCACGCGCTGCATGGAACGCTGCCGAGCGCATTCACCATGGGCACCGTCGGCGTCGCGGCGCTGCTAGCCAATGCCGCGTCGTTCGGATTGCTTTGGGCCTATCGTCATGGTGACGCCAATATGCGCTCCGCGTGGATTTGCACTCGCAACGATGTCCTCGGCAATCTGGCGGTTCTGCTTGCCGCGCTCGGTGTCTTTGGCACCGGCACTGGATGGCCTGATTCGATCGTGGCGGCAATCATGGCTGCGCTGGCCATACAGGGAGCGGCGCTGGTGATCCGGCAGGCCGGCGCTGAATTGCGATCCGGCAAGTTGGCGGCTGGCGAATATCGGCGGGTTACGTTTCGCTAGGGCGCACGACGACGTTGCGATTTGTTGAACCGGGTCAACTGATTTGCTCGACGGCAAATCAAATCCGGGCATTTGGGCTGCGGCCGAGGCGTCCATGTCGACGATTACGACCGAAACCGGGACGTCCGGTCAGGTCCGTCTCAAGAAGTGAGTCATTGCGCAGCCACGGCCGCGGGCTGGCTCGCTTCCAGGGCTTCGGCAATCGCATCGTCGACACGTTCGAGCCAGACGAATTGCAGCTTGTCCCGCGCGCCTTGCGGAATCTCTTCGAAGTCCCGGCGGTTACGTGCTGGCAACATCACCCTGGTGAGGCCGGCCGCGGCGGCGGCGACGACTTTTTCCTTGATGCCGCCGACCGGCAGTACCAGACCGCGCAGCGATATCTCACCGGTCATCGCTGTGTCGCTTCTGACCGTGCGATTGGTGAGCAGCGAGGCCAGCGCCGTGAACATCGCAACGCCGGCGCTCGGTCCATCCTTCGGCGTGGCGCCCGCGGGCACATGGACGTGAATGTCGCTTCTTTCAAATATCGAGGGGTCGATTCCGAGTTGGGCGGCGCGGCTCTTCGCCAATGTCAGCGCCGCCTGCGCGCTTTCACGCATCACGTCGCCGAGTTGGCCGGTCAGGATCAACGCGCCCTTTCCGGGAATCCGGGTCGCCTCGATAAAGAGAATGTCGCCGCCGACCGGCGTCCATGCCAATCCGGTGGCGACACCGGGAATGCTGGTGCGCATCGCGATTTCGTTTTCGAAGCGGGGCGGGCCGAGAACCGCAGTGAGGTCGTTTGTGGAGATGGTGACCTTGTTCGAGCTGCCCTCGGCGATCTGTACCGCGGCATGGCGGAATGCTCTGCCGATTTCCCGCTCGAGAGAGCGAACGCCGGCCTCGCGTGTATAGCCCCTGATGATGAGCCGCAACGCCTCGACCTCAATTTCGGCCTGCTCGGGATTCAAGCCGTTTGCCTCAAGCTGGCGACGAACCAGGTAGCGCCGCCCGATCTCAAGCTTCTCATCCTCCGTATAGCCGGGCAGGCTTATGATCTCCATGCGGTCCTGCAATGGCCCCGGTATCGTATCCAGCATGTTGGCGGTGGCGATGAACACGACGCGCGAAAGGTCGAAGGGCACGCCGAGATAGTTATCGCGAAACGTCGAGTTCTGTTCCGGATCGAGAACCTCCAGCATCGCGGCCGATGGATCGCCCTGAATTCCGCGTCCCATCTTGTCGATCTCGTCGAGCATCATCACACAATTGCGCGCGCCTGTTTTCTTGATGGCCTGAATGATATTGCCGGGCAGGGCGCCGATATAGGTCCGCCGGTGGCCGCGGATTTCTGCTTCATCATGCACGCCGCCGAGACTGACGCGGACGAACGGCCGATCCATCGCGCGCGCGATCGACTGGCCCAGCGAGGTCTTGCCTACCCCGGGTGGCCCGACGAAGCAGAGGATCGGCGCCTTGCCCTGCGGCGCCAGTTTTCGCACCGCCAGATATTCGATGATCCGGCTCTTGATCTTCTCCAGGCCGTAATGATCCTCGTCCAGGATGCGACGCGCCTCCGGGATATCGATGGTCTTCTCAGGCGGCAGACCCCATGGCAGCTCGATCAACCAATCGAGATAGCTGCGGACCATGCCCGCCTCCGCGGCCGCCTCCGGCATTCGCTCGTAGCGCCGCACCTCCTTGCGTGCCTGGCTTTCCGCCTCGGGCGGCATCTGGGCCTTGGCGATCGCCTCGTTCAGCTCCGCGACCTCCTGCGCCTTTCCGTCGCCTTCTCCCAGTTGACGCTGGATGGTCGCCATCTGTTCGCGAAGGATGGCCTCGCGCTGGCGTTCATCGAATACGGCCTTTGTCTTCTGCCCGATCTCGTTGGTCAGTCGAAGCACTTCCAATCGCTCGGCGAGATAACGTGAAACCTTCTCCATTCGCTGCGAGAGCTCGATCGTCTCCAAGATCTCCTGCTTGTCCTGCGGCTTGATGTCCATGTAGGACGTGGTGAGATCGGCCAGCGCGGCGGGAGACGTGGTCGACTGGAATACGGCAACGAGCTCCGGCGGCGCCTGCGGCAGCAATTGAATCGCTTCGACGGCCTGCCGTTGCAGGTTGAGGAATCGGGCCTCGATCTCCGCAGAGGTGATCGCGGGTTCGGGAATATGCAGCACCCGCGCCGCCAGGAATGGCGTGCCGGGCAGGAAGTCTAGAATGCGGGCGCGCTGCACGCCCTGGCAGATGATGTGATGGGTCTCATCCGGTCCGGTGATGTAACGCACGATATTGGCGACGGTACCGATGCGATAGAGCTCATCGGGGCCGGGATCGTCGAGGTCGGGGTTTCGCTGCAGAAAGATTCCGATCGGCCGCTGCTCGCGCAAGCCCTGCTGCGCGGCAGCGATCGATTTCGGCCGGGAGATGGTGATCGGGGCCACGACGCTCGGGAACAGCACGGTATTGCGAACCGGCACAATGATGAGCGCATCATTGGGGATCGCGACCGGCTCGGTTTGAGCGCCGGCCTGGGACGATACTGAAGCGGGTTCTTCGCTGTTTGGCGACATGGCAACCTCACGCCGTTTTTGCCAGACGCAGCCCAACGCATCCATGCACTGCGAAGCGGCTGACGACATAACGCCCCGCGGGCAGCAGGATGCGGCGCTCGAACCGGCCTTGCGGGAGCTCGAGCCGGTGGATCCGGGCATTTTGCAGCTCTGCCGGCAGCACGCGGCGTCCGCTGATGGTGAGTGTTCCGTCTTCGATCACGGCCGCGACCTGATCGGGATCGACGCCGGGCAGCGCTACCAGAATCAAGACCTCCCGCTCGGTCTCCAGCACGTCGATAGGCGGCTCCCAGCTCGGCTCTCGCGAACTCGCCGTTGACTGCAAGCTGAAGAACTGCTGACGCAACCGTTCGGCGCGCGCAAGCGTATCAATCGCTTCGGACAACATCCAGTTGACGGGATCTCTTGTCGACATTTGTTCTCTCGCGTTACTGAATTTCCAAAACGACACGCCTCGCATGACCCGGGAATGCGAATGCAGCAGCGTCTGTGCGGCCGCCCGGTATAGTTCTACGCTTGCCCGATCCCGTCAATCAGACGCCAATGCGAATGGGTGCGGCCAGCCTTGCTAGGATGTGGTGGAGGGCTCTGCACGCGTTCGCGCCATGATGCCGGCGGCAATTTGCATGGTGCTGCCGATCGCCCAGCCAATGATGATTGCGCGAGCGGTACTTGTGCGCGCGGCCTCGTCCAGAACGATGCCGGAGACCGACACCACCGCTGCCACCGCGGCGAGAAAAGTACCGGCGGCGCAAAGCAGCTCCACGGCCTCCGCCCTGGAACCCAGATTGCGCGTCAGCGGCAGCGGCAGACGGTGATCCGGAGGAGCGGGAGGCAGGTCGATGCCGAGATAAAACCCTGCAGCCCCGTAAAGCATGATCGCCAGGACAGTAACAGGCGAACTGAGAAGGCCGACGTCGACCCTCGCCACATCAGCGGCAACGAATAGCCCGCATGAACCCCCCGCCAAGGCGAGACCAATCCGCTCGAAGACGTGCGCCCACCTGCTGATGGCGGAGCGGTTGTTCCTTGGGTCCGCACGATTGATCATTTACTCTGGATACCAAACATAATTGGGTAGCGCCATTGACAAGGATCAAGCTGGGCAGCCTGCCGGCCTGGGAGGCGGGCGGCGGCTTTTGATCCAGGCGGAGGGCAAATGCGGGATTTGCATAAAGAGAATGACGCGGGATCGCCGCCGCGAAAGGGACGTAACTCCCATTCGGAACAGACCGACGAAGCGCCGGGCCTGATCGAAAAAGAACAGGTTGAGGTCGAGCGGGAAATTCCCGCGGATGATAATCAGCCGATCGAGCGAATCGAGCCGCGCGAGCGGCCCGAACCGCCGGTGTTCGAGGATTGAAGGTTTCGCGTAGACTGCGCTGCACAATCTCGCGGCACGGCTACGTCGAGCCACGCCGTAGCTGTCATGTCTCGTCGACTTGACGAGATCGTTGCGCCGACTTGGTCCGAGAGTGCGCAGGGCGCTTTGCCAAGGCAGCATGAACTGACCGCCGAGGTCCGTCTGCTACCGACTGCAAGGCGGCGAGTTTTCGCACCGGGCGGCTGCCTGCCAGTTCCTTGAGAGATTTCTTCTTCGCCAACAGCGTGAGCCTGGTCTTTGCTTTGGCGGCAGCCTCCAGCCTTGCAACAGCCATCCGCCGCGTTTCCGCCTCGGCCTTCCTGATTGCGTCGCTTATCGAAGGGGTAAGGGCGACCGGTATGGCCGCGACTTCCTTTGCTCTCGACAAGCCGCCCACCCCCTCGCAAGGCGCGCCCCGGGGCAACTCCAGATGCAGCGATACGGTCCTGGATTCTTCGAGCCAATTCTCGGCATTGTTGCCGGTGATGATCCGCACATAATCCCGCGTCTCTCGCGGCAGCGCACTGCGACCGGACAGCCATTTCTGAATTCGGCCGCTGCCCGCGTTATACGCCGCTGCGGCTAATCCGAGGTTTCCGAATTCATCATGCAGTTTTCGCAAGAATCTTGCCGACGCTGGCATTGCCTTGAACGGATCGAACGGATCATCAAGACCCACCTCGGCCGCGGTGGCCGGCATGAATTGGGCGACGCCCTGGGCCCCCACGCGGCTCACTTCAAAGGCCTGAAATCGGCTTTCCTGCCAAAGCAGGCGGGCAAAGAACGCCACCGGAATATCGCTCGATTCCGCCGCTTCCCTGAGAGCGTCGCAAAAATCTCTCTTTTGCTCTGGCGCGGGGCCTTCGCCTTCCGCAACCGGCTCGCTGTCCACCGATGAGCCATTCGTTGCCACCGGATCAACCGCGGCCTCGGTACCGACCGAATGTTCGGCAGGCTCGACTTTATCTTCCTCTCCCGCGCGTCCCACCGCTACCGTGAATGCGCCTCGCGTCGTTCCTTGCAGAGCATAGTTGAGTTTGAAGCTTTCGAAATCGAGTGTCATCGTCGCAAACGCAACAACGGCCGCGATGAAAAATCGCATCTTCAAAGATTCCCCGTTTTTTTGATGAGGCCGCGCCAATGCCGGTGGATAAAGACGTTTTCGCGTTTCGAATAAGGCAGAGAAATGATTTCGCTTGTTCCTGCGGCGGAACCGAATCCTTCCTTCCACAAATTCAGAAAATTGAATCTTTTTCCGACCCTTCAACAATCGCACCGCTGGCAAATGCCTTTCGATGCGGCTGTCCCTCTCTCTGATCAATCGGGCGGAAAGATTGTGGAGCAACGGATTGGCAGAATAATTTGGGTTGACGATTTCGATCGAGTTCGAGCAGATGCGGTCTGCCGCAACGGCCCACAACGATGATCGCTGCTGATCGGGCGGATGATCAGATTCGGCGCGAAGCTGGCCGTAATTGACACAGAGAACAGCAAGGCTGTATCTCTTCGTTGGGAATAACTTCCCGCGCCGGAAATCCGCTTTCCGGAAGAATAAGAAACAGGGCAGGGTGGAACGCGATGAATCGCGGCATCGAGCTTTGAGCGGGTCCGCGCGGCCTTCCGCGCTCGCTCCCTTCCGTACCAGGAATTACCGGTTCCAGTGGCCCGCCGATCTGCTCACCTCGTGGGCTTTCGAGATGGAGACGCTGATTCTCGGCTGGTATGTGCTGGTCGAGACCGGATCGGTGCTGCTGCTGACGCTCTTTGCCTCGCTCAATTTCATCGGCACCTTGATTGCGCCGATGTTCGGCGTGGTGGGTGACCGTATCGGCCATCGCGATCTGCTCGCCATGATGCGCATGACCTACGCGGTGCTGGCCGCCGCGCTGATGACGCTGGCGCTGACGGGCAATTTGAGTCCGCTCTATGTCTTGATCATCGTGGCGATCATGGGTCTCGTTCGGCCGTCCGATCTTGGCGTGCGTGGCGCGCTGGTCGCCACCATCATGCCGTCGGATCAGCTGATCGGCGCGATCAGCATTTCGCGAACCACGATGGATACCGCGCGCATCGCGGGCGCGCTGAGCGGTGCCGGATTGTTCGCCTCCCTCGGCATGGGGCCGGCCTATATCGCGATCGTCAGTCTTTATGTCATCAGCATGCTGCTGACCCTCTGTGTCGTGGCGCCGTCGAAACCGCACCCCATCGACGAAGTCGCTGATGCCGTGCTGCGGAGTTCGCCGCTGCGCGACCTGAAGGAAGGCATGGCTTACGTCTGGACCACGCCGCGGATGCGCGCGGCGATCTGGATCGCGTTTCTCGCCAACCTCACTGCATATCCGTTGTCCAACGGATTGCTGCCCTATGTCGCGCGGGAGATCTACGGTACCAACCAGACCGGGCTCGGCTATCTGTCGGCGAGTTTCGCGGTCGGTTCGCTGGTCGGCTCGGTCCTCCTGAGCCTGCTCGGCGGCATCCGCGTGGCGCGGCTGATGATCGGCGCCACCGCGATATGGTACGCCACGCTTCTGGTATTCGTGCAAATGAAAACCATGCCGGCCGCGATTGCCTGTCTGATGCTGGCGGGGTTCTCTCAAAGCCTGGCCATGATCTCGATTGCGGTGATCCTGATGCGTACCGCGAGCGCGCATTTCCGCGGCCGGGTGATGGGCGTGCGGATGCTCGCGATCTACAGTCTGCCGCTCGGCCTGCTCGCGGCTGGCGCCCTGATCGACGAGATCGGTTTTGCCGCGACCGGCTCGCTTTATGCGGCCGCGGGGCTGGCGCTGATGCTGGTGATCGTGCTGCACTGGCGCGCGGATTTGTGGCATGTCCACGCGCCGGCGAATGTAAAGTAACAATTGGGGCAACGCGAAGGGGAACTGGCATGAAGAATGTCGTGGTCCGCAACATCGATCGCGCTGACGCGGCGGTGATA
>DASSGM010000089.1:0-6270 GCA_035693465.1 Bradyrhizobium sp. | reverse complement strand
GCGCCTAAAAACCTAGGCCTCGCCCTCGGTATCGAACATCGCCGCGGTCATGGCCTCGGTTGCGCTCTTGCCGGCCCAGACCACGAACTGGAACGCCGGATAATAGCGTTCGCAGGCGTGGATGGCGCCGACCAGCATGCTCTCGCATTGCCCGGTCGAGGCGGTGATGCCGTCCGGCAGCACCAGCGCCTGCCGGTGCATGATCATCCCGGTATGGGTCCAGAGATCGAAATGTCCGATCCACAATTGCTCGTTGATGGCTGAGATCAGCCGCTGCACCTCGCCCCGGCGCGGGCCGGGAATTTTCATATCAAAGGCGCAGGCCAGATGCAGCGCCTCGATTTCGGTCATCCAGGTAAACGACAACTGGTAGTCGGTCCATTCACCCTTGGAGACGATCGTCACCTCGTCTTCGCCGGAGCGTTCGAATGACCAGTTGTGATCGGCGGCAATGTCCTCGACCACCGCGAGCGGATTGTTCCGGGAATCGATAATGCCTTCGAGGAGGGACATGCCGTCTCGACCTTGCTTTCTTAAATCCAGATACGATGATACGCACGCCACAGGCCGATACGCGCTTATCTGGCGCGCCGCCGCCGGCTGCATTCCCTTTGGGTTACGCCGGGCCTGCCGGGATCAAGTGATGTGATTTGCGGAATCCGCGCAACCGCACCCGGAGTCCATCCACAAGCAAAGCGGCGCTCGTCCACAGCTCTTCGCGCGTCATAATTGTTAACAGGAGAACAAACCGGAATCGGATTCGCGGCGTGCGAGTCCGGCGCGCTGAATTCGCGTGGGGCGAGTCTGGTTTGTCGCCTCAATCGGCCATTTTGCCGCTTGCCGTCTGACCCTGGCTGCATGGCGACCTGCCGATTCCCCATGCTGAGCCTCTTGCTGGCGCGGCCGCCATTGGCCATAGTTCCAAAAGGCCGCTCATGCCGGGCGGCTAAAATGTTCTCAGGGCGGGGTGAAACTCCCCACCGGCGGTAAAGGCGAGGTCGCCCAAGCCCGCGAGCGCCTTCCTCGCCAGGGAAGGGCCAGCAGATTCGGTGCGATTCCGAAGCCGACGGTTAAAGTCCGGACGAAAGAGAACGGTCGCGACCGCCGCATGTCCCGTGCCGCGCGTCGTTCCGTATGCCCTGATTCTGGTCCTGACAGAGGAAAGCCATGAATCAGACGACGCCAGACGCTTCAGAGGCAAATTCTTCCCAAACAAGCGACTCCCCGAAAGCCACGGATCGGCCTGCGGCTCGCGTGCACCCGCGGTTCACAAAACCACAGCGGGTCGCCTTCGTGCAGTCTGCCTGGCATCGCGATGTGATCGAACAATGCCGGCTCGCATTCCTCGCCGAGATCGAGCAGCGCGGCATCGAGCGCACGCGCATCGATCTGTTCGAGGTGCCGGGCTCGTTCGAAATCCCGCTGCACGTGCAACTGCTCGCCAAGACCCGGCGCTACACCGCGATCATCGCGGCGGGGCTCGTGGTCGATGACGAATATATCGCGGAAACCGTGATCAGGGCGCTGATGGATGTGCAGCTGCGCACCGAAGTGCCGGTGTTCTCCGCGGTCGTGACGCCGCAGCAGTTTCACGAGACCGCGGCGCATTTCGATTTCTTCCGCAAGCATTTTGCGACCAAGGGTGTCGAGGTCGCGGAAGCCTGCGCCAACACCCTGCTCAGCCTGGAGCGGCTGCGCGGCCAGGTCGCGGCGGGGATCGTGTAGGCCCTTCGTCCCGCGAGCTTGATTGTCATTTTCAACGCCGCACCTATAAACTCGGCGGCGGGAGGAGGCTTGGCCCGTGGCGACGGGCGGCCGAGATGATCATGTTCGAAGGACACGATCCCTATCTCGTCGCGCTCTCGGTGGTGATCGCGATCCTGGGTGGATACACCGGCTTCGGCCTCGCGGCCCGCATCCGCGGGACGCCGGGCGTGAGCCGCCGCGCGTTGCTCGCCGGCGCCGCCGCGTTCCTCGCCATCGGCATCTGGACCATGCATTTTGTCGGCATGCTGGCCGCGCCCATTCCGGCCGACACCGTCTACCTCGTGCTTCCTACTATCGGGTCGTTCCTGATCTGCGCGCTGGTGGTCGGCGTTTCGCTGTTTTTTCTGAGCATTGGCGAACCTTCGCAGCGGCGCGTGATTTCGTCTGCGGTGCTGCTCGGCGCCGGGATCGTAAGCATGCATTATGTCGGCATCCACGGCCTCGCCGGCAATTTTGCGATCCGGCACGACACGCCTATGGTCCTGCTCTCCATTTTTATTGCGATCGGCACGGCCTATGGCGGCCTACGCGCATTCCTGGCGCGCCAGGACGGCGTGCGATTGATCGCAAGCTCGATTGCGTTTGGCCTCGCGGTATCGGGCATGCATTACACCGCCATGTACGGCATGCATTTCGTCCCGCTATCGGAAGCGGTCCATCACCCTGCCGGAGGATTGGCGGCGTCGCAGCAGATCCTCTCGGTGGTCGTCGCAGTGCTGTGCTTCGTGATCACGGCGGGTTTTTTGCTGTCTTTGGTGCCGGACCCGCGCCGGCAAACCGTGGCGACGGCCACGGCAGCGAGCGATCCGGTTGCGGAAGCCACCGCGGTGCAGGCGTCACCGCTGGAACGAAGCCCGCTTGCGGCTAACTTCCCGCGACTGATGTCGGCGCCGCTCGGCGGCCTCGGTCAGCCGCCCCGCGCTGCGCCGGCGCCCCGGCTTCCGGTCGAAGGTGCCGACGGCATGCATTTTATCGATACGGCTGATGTGCGCAGCGTGAGGGCCGATGCGCATTATACCAGGGTCCATGACGGCACCCGCGAGCGGATGTGCCCGTGGTCGATCTCGGAGGCCGAAGCGCAGCTCGATCCCGGCCTGTTCGTTCGCGTGCACCGCAGTCATATCGTCGCGATCCCGCATGTTACCCTGGTGCGCAGGGAAGGCGATGGCGCCGTGATCGAACTCGATGGCCCGTCACCTCATCGCGTGCCCGTGAGCCGCGCCAAGATCGCCGAGGTCAAGGCCCGTCTCGGGCTCGCAAGGCGCAATCATCACGTCTAAGCGGGTACGCGAGCTCTCTTCACCTCGCGCCGCTTGCGGGGAGAAGTCGAAATTCTCGCATCGCGAGAATTTCGGGTGAGGGGGACTCACCGCGGGCACTTCGTCTTGAGAAATTGCGGAAGCACCCCTCGCCCCAACACTCTAAGAGCGAGCTTCGCTCGTCTCGACCCCGCGAAGAGCGGGGAGAGGGAGAAGGAGGCGGTTGGGTCGCCAAGCCTGACGCATTTCGTGCGCAGCAATCCGCATTTCATGCGAATTTCCTGACCCCGTGACGCGGCGAGCGCCTCTGTCTTGCCTGCGAAAAATTCCGGGATCAGCCTCCGCGCGAACGTCAGCACTCAGCGCGTATTCCGCAAAAGTGGAATCCCGTTTTGCGACCAGAATACGCACCAGAAAATCAAAGACGCATGGAGGAGACGATGATTCCTGCCCCCTTCAGCTATCACCGCCCTGCGACCCTGGCCGACGCGGTCAAGCTGCTCTCGACATTGGGCGACGAAGCGCGCCCCCTGGCCGGTGGCCACAGCCTGGTGCCGATGATGAAGCTCCGGCTCGCCGCCCCTGAACATCTGGTCGATCTGCATGGCATCGACGGCCTGAAAGGCATCCGCCGCGAGGGCAACCGCATCGTGATCGGCGCGATGACCACCCAGCATGAGCTGCTCGCTTCCGACGAAATCGCAAAATCGCTGCCGATCCTCCAGGAAACCGCAGCTCTGATCGCCGATCCACAGGTGCGCTACCGCGGTACCATCGGCGGCAATGTCGCCAATGGCGATCCCGGCAATGACATGCCAGCGTTGATGCTGACCCTGGGCGCGAGCTACAGGCTCGAAGGGACCGGCGGCGCGCGCGAGGTCGCGGCTACCGAATTCTACCAAGGCGCTTATTTTACCGCCCTGGAGCCCGGCGAAGTCCTGACCTCGATCTCAATTCCCGCACCCGCGGCTGGTCACGGCTATGCCTACGAAAAACTGAAGCGCAAGGTCGGCGACTACGCCACGGCCGCGGCCGCTGTCGTGCTCACGATGGCGAGCGGCAAGGTCGCGGCTTGCGCGATCGGCCTCACCAACCTGCACGAAACACCGCTGCTCGCAACCGACGCGGCCAAAGCCGTGATCGGAACCAGCCTCGACGCGGCGACGCTGAAAAAAGCCGCGGCCGCGGCGGAGGCGATCATGTCGCCTGCCGCGGATGCGCGTGGGCCAGTGGAATACCGCAAGCATGTCGGCGGCATCATGGTGACGCGGGCGCTGACCCGCGCCGCAGCACGCGCTGGTTAGGGAGAAGCGAAGATGGCAAAGATCCATGTAACCATGAAAGTGAACGGCGCCGAGGTCGAGGGCCTCGTCGAACCGCGCACGCTGCTGGTGCATTTCCTGCGCGAAAACCTTTCGCTCACCGGCACCCATATCGGTTGCGAAACCACCCATTGTGGCGCCTGCACCGTCGATCTCGACGGCATGTCGGTGAAAAGCTGCACGATGTTTGCGGTGCAGGCTCAGGGCTCCGAGGTCTTGACCATCGAGGGCGTCGCCAATGCTGACGGTTCGTTGTCGGCGTTGCAGGAAGGGTTTCGCATGATGCACGGCCTGCAATGCGGCTTCTGCACGCCCGGCATGATCATGCGCGCGCAGCGGCTGCTCAAGGAAAATCCCTCGCCGTCCGAGGAGGAAATCCGGATCGGCATTTCGGGTAATCTCTGCCGCTGCACCGGCTACCAGAACATCGTCAGGGCGATCCAGTACGCCGCCGACAAGATCAATGGCGTCGAATTCAAGGAGGCCGCGGAATGAACGACATGACTCTCACGCGGGAACAACGCGAAGCCAAACTCGAAGGCATGGGCTGCAAGCGCAAGCGCGTCGAAGATATCCGCTTCACCCAGGGCAAGGGCAATTATGTCGACGATGTGAAATTGCCGGGCATGCTGCATGGCGATTTCGTCCGCTCGCCGCATGCGCATGCGCGCGTCAAATCGATCAATTCGGAAGAGGCGCTGAAGGTACCGGGCGTGTTGGCGGTCATCACCGCCGAGACGCTGAAAACCGTCAACCTGGCCTGGATGCCGACGCTGGCCGGTGACGTGCAGATGGTGCTGGCCGACGGCAAGGTGCTGTTCCAGAACCAGGAAGTGGCCTTCGTGGTCGCCACCGACCGCTATGCGGCCGACGACGGCATCAACAAGGTCGTGGTCGAATACGAGCCGCTGCCGGCGCTGGTCGATCCCTTCAAGGCGTTGGACCTGGATGCGCCGGTGCTGCGCGAGGATCTCGCCGGCAAGACGTCGGGCGCGCACGGGCCGCGCAGGCATCACAACCACATCTTCGAATGGACCGTCGGCGACAAGGACCTGACCGACGCGGCCTTCCGCAAGGCCGAGGTCACCATCAAGGAGATGATCTCCTATCACCGCACTCATCCGTCGCCGCTGGAGACCTGCCAGTGCGTGTGCTCGTTCGACAAGATCAAGGGCGAGCTGACGATCTGGGGCACTTTTCAGGCCCCGCATGTGATCCGCACCGTGGTGGCGCTGATCGCGAAAATTCCGGAACACAAGATCCACGTGATCTCGCCCGACATCGGGGGCGGTTTCGGCAACAAGGTCGGCGCCTATCCCGGCTACATCTGCGCCGCGGTTGCCTCGATCGTCACCGGCAAACCCGTAAAGTGGGTGGAGGACCGCATCGAGAACCTGACCGCGACTTCGTTCGCGCGCGATTACCACATGACGACCGAGATCGCGTCAACCAGGGAAGGCAAGGTCACAGGCCTTCGCGTCCACGTGCTGGCCGATCACGGCGCCTTCGACGCCTGCGCCGATCCGTCGAAATGGCCGGCCGGCTTCTTCAACATCGTCACCGGCTCCTATGACTTCCCGGTCGCGCATCTGTCGGTCGACGGCATCTACACCAACAAGGCACCGGGCGGCGTCGCCTATCGCTGCTCGTTCCGGGTGACGGAGGCGGCCTATTGCATCGAACGCGCCATGGACATTCTCGCCCAGAAGCTCGGGATGGACCCGGCCGAGTTGCGGCTGAAGAATTTTGTTCGGTCGGAGCAATTCCCGTATCACTCGGCGCTCGGGTGGGAATACGATTCCGGCGACTACCACACTGCGATGCGCAAGATGATGGAGACGGTCGATTATGCCGGCCTCCGCAAGGAACAGGCCGAGAAGCGCGCCGCGTTCAAGCGCGGCGAGACCCGCGAGATCATGGGC
>DASSGM010000088.1:0-21519 GCA_035693465.1 Bradyrhizobium sp. | reverse complement strand
GCGTCATCCCATTGCCATTCAGGAAGCCAACCAGTCAGTCGTCATTTTCGTCGGTCAGGCGCGCGGCGGTCTCGCCGCTTCACAGCGCGCCGATGTGATGGGGCTGGCGCAAACCTGGCTGCGCGAAGGAACCGGCGCGATCAGCGCCGATGTGCCGGTCGGCACCCCCAATGCGCGGGCGGCGGCGGACGCATTCCGGCAAGTTCGGTCGCTGCTGGCGGCGGTCGGCGTGCCGCCGCGCGGGATCGTTGTCCGCCGCTATCAGCCGGACGACCTGCGAACTTTCGCGACCATCCGCCTGAGCTATCCGAAAATCTCAGCGATTGCCGGTCCCTGCGGGCTGTGGCCGGAGGATCTCGGGCCCTCGATCAGGAATCCAAGCTACTTCGATAACAAGCAGTATTTCAATTTCGGCTGCGCCTATCAGCGCAACTTGGCGGCAATGGTCGACAATCCCTCGGACCTCGTGCAGCCGCGATCCGAAACCCTCGCCTATACGCCGCGGCGCAGTGTGGCTTTCGAGAAGTATCGCAAGGGCACTGCGACCACGACCACCTATCCCGACGCCGACAAGGCCAAACTCAGCGATACAGGCAGATGAACAGCTACGCGCGCAAGAATGCGGAGGAACAGCCCGGCGTCACGCCGTCGCCGGAGGACGATCACATCGCCCCAGCGCCGCGGGTATCGGTGCAGGCGTTTTGCGAGACGGCGGAAACCGCAGCCGCCGTGCATTCGGCCGCCGAAGACCGCCGCCTCGCCAAGGCCCACCTCAAGGTTGAAATGGGCGGCATGGCGGCCGCCATCGAGGCCTATCATACGGCTCCCACTCCGAACGTGATCATCCTGGAAACCGAGGGCCGCGGCGATATCCTTGCGGGCCTCGATCACCTTGCGACGGTTTGCGATTCCGGAACCCGCGTCGTGGTCATCGGCGACGTCAATGATGTCACGCTTTATCGCGAACTGGTACGCCGCGGGGTCAGCGACTACGTGATCGGGCCGGTCGATGCCCTCGATGTGGTGCGCTCGATCTGCGGTCTGTTCTCGGCGCTGGAGGCAAAGGCCATCGGCCGGATTATCGCAATCGTCGGCGCAAAAGGTGGCGTCGGCGCATCCACTGTCGCGCACAATGTTGCATGGGCGATCGCGCGTGATGTGGGGCTGGATTCCGTCGTCGCCGATCTCGACCTCGCCTTCGGCACCGCCGGTCTCGACTACAACCAGGATCCCTCGCAGGGAATTGCCAATGCTGTATTCTCGCCCGATCGTGTCGATACGGCATTCGTCGATCGCCTGCTGTCGAAATGCACCGACCATCTCAGCCTGCTGGCGGCGCCGGCGACGCTGGAACGGGTCTACGATTTTGGCGATGAAGCCTTCGATACGATCTTCGATGCGTTACGCATGACAACGCCCTGCATCGTGCTGGACATACCCCATCAATGGTCGGGGTGGGCCAAACGTGCATTGATCGGCGCGGATGATATTCTGATTGTCGCCGAGCCTGACCTTGCCAATCTCCGCAATACCAAGAATATGTTGGGCATGCTGGCGGCGTCGCGGCCTAACGACCGGACGCCGCTTTATTGTCTCAACCAGGTCGGTTTGCCAAAGCGGCCGGAGATCAAGGTAAGCGAATTCGCCAAGGCGGTCGAAAGCCAGCCGATCGCGGCGATACCTTTCGATTCACACCTGTTCGGCTCGGCGGCCAACAATGGCCAGATGATCGCGGAAATCGCCGCGCGCCATCGCACCACCGAGATGTTTCTGCAGATCGCGCAGCGGCTGACGGGCCGCGGCGTGACGAAGACGCGACGGGACTCGTTCCTGTCGCCACTGATGAAGAAGCTGCGGACGAGATAAGCTACCAGCGTATTCGCTAGGCGTAACGGACCGCGGTTTACCGAACACGCGGTCGACAGGCCAGAGGTCAATCGAGACGCTTGGCTGACACTGGCAGGCTATCCGCGTCCCTGCGGACATTCCGTTTTCCATGCAATAGTTGCTTCAGATAGGCGACATTGGCCGCGGCCTCCTCGGCCGATTGATCGGCTCTCGCAATGCTTTCAGCCTCGGCAAAGCGGCCCTGCAGGCCCACCACCAACGCCAAATTCTGCTCCACACGGGTATCAGCGCCCGCCCTGCCGTACGCGCGACGCAAAGTCTCCTCCGCTTTGGGCAGATCTTTTGAAAGCGCGTAGGAGAGACCGAGATTGGACAGCACTGAAGGCTCGTCGGGAACGATCTTCAGCGCACTCGCATAGTACTGTCGTGCCTCGTCGTGTCGGCCAAGCTGATCGAGTACCGTTCCCTGGACCGAGAGGATCCGCCAATCGGGATCGTCGGGGGTGTGGGCGCGGGTGAGGACGTCGAATGCTTTCTGGAAATTGCCATTGTCTGCCAGCGCTCGCCCATAACCAGCAAGAAGCGCCTTGTTGCCAGAGTGGGCAATAGTGGCCTGCTCGAGCACCGCGACCGCCTGTGATCGCTGCCCCGCAGCCCGGAGCGCCTGTCCGTATTGCGACGCCGCGTCGGAGTCCTTGGGGTTGGCACGAAAGCGATCGCGATAAAGTTCTACGTTGCGCCGGGCTTCGGCAGCACGGTTTGGTTCGGCTTTATCGCCCAGCGTCCCCGTGACATCCGGAGCGCCGGCGGTTTGGCAGCCGCAAAGCCCTAACGTCAAAAATACCGGCAATACCGCGAAAAGACATCTCGGCGGGCGATAGCGCTGGAGCAGCTGCGGCAGCATGTAGTTTGACCTGTGGTCGGCGACCCGGCAGAAATGCTCACAGTTTAACCCTAAGTTCTGGTTAAGTAGGCGAGCGGCTCGGTTCAAGCGAACGAATAAGGGGCTTAGCCGATATGAGGGCTCTTCACCGGCCTCATCGATTAAGCGTGCCGCTTGTCGTCGCTGCGCATCGGCTCTGGCCCCATCGCAGGCCGGTTTTTTCCGGCGAATGAGTAGCGGCGAAATCCCCCGCCATTAGCTCAAATCTCAACGGAATTTTAAGCTTCGGGTTCACGTCCCGTTGGACGATGGGCGTGTAATCGATCGGATTGGCGGCGGCTGCATCGTGGCAAGCATCTGCCGCTTTCTCACATAGACCGCGTCGTCCCTGATCTGGCGGCGCGGTTTATTCCTTGCCCTCTTGATGCTCGGCTCCCTGGGCAGGTCGGACCTTCTGCATCCTCTAACGACGATCAGGGCAGTCGCCTGGGGGTTTGATCGAGGCCTAGAGGAAAACCACCCCGATGTGCTTTTCACGGCGCCAAACCACGCTGCAGAGACGCTGGCCTTTGCCCATCCCTATAACCAGGGTGAATCGATCTGGAATCCCGAAATGCGACCAGACCTCAATAGTAGCCCCCGTCAACGACAAGTTGGGAATCGTGCACGTTATCGTGGTGACACCAAAGCTGATCGATCCGATCCGTGACACCCGGCGACGATTGGATGTGCGAGCTTCATTCATGTGTGGCCGGCCAATACAGTAGCTACGCATATCCAATATCCTGAGAAGACCAATAATTTCCCTACTTAAATCGGGCTATTTGTACCAATTTCATTGAAATGGAAGTATCAATCAGGGCGCAAACCTGCCGCGGCCTGCGCAGGCGTCTCGCTACTTCGCTTCCGATGCCAGCCACTGATGAAGGTACTTTGGCCGGCGGCCTCACATGATCCGGCCGGGCGACCGGTTCGATCAGGCGGCGATCAATGCATGCTCGCTGTTCTCGGCGGCGGCTTCCACCGCGAGGGGTTCATTGCCAAGCGCGTGTGCCTCCTCGCGCGCTGACTCGGCCGCGAAGCGCCGCAACAGGGTTAGCAGCGGCTCGGCAGTTTCCTCGTCGGTCTCGCAGCGGGTCAGCACGCGCTCGACTAGGGTGCGGCGCAATCGCGCCGCCTCGTCGGCCGTTCCAACGAAACCGATTTCGTGGCTCGCTTCCAGCGCCGCGCGGAACGCCGGAAATGTCGACGGCGGCAGGCCGGCCCGGGTCAGCAGGGCATTGAGACTGGCACCGCCGCGGTCGTGGAGCAGGGCGGAAACCCGCGCTTGCGGCAACCCCGACAACTCCACGAGCGCACAATCGAACAGCTCAAGATTGGCCGACAACAGCGCGCGCAGGATCAACCCGGCAGTGAGCTGTCCGGTCGCGCGGAGATGACGCACCAGTCCGCGCATGTCGTCGCCGCGCGACTGCGCCGCGATATTGACGGTCGAGCGGGCGCGAGTCTCTCTCGCAACGCGGCCGGCGCGATCGGCGCTGAGCCAATTGCGCCCGACCACGAACTGGGTCAGCGTATCCGAGAGCTTTGCGACCAGCGCCAATCGGATCGCGGACGGCAAATCTTCCATCATCAGCATCTTTTCGCGGACTGCCGGGAGATGGCCGTGCCGCTCGGCGACGCGGCTGTACGAAATCGGCTCAAGTTTGGCCGATCGGTTTGCAATCAGCTCGAGCGTGGCGGCGGCGGTCCCGACTTCGGCAATCGCAGCACAGACCGATGAAGGAAGCTTGGTGCGCCGCGCGATCGCGCATTGCACCTCGGAATTGCCGGTGGCGATGATGTCAACGAGATCGGCGTCGATCAGGAGCGGAGAGTATTCGAGAACGGGCCGCGCGACCGAGGCCTGGTCAACCGCCAGCGCCCGCACAATGACGGCTGGCGCATGGGCACTGCTTGCGAATACATCGGCCATGGCCTGACGTACAAGAGGCGAGGGATCGTCAAGTAGCCGCAGGAACGCGCCCTCGGCGGCGGCGCGATCGTCATCCGACAAATCGGAAATCAGCCAGGCCCGCGCCAGCGATCGCGTTGCCTCTGCTCGCCCGCCGGCCGGAGCGGTTCGTATCCAACCGATGAACTGCCGAACGATCATGGTCCTGCCGGCTAACGCAACTAAAAACGACACCATGGCGCGCGGCCACTGTCAGAGAAAATAAACCATGGCGATTAACAGCTCGTTATCCCTGGGCGGGTTTTGTCGGCTTCGATAGCGGCGGACGGTCGCCCGGTGCGTTCTCGCAGAAGCGCGGCACAACGAAAAAGAGCCGTCCAGTGGCCGGGACGGCTCCAAGTCGCAGCCTGGATAACTCCAGCGTTTCGTGTACCGCCGTTACCTTGTTTGCGGCCATACCGTGTCAGGATAAGCGGCAGGCGCGGTGACCGACTGTGACCTGGGAAACATAGCCTGGCGCGCTCGGAGAGATTCGAACTCCCGACCCTCGGATTCGAAGTCCGATGCTCTATCCAGCTGAGCTACGAGCGCGCAAGTCTTTTCAATGGCTTAACAGCAAGCCAGACCCTGTCCCAGGCCCTGAAAACGACTGGCAAAAAGTATTGCTTGGCCCCCGGGATAGCAGACTTGCCCGAGGCGGGCTAGGCGACCCTGCGTTGGTCGCAAAGTTGAATTTCCAGCTCTTCAATGAGCTGGGCGAGCCGCTCCCGCGTGAGAGGATCGGTCGGCTCCATAGCCAGCCGCCGGGCCTGCTCCAACTTCCGCTCCAGTTCTCGTCGGTTCGCGCGCGTCATTTAAGTGCTCCTGGCAATTGGACGGCGAGGACCGCTAAAATGTTCATGGACTTCTATAGGAGTCGTTAACTCCCGCTTTCTCGCGTGATGTAACTCACAGTTGTCCTGTAGGCGGATGGAGTGTTCCACCATTGGATTGCTCACGCATTTCGCACGAGTTACTAACGCGGCGGCCTTAGCTCGCTGGCCATCCAGCCCACGGCGTCAGTCTTCAAGGGATCGACGGGAACGGAAACTTTCAGGATCCAGTGGCAGGTGCTGCACTCGAAGGTGCGCTCCTCCATGCCGCGTTTGCCTGGCGAGATCCGAGCTAGTCCCATCCTGTGCTTGCAGGTAGGACACGACGGCCGCTCAGCAATGGAAGTGCTCATCACCCAAACATCCGAAACTCCCAACGATCGGCGTGATCAGGAGTTCCGGTTTGCACACGCGGCCTCTCTCCGACAAAATTCTGGCACAATTATTAGGATGCCCAGGAACCACACTAAAAAATCTGAATTAGTTCCGCAGGTCACGGGTGGATGCGTGACCGGCACGGCCTTGGCCCTGAAGCCCCCTATCCCCGAAGGGCGGGGTCGTGCTCGTTTGGGTCCAGCAAACTTGAAGTCAGCCGATGTCGGGGTAGCGGCTGAAGCCCGGCCTGGCCGGCATGTCATTTCCGAAAATGTCCGGTCTCCAAGAGGTGGGCAGTTCTGCTACCCACGCGCATTCTGCAGCGTCGCTCCGTTGAGCTTGTGGGTCGGCGCTATCTCTCCGTCAAGCCAATCCTGCTCATGAGCCAGTGCGCGCCAGGCAGCCTCCATTCTTTTGTACCGCCGATAGTTTGGCTCGTTGGTTGCGCTCTCCGCGAGTTGCGAGCAATGCTCGGCGTTTTCGCGGAAGATTTCAGATTGCTTCACGTTGTCCTCCCGCAGGCCAATTCAGACATGTTTTAACCCTCAACTAATTATCCCGGTTCCATTAGGGGCTCCCGGCCGTCCTGCAAAAAAGCATCGGTTGCATGCACAGAGATGAACAACTGTTCAGGAATCGGGCCTGCTTAGAGCTTGAAGTTATCCGACCGTCCGAGCGTATGAGAAGGGGGCCCGAAGGCCCCCGAAGTTTCTATCAATACCAGTGCCGCCAGTGACGGTGGCGCCATCCCCACGGGCGGCCGTAGAATCGCGGACCGCCGTAGAAGCCGTAGGCTCCGTAGACGTTCGGTCGCCACCAGCATCGTCCCCAAGCGTTGCAAACGTACCGTACCTGGTCGATGTTCGACACTTGGTTTGCGTGGGGAAGTCCGTTGGGCATTGCCGACGCCGTAGCAGACCAGAGCGCAATGCCGCCAAGAGCTGCGATTCCGACAAGTGCAAGTTTAAGCTTCATGGCATTATCCTCCTCACCGATTGAATCCAAAAACCGGGAGCAGGATAAATAGTTGCGCCTGAACGGAGGATGACGGACAAATTAATCCTGATGAACGAGCGTTAAGCTGTCAGCGCGATGAGAGCGTGGATGCCGACAGCCATGCAACGACGTCGCGCCGTATTTTCAAATCCAAATCCAAAATCTCCTTCATCTCTGCCCGCGCGGAGAGAGCGAGCTATAGGCCGCGACTTTGCTCTTGCTCCATTCGCCACGCGGGAAATCGGTGCTCGACGAATCGCCGATCGGTGCCCGGCCGCAATGAGTGCGAGACGTGCACGCTGACAGGCGGCAACACCGGATCAGTTGCAGGGGTGCCTGCGCCGGTCCTGGCCTAGATAGGCCGCTGCACTCTGCGCGCAGTGAACGGTCGCCGGACCATCATAATAAGCGAAGGTGCCGGGCAGGGGCCCCGGTCCGTAATTATGCTTGAAGCTGATTTCATAGGGCAGCATGTAAAGCCGAACGTGGTGGCTCCGCGCCTGGACCAGGCTCGGCGCCATCGCCAAGACGGTCAGAATTGCGGTGGCTGAGAGGAGCTTTAGTTTGGTCATCAATATTCTCCGGGCAGCGGGATTAAGAACAAGACACTCTAGATCAAGTACAGTTCCCTTGCAGGCCAGGGTGGGCCAGGGGTCGCGGAAAATTTGGCCAAAGCAGTGGTATTTTTGGGCCCCCCGGGATACTTAACCAGATTCCAACACAGTAACGCCAGAGTTGTGCCGTCTGGTCCGCGTAGGGGAGCGGTTTTCCCGCGTCCCGACAGGTTCTAGCCGGTTTGCCTTTCGACCCATGCGCAACACGCTTTCGCCTTTGCTGTTGCTCTCGCTTCTGGCCGCAGCGCCGGCGCGCGCCGATCTGCATATCACCCGCGATCACGGCGGCTATGTCGACGAATACAAGTCGAGGTATCAGCGCATCCGCGATCGCCATGAGCGGGTCATCATCGATGGCATCTGCAATTCGGCCTGCACGCTGGTATTCGGCATCGTTCCGATGAACAAGATTTGCGTAACGCCACGCGCCAGCCTCGGCTTCCACCAGGCCTATTACGACAAAGCCTTTACCTTTGGCATCAAGGTCACCACCGCGGCAGGGACGTCTGACCTCATGTCCTATTATCCTGATGCGTTAAAGGACTGGATCCGCCGCAACGGCGGGCTGACCACCGAGATGAAGAAGATCAAGAACGGCGAAGAGCTCTGGAAGATCGTCGATCCCTGCCCGGAAGAGTTTTAGGCGTCATACCTCTGCCTGTCGTCGCCCCGCCAAGGCGAGCGACGCGGTCTTCCCGAGCAAAAGCGCGCAATTCCTAAAACGTCACCACGCCGCGAATCGATTCGCCGCGCTTCATCAGCTCGAACGCGTTGTTGATCTCGGCGAGCGGCATCACATGCGTGATCATTGGATCGATCTCGATCTTGCCCTGCATATACCATTCGACGATCTTGGGCACGTCGGTGCGCCCGCGCGTGCCGCCGAACGCGGTGCCTTTCCACACCCGCCCCGTCACCAGTTGAAATGGCCGTGTTGAGATCTCCGCGCCCGCGGGCGCCACGCCGATGATGATCGACTGGCCCCAGCCGCGGTGGCAGGCTTCCAGCGCCTGCCGCATCACCGTGACGTTGCCGGTGCAGTCGAAGGTGTAATCAGCGCCGCCGATCTGGTCGGCGCCCGATTTGGTCATATTGACAAGATGCGGAACGAGGTCCTTGCCGAGATCTTTTGGATTGACAAAGTGTGTCATCCCAAAACGCTCACCCCACGCCTTGCGGTCGTTGTTGATATCGACTCCGATGATCATGTCGGCGCCGGCGAGCCGCAAGCCCTGCAGCACGTTCAGCCCGATTCCGCCCAAGCCGAACACGATTGCCTTGGCGCCTTGCTCGACCTTGGCGGTGTTGATGACGGCGCCGATGCCGGTGGTGACGCCGCAGCCGATGTAGCAGACCTTGTCGAACGGCGCGTCCTGCCGGATTTTTGCCACCGCGATCTCCGGCAGCACGGTGAAGTTCGAAAATGTCGATGTGCCCATGTAGTGATGGACCGGTTTGCCACCCAGCGAGAATCGCGAGGTGCCGTCTGGCATCAGGCCCTGGCCCTGCGTGGCGCGGATCGCGGTGCAGAGATTGGTCTTGCGCGACAGGCATGACGGGCATTGCCGGCATTCCGGCGTGTAGAGCGGAATGACGTGATCGCCCTTCTTCACGCTGGTCACGCCGCAGCCGACATCGACCACGACGCCGGCGCCTTCGTGGCCGAGGATCGCGGGAAACAATCCTTCGGGATCGGCGCCGGATAGCGTGAACTCGTCGGTGTGGCAGACACCGGTGGCCTTGATCTCGGCCAGCACTTCGCCCTCGCGCGGCCCTTCCAGCTGGATAGTTGATATCTCCAGCGGCTTGCCGGCGGCGACAGCAACGGCAGCGCGAACGTCCATATCGATATCCTCGTACTCAGCCTTCGTTACGCCATACGGCGCCAGCCGGCCCGCGCAAACGGGCGTTGCCGCACAGCATATGATCGGGCAGTCAGGGCGGCAAATGAATCATAATTTAGAGCATCTTGCCGCGCGCGCGGCGCCGGCGATTTTTGTTGTGTTCTGGAGTACCGGCTTTATTGCCACCAAATACGTCCTGCATAATGCGGAACCGCTGACCTATCTCGCAATCCGTATGGCGCTGGTGGTTGGACTGATGGCCGTTGTCGTCGCGATCGCGCGGCCGCGATGGCCGGACGGTACCGGCATGGCCCACAGCGTCGTCGCCGGCATCCTGGTGCATGGGTTCTATCTGGGCGGCACCGCGGTCGCGATCGCGCATTCGATCCCCGTCGGGCTTTCGGCGCTGATTCCGGGCCTGCAGCCGATCTTGACCTCGACGATGGCGAACCGCTGGTTGGGCGAGCGCGTCACACCGCTGCAATGGATGGGGCTGTTGCTCGGGCTCGCCGGCGTAGTGCTGATCCTGCATAATCGCCCGATGAGCGGGGAGGCGGGCTGGGGATGGCTGGCTTCGGGCGTGTCGCTGGTCAGCATCACCTTGGGGACGCTGTACCAAAGCCGCTATTGCAGCAAGATCGACTGGCGTGCCGGTAATCTCGTGCAGTACATCGCGGTCACGATTTTCTTCGCGGCTGGCGCCTGGCTGTTCGAGAGCAATTTAGTGCGCTGGACCAGCGAGTTCGTGCTGGCGCTGGCCTGGCTTGCGGTGGTGCTGTCGATTGGATCGATCGGGCTGTTGTACTGGCTGATCCGGCGCTCGGCGGCGACCTTGGTGGCGAGCTTGTTCTATCTGGTACCGGCGGTCACGGCTGTGATGGCCTATGTCCTGTTCGGCGAGCGGCTCGATACGGTTGCAGTAGCAGGCATGGTCGCCTGCGCCGCCGCGGTGTTTTTAGTCAACCGCCGCGCGTGAGCCCGGCGAGGCCGAAATCCCAAACAAAAGCCTTCGGCTGCGTGCCGGAGGCTCTTGTGCGCGGGCGTAGCGCTCAGCGCCTCGATTTCTTGGCCTTCTTTTTCTTTTTGGCTTTCTTGCCGGCCTTCCTCGCTGATTTCTTCGCCGAGACTTTCCTCGAAGCCTTTTTCGCCTTTTTGGCCTTCTTCGGCGTCACCTTTTTCGCGAGTTTCTTGGCTGCCTTCTTGACCTTTTTGACGGCTGTCTTGGCAGCTTCCGTGGTCGCGCCGGCGGCATTGCTCATCGCATCCGTCATCTGTTCCAGAACGGATTTCTCGTCGTCCATATCGTCCCCCAGGGTTTTGTTCGACGGCTCAAACGATAGCGGGATTCGTTGAGGTGTCAAAGAGACGCCGTGCGCCGCGACGCGGCCCGACGGATCGGCAGCGGGCAATGGGTCTGCCCGCGCGGGCTTGTTCGTGAGGAGCATAGCGACGAAGCAATCCGCAGGGTGGCTGGATTGCTTCGCGGAGCATGTCATCGGGCGGCGCGGAGCCTGTTCATCGGGCGCGCGTTCGGGCGACCTGTTGGTCCGCAATGACGGCAATACTATTTCGGCTGCGGCACGATCCGGATATAGGGCTTTGGCGATTTCCAGCCCTGCGGGTAAATCGTCTTGGCCTCTTCGTCGGAAACCGAACCGGCGATGATGACGTCCTCGCCCTGCTTCCAGTCGGCAGGTGTCGCGACGCGATGCTTCGCGGTCATTTGCAGCGAATCGATCGAGCGCAGGATTTCCTGGAAATTGCGCCCTGTCGTCATCGGGTAGACCATCACCAGTTTTATCTTTTTGTCCGGTCCGATGACGAAGACGTTGCGGACCGTCTGGTTGTCGGCGGGGGTACGCTTGGCGGCGTCACCCGAGGTCGAAGCCGGCAGCATGTCGTAGAGCTTGGATACCCTGAAGTCGCTATCGCCGATCATCGGATAATTCGGCGCCGCGCCCTGGGTCTCCTTGATGTCCTCGGACCATTTCGCGTGCGCATCGACGGGGTCGACGCTGAGCCCCATCAGCTTGACGCCGCGCTTGTCGAATTCTGGTTTCAGTTTGGCCAGCGCCCCAAGCTCGGTGGTGCAGACCGGCGTGAAATCCTTCGGGTGCGAGAACAAGAGCGCCCAGTTGTTGCCGATCCAGTCGTGGAATTTGATTTTGCCTTCGGTGGTTTCGGCCTCGAAATCCGGGGCCACAGCGCCTATCTGGAGAGCCATGTGATGACCTCATCTTATTCAAGTTACAGGGGAATTCGGTCTCGGATAGTATAGAGCGCGGAACGCCTCGAGTGAACGGGCGCCCACAAAAGGGTAGATACTTCTCCGCGGTGTGAAACTCCTAGCATGTCCTTTTGCGATGTGCCCGTACAGGGGAAAAACCGCAGCGGCTACCAGCTTCAATTGCCCCGATATTGCCCCTTGAACGCCGCATCGCTGCCGGACCTGATTGCGAGTCCCCTGAACCGTGACGGATGTCACAGCGACCAATCAGGAACAATTAAAAAGCCCGCGAGGCGAGTTTCGAATCGTTAACCACTCGTTTACGCCCGCATGGAAATGCTGGACCAGAACAAGAAACTGAGAAACTGAAAAGAGTACCAATGTCTGCCCCCAAGCTTACGGTCACTGAGCCGATCGGCGCCCTCCAACCATCGAAGATTTCCTGCCGCAACACCGCAGCGCTTGCCCTGACGATCGTGCGCGACGGCGTCATCACCGGCGAAGGTCCCACCACCAAAGGCCGTATCCATTTTTCCCGCGCGCTGGACGCCGATGACGCCGCCTGGTGCGCGCGCATCCTGACCGCGACCGCGGTCGAGCATCAGCCGGTCAGCCGCGCGGAAGCCGAAGCGCTGTTCGAGATCGACGATGCGGCCGCCGAGCGCAGCGACGCGGGACGTTTCGACGATTTGCTGGCCAAGGCGGTGGTGCATCACGCCGCCTTCGTATCCGGTCTGCCGGTGCCGCCACGCACCGTGGCGCTGTCGCCGGAGACCGCGATCGAGAGCTGGGCGCCGACCAAAGCCGTCGACGTTGATGGCGAAGTGCTGGAGTGGATCGCAGGCCAGATGCGCGGCAAGCGCCGCAGCAACCGTACCCTGATGTCGCTGGTCGCCACCATCGTCGGGTCGGCGGCGCTGCCGCTGGCGCAGCTGCCGAACGTGTTCGATATCGGGATGTGATCGCAGCCGCGGACGCCGCCTGTCACGAAGGCGGGGCTAGTTCCCCGCCGTTTTTTGTTTGCCGGTTTCCGGGTCCAGTCCGACAGTTCGTCCGGGAAATCCCGCCGCATCGAAATAGCGCTGCGCCAGCACCCGCTGATACTTCACCACCGTCTTGAGGCCATTCGCCGCGGGCTTGGAGACGAACGTTCCGGCGAACGCCTTCGGGTTTATTCCGTTCGGCAACGCTTCGGATATGACCCGGCCGATCAGTCCGCCTTCGTTGGCCGGGTGCAGGTCCATCAATTGTGCGATGGTCATGCCGACGTCGGCATTGCCTACCGGCAATGCATCGATATAGCCCGCCTTGAAGTCCGGCCCGATCGCCGCCATGAAGTTCATGGTATCGGCGCGGCTGAAACTGCCGTGCATGCCCTGGCCCTGCCGCAATACCGTATCGGCAACCTCGACGGTGCAGTTAACCGGCTCGTCGCATCCGGTCGCGAAGGAACGGAAATTGACCACGATCGAAGGGATGGGCGTCACCGCCTTGCCCTTGAGGTTAAGTTGGGACAACGGCAGCGTCCCGGGGAAGCGCCCGAGCTTGTCGTCGACGAACAACCCGCTGATATAGTCCTGTTCGAGCAGCGCCTTGACCGTGCGTTCCGCGAGCTTCTTGTCCCTGTTCGGCAGGTAGATCAGGTCTGATCCACCATTGGTGGCGACCACCAGATCAGGCTTTGCGGAATCCTGCCCGAGCACGCCGTTTCCGGCCTTGGGGTGAGTATTTTCGGCAATGCGCGCGTTCTTGTCGTTCGGATCGAACAGCGGCAGGTCAAGCGCTTTGGCAAGGTCGATGGCCAGAAAGCCCATGGGGAGGAAATCCTTGGGGGTATCCTCGTAACTTGCTTTCGCCGCGGGACTGGTCTTGCTTTCCTTTGAAATCGTCGAGAAGCCGTGGTCGGCGGCGATCATAATATTGGTGGTGGCGGCGAGGCCGAGATCGTCGAGCGCCTTGCGCAATTGCGCCAGGTTGTTGTCGGCATTCTTGATGCTGGCGAGCGAAGTCGGGCCGTTGATGCCAGGCGTCAGAGTGTTCAGGCTATCGCCCGTGTTGTGCTGGGTGCCATCGGGATCGCGCGACCAGAACACCAGCACGAACGGCTTGGCGCGCTCCTTGAACATTGGCAGCACAACCTTGCCGACGACGTCGGCGAAATAGGCCTGCTGCGCGGTATTGGGCACCAGGGTGCCCGGAGTCTTGGCGTCGCCGGACTTGCCGTTGTCGCCGCGCGAGGGGGTCGTGAGCGGAAGGCCGGCCTTGGTCAGCGCGGCCTTCATCTCCTCGGAGAGCGGAACGCCATTCTTGCCGCCGGTCGAGTCGTCGATCACGACGGAATGAAGGCCTGGGCGGTCGGCGCGGTCGGTGTGGTCGAATAGCAAGGTCGGACCGACCTTGCCGATGGCCGCGGTCGAAAACCCCTTGGCGCGCGCCATCTTCAATATGGTTTCTTCATTGAGATAATCGCCGCCGAAATGCTCATCGACATCGGCCAAGACCGCATCGTTCTCGATGAAGGGAACGACGGTATCGCCGGCGGGCGCGGAGGGATAACCGGTATAGATCGTATTGCTGAACGTTCCGGTGTCGCCGAGATAGTGGCCGGTTGCCATGCCCGAGGCGTTGGCCATGGTGAAGGTCGGAAACAGCGAATGCGGGTTCTTGAAATTGACGCCCTTGTCGCGCACCTCGGCCATGGCCGGCGCGGTTTCGGGCGTGACCTTCAGTGCACGCAACCCGTCGGGAATGAACAGGATCATATTGTGGGGTCTGCTGTTCTGGGCCGCCGCCGCGCCGACAAACAGCACCGCCAGGCCAGCGGACACCAACAGGATTGAGCGGCGCATGAATATCTCCCCTGAGAAGCGAATTGCGGCCTGACAGCCGTAGCCTTTGTTTAGTTTTGCTGTGCGACAGATTTGTTACATCCGCCTCCGGTCGGTTGCGCGGCAATTATAGGCTTTTCGAAAGCCTGCGGCCTGGGCATCTTCCTCCGAGCAAAACCAGCGATCCGGCCTGGTGAGAGCAGGGTAACTGCGGCACGCCTGCAGGTGATAGACCCCCACATTGCCGGTGACGCGGGCACGCAACGCAAATTTACCCTTGATGGGGCAACCCGACGGCATGGCGGGTTCTTCGGGAAAGAGCACCGCGCGGATCTCGCGATCTTTGTCGGGCCTGCACGAATCGCCCAATAGAGCGCCGTCCTTCCGCCCCCAGCGGAATTGCTGTGGCGCTACAAAGCAGCCTTTCCAAAGTCCCCGGCGATTGTCTTTCGCGGCGATCTCGTCTTCCCTGAATCGTCCTCGTGCATAGGGCTCGAAATTCAGCGCAAGACCCTGGCGAACAAGAAGCTGATTTAAACTGGCGCTCTCGCCCTCGACGGTGCAAATGCCGATATGTCGTTTTTTGTAGGTGGTACCTAAACCGAGGTCCTCACAGCGCACCTGGCGCCCGCCAATCAGGTTGGCCAGCTGGTCGCGGGCTTCAATGCCGCAGGCCCACGCATCGGCGTGCTCGTCGACGCATAATTGGTCTAGCTCCGGCGCATCGATTCCATCGAGCCTGTAGGTTACACCGGCTACCTGGATCGTGCCACCATCCCTGACGATCGCCCCGGCGGCCAGGCTTTGGCTCGCCGAGAAAACCGCCAGTAACAGGATAAAAGAACGCATCTGGACCGTTGCCTCTCCTGAGTTTTGCTGTACGACGGAATTGTTACATTCCTTTCCGCATGCCAGATTGCGGCCCAGTATCCCGCCCAAGGTTGCAAGTAAGCGAGAAAATGTTCAAACGAATTCTGATCGCGAATCGCGGCGAGATCGCCTGCCGGATCATCAAGACGGCACGCCGGATGGGGATAGAGACGGTCGCGGTCTATTCCGAGGCCGACCGTGACGCCCTCCACGTCGAAATGGCGGATGAAGCGGTCCGGATTGGAGCGCCGGCCGCGGCCGAGAGCTATCTGTCGATGGAGAAGATCATCGAGGCCTGCCGCAAGACCGGCGCGCAGGCCGTGCATCCGGGTTACGGATTCTTGTCCGAACGCGAAGCGTTTCCGCGTGCGCTTGAAGCGGCGGGGATCGTCTTCATCGGGCCCAATCCCGGCGCCATCGCCGCGATGGGCGACAAGATCGAATCCAAGAAGGCAGCCGCGAAGGCAAAAGTTTCGACGGTGCCAGGCCACCTCGGCGTGATCGAGGACGCAAAACATGCGGTGAAGATCGCCGAGCAGATCGGCTATCCCGTCATGATCAAGGCCTCCGCCGGCGGCGGCGGCAAGGGCATGCGGATCGCGCATTCCACTTCCGAAGTTGCCGAAGGGTTTGGTCTCGCCAAGGCCGAAGCCAAGTCGTCGTTCGGCGACGATCGTGTCTTCATCGAGAAATTCATCGTCGATCCCCGCCACATCGAGATCCAGGTGCTAGGGGACAAGCACGGCAACGTGATCCATCTCGGTGAGCGCGAATGTTCGATCCAGCGCCGCAATCAGAAGGTGATCGAGGAAGCGCCGTCGCCGCTATTGGACGAGACCACCCGCCGCAAGATGGGCGAGCAGGCAGTCGCGCTCGCCAAGGCAGTGAACTACGATTCCGCCGGCACCGTCGAGTTCGTCGCCGGTCAGGACAAGAGCTTTTATTTTCTCGAGATGAACACCCGCCTGCAGGTTGAGCACCCCGTCACCGAGTTAGTCACCGGGATCGATCTGGTGGAGCAGATGATCCGGGTGGCCGCCGGCGAGAAGCTGTCGCTTTCGCAAAAGGACGTCACGCTGACTGGATGGGCGGTGGAGACGCGGGTCTACGCGGAAGACCCGTTCCGCAACTTCCTGCCCTCGATCGGGCGGCTGATAAAATATCGTCCGCCGCTCGAGAGCAGCACCGACAGCATCACGGTTCGCAACGACACCGGCGTACAGGAAGGCGGCGAGATCTCGATCTATTACGATCCGATGATCGCCAAGCTGATCACGCATGCCACTTCGCGCGCCGCGGCAATCGAGGCGCAGGCGACCGCGCTTGATGCATTCTACATCGACGGAATCCGTCACAACATTCCCTTCCTGTCGGCGCTGATGCAGCATCCGCGCTGGCGCGAGGGCAAACTTTCCACCGGCTTCATATCGGAGGAATTTCCCAAGGGGTTTGCGGTCGGTGCGCCCGAAGGCGAGGTCGCGCGCCGGCTTGCGGCAGTGGGGGCCGCGATCGATCATGTGCTTGGCGAGCGCAAACGGCAGATTTCCGGCCAGATGAGCGGCCGGCTGGTACAGCGCGAGCGCCGCCGCGCGGTGTGGCTGAAGCACGACGAAATCGCGCTCGATATCGCGCGAGAAGCCGACGGCATCGCGGTGCGCTTTGTCGGCGGCGACGGCACTTCGGGCAATCCGCATCATCTGGTCTCGCCCTGGACGCCGGGCGAAGCGGTCTGGCAGGGTACCATCGACGGCCAATTGGTCGCCATGCAGGTGCGTCCGATCCCCAACGGCTTCCGCCTCGCGCATCAAGGCTTTGAAGTTGCGGTCCAGGTGTTCACCGAATCGGAGGCCGCGGCGGCGCGGCTGATGCCGGTGATGACCGCGGGCGATTCCGGCAAGAAACTGCTCTGCCCGATGCCCGGGCTGGTGGTGTCGATCGCGGTTGCCGAGGGCCAGGAGGTCAAGGCCGGCGAAACGCTGGCAGTGGTGGAAGCGATGAAGATGCAGAACGTGCTGCGCGCCGAGCGCGACGGCATGGTCAAGAAGATACACGCCGCTCCCGGCGCAACGCTGGCGGTGGATGCGCTGATTCTCGAATTCGCTTGAGAGCGTCATTTCCCGGGCGATGCCAAGCATCGAACCCGGAATCCAAGGATTCCCCGATGCGCAATTGCGCATCTAAAATCCGTGCCAACGGCGCGTCCCGGAATGACGGAACCTGGATTGTTCGCCGCAATGACGACAGTACGGCCTATTCTAGTTGGGTGCATTCTCTAAGGATTTGTCGATGACCTTCAAAAAGCGCCGCGATGCCTTACGTTTGATCCTGACCGGATCGAGGTGTGTTCGTCCCGGCTCGGTCTATGACGCGATTTCGATCCGTATTGCCGAGGATCTCGGATTCGAGGTCGGTATGTTCGGTGGATCGGTGGCTTCGCTCGCGGTGCTGGGGGATCCCGACGTCACCCTGATCACGCTGACCGAACTCGCCGAGCAGATGCGTAGAATGTCGCGCGCTGCGGCGTTGCCGGTGCTCGTGGATGCCGATCACGGCTACGGCAATGCGTTGAATGTCCGCCGCACGGTGGAGGAACTCGAGATCGCCGGCGCTGCCGGCCTCACCATCGAGGACACGTTGCTGCCGCAGGCCTTTGGCGCGGAGGCGCCGCGGCTCATTTCGGTCGAGGAGGGCGTCGGCAAGATGAAAGCCGCGCTGGATGCGCGAACCGACCCGGCGCTGGTTATCATGGGGCGCACGGGAACGCGGGGCGGAGGCCCGTCACCCTCCAGTCTCGACGACGCGATCGCGCGCGCGGTGGCCTATGAGGGCACCGGCGTCGATGCGTTGTTCCTTACCGGCATCAAAACCCGGGCCGAACTGGAAGCCGTTTCGGCTGCGACGAAGCTGCCGATCGTGCTGGGCGGCGCGCCCGAGGAAATGATCGACCTGCACTACCTCGCCAACCAGCGGGTACGGCTTGCATTGCAAGGTCACGCACCATTTGCGGCCGCAACGCTGGCGGTCTTCGAGACGCTGAAAGCATTGCGCGATGGCACTGCTCCGAAGAACCTGAAGGGTCTTGCGTCAACCGAACTGATGGGGCGTGTCACGCGCGACGCGGACGTAAAGGCGCGCGGCGGCGAATTTCTCGGGCTAGGAAAATAGATGAGCGACGCGATCTGTCATGTGATGATCCGAGGCCGTGTGCAGGGCGTCGGCTATCGGTACTGGGTCGAGCAGAAGGCGATGGCGCGCAGCCTCGAAGGATGGGTGCGCAACCGCAGGGATGGCAGCGTGGAGGCAGTGTTTGCCGGACCGGCAGATGCCGTATCTGGGATGATTGCGTTATGCCGACGTGGCCCTGCATCCGCCCGCGTCGACGCGGTCGCGGAAGAACCGGCCGATACCGACGTGCTAAGACTGCGACGGCCGGAAGAGCGGTTTTCGGTGCTGCCGACGATTTAGCAGCTTCAACGGCTCCTGGCGGCCTGGGCCGGTCTTCCGCCGTAATGATCGCTGCGAACCCGATAATCGCCCTTGCGATCATCTTGCGTCAATTCGGCATCAAGGTTCCACCGCCCTGGTCCGGCGACGAAGAAGAGCAGGAAGATGAAACAATAGAGGATTGCCGCATCGCCGCCGTTGATCAGCGGGAAGAAGCCTTTTGACGCATGACCCATGAAATATGCGACGGCCATATTACCAGACAGGATGAATGCGACTGGCCGCGTGAAAAGACCCAGTGCCAGTAGCGCACCGCCGACCAACTCGATCAGCCCCTGAATCCACATCAACGTCATGAAAGCGGGTTCACCATGCGGCGACGGCGGGAAACCCAACAATTTCGCGGTGCCGTGCTCGAGGAAGAGCAGAGCAACGACGATGCGAACGACGCTCAGCACCTCTGGCGAGTATCTTTCCATTCGATTGATATGACTCATGGACGGCTCCCGCGACAGTCAGTTCCACAGAGCAAACTTGTCGAAGGACTTGTTGTTTCCAGCGAACACCAGCGATCACGGGGGGTTGAATCCGATGGGAACTGCGGTCGCTAGTGGTTCCAGTTCCACGCGGTGCTTAACGTCGATAGGGCGCTTGGGCGAAAGAAAGTAAGGTTCGTCCCGCCTGCAATGAGCCTGCGGCGTAATTCAATTGTTGTGGCTAAACGCCATTCGAATCCGAGCGCTCTGATTCGAATTTTGGCGGCGTCCCGATTTTCGCTTCCAATAGTTCACGACCCCGGGCTGCGGCCCCGACCGTAAGCACACTGGACTTGTGGCATTTCTCACTCCTCGCCGGGTCGCAAAGTGGTAGTCTTTAGGAATTGCTAAAAAACTGCTCTTATGTGACCTAGAGGATGCCCATGCCCTCGACCAACCCAAGATTAAAACTGTTAGACCTCATACAGTCGCATCGCGTCACTGCGGTGATTTATGTGGCGGCAAAATTAGGGCTCGCCGAACTTTTGCGTGACGGGCCGCGAACGGTTGATGAATTGGCGAAAGCTACCGGCGCGCATCGGGATGCATTGGCCCGCCTGCTCACCGCGCTGTCGACCCTGGGCATTTGTTCTTTCGCCGGCGAAGATCAGTATTCACTCACCGAGATCGGCGCAGGACTGGACGGCGATGCTGAGCATTCTTTCAAGCATTGGGCGATCTTTGAAGGCGAGATGCTTGCCAAACGCTGGAACGGCCTGCTGGAGTCGATCATGACCGACAAAACAGCCGCGGAAATCCAAAACGTCGCTAACAGCTTCGACTTGATGGCCCGCGTACCGGAAAATGTCGCTATATTCAATGCAGCGATGACGGATATGACGCGGCTCGTAACCCCCGATGTCCTGCGTGCTTACGATTTTGGCGCCATCTCGCATTTGATGGATGTCGGAGGCGGCTCCGGCGAACTCATCGGCGCAGTGGCAAAGAAGTATCCGACTATCCGGGGAACCGTTTTCGACCTTCCAAGATGCGCCGAGGTCGCCAACCGTCATTTCGATCGGTTGGGAATCTCCGACCGTGCCGGCTTCCTCGCAGGGGATTTCTTTCAATCGATCCCATCCGGGGCGGATGCCATCATCCTGAAAAGCGTGATTCACGATTGGAACGACGAGCGAAGTTGCATCATTCTGCGGAATTGCCGCCAAGCTCTGCCAAGGGACGGGATACTCCTATTGGTGGAACGGCTGATGCCGGAATCGCCTGGGGTCAGCGACGAAGACAGGGCGAATGCCATGAGCGACTTGAATATGCTCCGCGGCCCGGGCGGTCGAGAGCGTACCGAAAACGAGTACCACCGCCTGCTGACGGAAAGCGGGTTCCGTCCGACATCGCTTCATCCCGCGGGACGCTTCAATGTGGTTGAATCGCGCGTCCGCTGAACCGGCATTTGCCGCGGATCGTCGGATTGGGGGTGCAGTGCCTTTCGGTCCGACTTAAGCGATGCATTGACGAAATGCATCGAGGCGGGTCGGGCGGACCGGCTATTTCATGATAATAAAGGCCATGACCACTTTGCATTAGGTCCGTTGCGCAATGAGTGATTTCGAATTGCCTGTGACACGCTACGCGATGAGCGGCGATGTAAGCATCGCATATCAGACCATGGGTGACGGGCCGATTGATCTCATCATCGTCCCCGGGATGGTATCGCATGTTGAGTTCATGCACGAAGGGCCCGGATACACCGCGTCCTTGCGCCGCTTGTCCAGTTTTGCGCGCGTCGTGACATTCGACAAGCGAGGCCAGGGATTATCGGACAGGATGTCAGGCGCCCCTTCGCTCGAGCAGCGAATGGATGACGTTCGGGCCATTATGGACAACATCGGCTCAAAGCGAGCCGCGCTCTTGGGTATTTCCGAAGGATCAGCGATGAGCATTATGTTCGCCGCTACATACCCAGAGCGGGTGTCCCACCTCATTCTATATTCCGGCTTCGCAAGGTCTCCGGCCCAAAAGGTGGATAATTTTGAACAGGTAGTGTCCGAACGCGCGAAGGCTTGGGGAACCGGCATGCTGATCAAGCTTATCAATCCGAGTCGGGCAGATGATCCAGAGGCTGTAAGACGGTTTGCCAAGTTTGAAAGGCTATCTGCAAGTCCGGGGGCATATCGATCGTTCACATTGCTGAACGCATCTATTGACGTCAGGTCCATCCTATCGGCGGTGCGAGTGCCCACATTGGTCCTTCATCGAAGAACGGACACTTT
>DASSGM010000087.1:0-3797 GCA_035693465.1 Bradyrhizobium sp. | reverse complement strand
GGTCGAACGGTTGATCAACCGCGATCCCAGCCGCTCCTCGAGATGACGCATGTGCTTGCCGATCATGGTCGGCGACAGCCGAAGGTCCTTGGCGGCGGCGGCGAAGGAGCCGAGATCGGCGACCTTCACGAAGACGGACATACTCGTCAGTCGGTCCATGATTGCAAACCAATGGTGTTTTTAGAGCGAACTGTTTGCAGGTTTATAGCGCAATAGTAATGATTTAGGATAGGTCGAATGATCGGTTGGAGACGAAGGTGCAGTTCGATTTCACGGAAATGGCCCCGCCCGAGCGATACAAGTTGCTGTTGGCGACCGTGCTGCCGCGGCCCATTGCCTGGATCACCACGAGGGATGCCGGCGGCAACATCAACGCCGCTCCGTTTTCGTTCTTCAACGTCTTTGGCAGCGACCCCGCGACGGTTGGTGTCGGCATCGGCAGCAAAGGGCCGCGCGAGCCCAAGGATACCCGCGCAAACATTCGCGCCAACGAGCAGTTCGTCGTCAATCTTGTGCCGTTCGCGCTCGCGCAGGAAATGCGGATCACCTCGATTGCGTTTCCCAGAGGCGTGGAGGAGGCGAGGGAGGCCGGACTCAATCTGGCACCATCCAAACGAATCGAGGTCCCCCGCATTGCGCAAGCCCCGGTTTCGATGGAATGCACGCTGATGCAAGAAATTCGGCTAGGCAGCTTCAGCCTGGTGCTGGGACAGATTCTGCTGGTTCATGTTCAGGACGAAGCCGTCATCGATCCGGAGCGTCAATATATCGATACGAGCAAGCTCGATCTGATCGGCCGGATGGAAGGGGCCTGGTACACCAAGACAACCGATCGATTTGAAATGCCTCCGATCGCTCTGAACGATTGGAACAGTCGAAGCGTGGCCGATGTCGTCTCCTGATCGCCAATGCGGTAATTGCGGCAAGTGGCAAGCGCATGCGAAAGTTGCCGATTGACCCCGCGGTGTTAAAGCAGATCCTCTAGACGGAAGGCCCATGAACGAATTGCTTGCCGGAATACTTGACGCGCACGGCGGCATGGATCGCTGGCGTGGCTACGAACAGGTCGAGGCCACGATCGTCAGCGGCGGTGGCTTCTTTGCGCTCAAGGGCGTGCTGCAGGATTCAAACCCGCGCCGCATGAAGGCGTGGCTGCACGAGGAACGTTCCTCGGTGTTGCCCTATGGCGCCCCCGATCAGCGCACGATGTTCACGCCGGACCGGATCGCCATTGAAAAGCTCGATGGCACGCTGGTTGCCGAGCGTCGCGCGCCGCGGGACTCGTTTGCCGGCCATCAGATGCACACACCATGGGACCCGCTGCATCGGGCTTATTTCAACGGCGAGGCCATGTGGACCTATCTCACCACGCCGTTTCTGCTTGCGATGGATGGCGTGCGGGTCGAGGAGACCGACCCGTGGCGGGAAGGGGCCGAGACCTGGCGCGTGCTGCGCGCCTATTTTCCCGGCTCGATCGAGACCCATAGCTTGATCCAGGATTTTTTCTTTGGCGAAGACCTGCTGCTGCGCCGCCACGACTATAGCGTCAATATCGCGGGCGGATTTCCGGCCGCGCAATTGACCTCAGACTATGTGACGGCGAACGGCATATGCCTGCCCACCAAGCGCCGTGCCTATACCCGCGGTCCGGACCGCCGGCCGATTACGGCAATGCTGATGGTTTCGATCGACATCAGCGAGATCGGGTTCAAATAGGGAAAACAGCCGCAATGGCAGGTTTGTGTCCTTCGAGCCCGCCGCGGGCCATGGGTTCGCTGGCAGCGGTCAATTACAATTGTTGGACGACGTGCAACGATCCCGGCTTGCGGGCGAAGAGATAGTTGTATCCTTGGGCGTGGGTGCTGCGCTTAACCAATCGCAATCGCGTCAACCGCTGGCGCAATCGGTCTATCGCAGTCATCGAGCGCAGGAGACCACCTAATGTTTATCGCAATGAACCGTTTTCGCGTCGCCAAGGGATCGGAACAAGCCTTTGAGCAGGTCTGGCTTACCCGCGACAGTCATCTCGACAAGGTGCCGGGCTTTATCGAGTTTCATCTTCTTAGAGGGCCCGAGGCAGAGGACCACATGCTTTATGCCTCTCATACCGTCTGGCAAAACCATGCCGCCTTCGAAGCCTGGACCAAGTCCGAGGCCTTCCGGGCGGCGCATCACAAGGCCGGCGACAACAAGCCGCTCTATCTAGAACACCCGCAGTTCGAGGGGTTCGAGGTGCGCCAGACGGTGAGGCGCGCAATCTGATCTGCTGCGTCGGGTCGACGAGGTCAGAGGCCGGCGCTGAAAAAGGTGGCATCTGCACAATCGGCCCGAGCGAGCAGGCTCCTGATCCTTGTGAGTTCGCCTCAGGACCGGAAAACATCTGATTCGCATAAGGTATATTATGGAATATTTTTAGGCGATGTTTCACTTAGCATACCCGGTAGCAAAATCAGCTACTTAGCTGCCAATTCACAGCCCCAATTTGAACTTTCACTTGGGAACTGACTGCCCGCTTGCGGCATATTAGGATCGGAAGTGCTGAACCATGCGGATTAGGACCCGCAAGCACAGGGGAAATTGCCATGCAACAGCGCCGCCGTTTCAAACGAACCCAATCCCTTGAAGAACGCCTCGCCCAAGAAGCCGAAAGCCTACGCGAAGAAGCCAAGTTGCTTCCACCCGGCGCTCTACGCGAGGAACTCATCCGCAAAGCCCGACACGCCGAAACAGCCTCTCATCTGAACGAGTGGCTCACGTCGCCCGGCCTTCGTCCTCCTGAGTGATCATTTAGGCTTTCGCGGCTTCACCACGGCCTTGAAGGCGCGCTCCGCGCCCTTAGCCGTCTCATCAGCTCCGGCCTCTTTGACGGCCTCTTGCTTCGGCGGCGGTTTTGGCGCTTCCTTCATTCGGCCGCTCCGAACACCAACCCAAGCGATTCAACCGTTATTTTTATTTCCAATTAGATCAGGTAGTTAGATAAATATCGATCCAATTTACGTGAGCAGCGCTGGGTTTCCAAGGCTGCATCGCCAATTCCCAGCCGCGCGCATTCCACAAGCGCTCCGATGCTTTGGGCATGGCTCTCGTGAGCCGATATTGCCGCAGCCGCCGGACGCTGCAATAAGCCCATCGCGAGGTGGCCGCTGCTGCGGCCGCTTCGCAGGATACTGTCTCGCAAGAACAACAAGATCTCAGGGAGAGAACCAAATGAGCTTTTCACGACGTGCGCTCCTTAAGGCATCGGCAGCCTCGGTGGTTTTGGGCACTGTTGGGGCGCCATTGGTCGCGCGCGCGCAGGCTGCCGAATTCACCTACAAATACGCCAACAATCTTCCCGACGCCCACCCGATGAACGCCCGCGCCAAGGAGATGGCGGCGGCGATCAAGGCCGAGACCAACGGCCGCTTCGACTTACAGATTTTCCCCAATAACCAGCTCGGCTCGGACACCGACATGCTGAGCCAGATCCGCTCCGGTGGCATCGAGTTCTTCACGCTGTCAGGCCTGATCCTGGCGACGCTGGTTCCGGCGGCCTCGATCAATGGCATCGGCTTCGCGTTTCCGGATTACGACACGGTCTGGAAGGCCATGGACGGCGATCTCGGCGCTTATGTGCGCGGCGAGATCGGCAAGGCCAATCTGGTCGTGATGGACAAGATCTGGGACAACGGATTCCGGGAAACGACGTCGTCCACCAAGCCGATCAATGGCCCTGATGATTTCAAGGGTTTCAAGATCCGCGTGCCGGTATCGCCGCTCTGGACTTCGATGTTCAAGGCGTTCGACGCGGCTCCGGC
>DASSGM010000086.1:0-7901 GCA_035693465.1 Bradyrhizobium sp. | reverse complement strand
CTGCGACACGCACAGGCCGCCAACGACGGCGATGCCAAGCGGCTGACGCAGCTCCGCGCCGGCGCCCGCGCCGAGCGCAATCGGCAGCGTGCCGAAAATCGCGGCAAACGTCGTCATCATGATGGGGCGGAAGCGCAGCAGTGCCGCCTCCCGAATCGCGTGCTCGGCGCTCAAGCCGACGCGGCGGCGCTCCAGCGCAAAATCCACCATCATGATGGCGTTCTTCTTGACGATGCCGACCAGCATCACGATGCCGATCATCGCGATCACCGACAGTTCCATGTTGAACAGCATCAGCGTCAGGATCGCGCCGATGCCCGCCGAGGGCAGGCCGGAAATGATGGTGATGGGGTGAATAAAGCTCTCGTAGAGAATGCCGAGGATCACGAACGCCGCGAACACGGCCGCGAGGATCAAGACCCCCTGTCCGCGCAAGGAATCCTGGAACACCTGCGCGGTGCCGGAGAAGCCGGTAGCGATGGTGGCCGGCAGGTTCGAGCTTTGCTCGATCGCGGTGATCTGGTCCACCGCGTAGCCAAGCGAATAATTCGGTGCCAGGTTGAAGGAGATCGTCACCGCGGGCTGCTGCCCCTGATGATTGACCTGCAGCGGACCCACCGTCGGTACAAGTTTCGCAACCGCGTCGAGCGGGATGGTCTGGTTGTTCGCGGTCTTCATGTAGAGCTTGGAGAGGTCAGAGGGATCGACCCGGAACTCGGGCTGGGCCTCCAAAATGATCTGATAGTCGTTGGACGGCATGTAGATGGTGCCGACCTGGCGCCCGCCATAGGCGTTATAGAGCTGGTTGCGGACCTGATCGACGGTGACGCCGTAAACCGCTGCCTTCTCGCGATCGATGTCGACCGTCATCTGCGGGTTCTTGATATAGAGGTCGGTGGTGACGTCGAGCAGTCCCGGTATCTTCGCGATCTTGTCGCGCATTTCCGGTGCAAGACGATACAGCGATTCAGTGTCGCCGCTCTGCAGGACGTATTGATACTGGCTCTTGGAGATCCGCCCGCCGATGCTCAGGTTCTGAATGCTCTGGAAGAAGGTCTGCATGCCCGGAATCTGGGTGGCCTTCTGCCGCAGGCGTCCGATCACGGCGGCGGCGCCGTCACGTTGTTTCTGCGGTTTCAGCGCGATGAACAGCCGGCCGTAATTCGCGGTGGGATTAGGCCCCCCGGAACCGACCGTGCTGTTGATGTAGTCGATCGCCGGGTCGGATTTCAGCACGTCGACCAGTGCCTGCTGCCGCACCTTCATGGCCTCGAAGGAGGTATCGGTCGCGGCTTCCGTCACGCCGATCAGGAAACCGGTATCTTCCTGCGGAAAGAAGCCCTTCGGCACGATCATGTAGAGATAAAAGGTGCCGCCGAGCGTCGCCAGCGTCACCAGCAGCATGACAGCCTTTTTCGCCAGCACCCAGTCGAGTGACCATTCATAAGCGCGAAGCCAGGAATCGAACACCCGTTCAAAGACGCGAAGCACGACGTTCGGCCTCCTGGTCGCATCGTGTGCCTTCAGGACGCGCGCGCACAGCATCGGCGTCAGCGTCAGCGACACGAATCCGGAAACGACGATCGCGACCGAAACCGTCACCGCGAACTCACGGAACACGCGGCCGACGATGCCGCCCATCAGCAACACCGGAATGAACACGGCGATCAGCGAGAACGTGATGGAAATGATGGTGAAGCCGATTTCCCGCGCGCCCTTCAGCGCCGCCTCGTAAGGCCGCATGCCATGTTCGATATGACGGATGATGTTTTCCAGCATCACTATGGCATCGTCGACCACGAAGCCGACCGACAGTGTGAGCGCCAATAGCGTCATGTTGTTGATCGAGTAATCCAGCGCGTACATGGCGGCGCAGGTGCCGAACAACGAGATCGGAACGGCCAGCGCCGGGATGAACGTCGCGGACGCGGAGCGCAGGAACAGGAAGATGACGAGAATCACCAGCGCAATCGCGATCAGCAGCGTTTCCTCGACGTCGCTGACGGCCTGCCGGATCGAAATGGAGCGGTCCATCAAAACGCTGATATCCACCGGCGGCGGCACCTGAGCGCGCAATGCCGGCAATTTCGCCAGCAGGGAATCGACCACCGCGACGGTGTTGGCATCCGGCTGCTTCTGAATGCCCAGCACGATGGAACGTTCGTCGTTCAGCCAGCTCGCGATCTTGTCATTTTCCACGCTGTCGTAGATGCGGGCGACTTCGTCGAGCTTGACCGGCGAACCGTTGCGCCAGGCCACCACGATCTGTCGGTAATCAGCCGCCTTGTCCATCTGCCCGGAGGCCTGCAGGGCGACATCCTGCTTCGGTCCGTTCAGTGTTCCGACCGGGGTCGAGGAGTTGGCGCGCGTGACCGCGGCGCGGATGTCTTCGAGCGACAATCCGCGCGCCGCGGCGGCTTGCGGATCGGCCTGGACGCGGATCGCGAATTTTTGTGCGCCGTAGATATTGACCTGGGCGACACCTGGAATCTGCGACAACGTTTGCCCGATGGTAGTGTCGCCGTACTCGTGGACGGCCGATAAAGGCAGTGTCGCCGAGCGCAGCACCACAAAGAGCACCGGGAAGTCGGCCGGGTTCACTTTTCGGAAACTCGGCGGGATGGTCATTTCGATCGGCAGCCGGCGCTGCGCGATCGTCAGCGCCGTCTGGACGTCAAGGGCTGCGGCATCGATGTTGCGATTGAGGTCGAACTGGATGGTGATGACGCTTGTGCCCTGCGACGAACTCGATGACATCGACGAGATGCCGGCGACGGTCGATAGCTGACGCTCGATGATGCCGGCGACAGACGCCGCCATGGTGTCGGCACTGGCGCCCGGCAAGGTTGCGGTCACGGCGATGGTGGGGAAATCGACCTTGGGCAACGCGGAAACCGGCAACAGGCGGAAGCCGAACACGCCGAATGCGATGATCGAGGCCGTGATGAGCGTCGTCATCACGGGCCGGCGGATGCAAAGTTCCGAGAGCGTCATCGCTCAGGCCCCGGTCTTGCGCGCCCGCGGTTCGACCCGCGATCCGTCCGACAACAGCAATTGTCCGTCCACAACAACATTCTCGCCGCCCGACAGCCCTTCAGCGATCACGGACGTACCCTGGAAGGTGCGGTCGACCTTTACCGGCTGAACCTTGGCTACGCCGTCCTTCACCACGAACACGTAATTGCCGTTCTGGCTGCGCTGTACCGCCACGGTTGGCACCACCACGGAATTCTCGGTGCGGATGATGAGCTTGGTCGCGACCAGGATCCCCGGCCACAAGGTTTCGCGCTCGTTGTTCATGATGCCGCGCACGGTCACCATGCCGGTGGTTGAGTCCACTGAATTCTCGACCATCGCGACCTTGCCCTGCTCGGATTGCTGATGGCCGGGGATCGTTGCAACCACGCTGGATTCTCCAACCGCCATGGCCTCGCGGAGATCGACCAGCACGCGCTGCGGAATTGCGAAGGTGACATAGACAGGCGCCATCTGGTTGATGACGGCGAGCGGCGCGGTATCGGCTGGACGGACGAAATTGCCGACTTTCACATTGGCGGCACTGATCCGTCCCGAAAATGGCGCGCGGATGGTGGTGTAGCTTTTCTGGACCTTGAGGTTGTCCAGCGCGGACTGATCGGCCTTGATGGTGCCGATCAGAATATCGGCCTGGGTCTTGGCATTATCGAGGTTGACCTGGGTGGTGGCGCCCTTGCCGATCAGGTCGCTGTAACGCCTGACATCGCGCTGCGCGCCCTCGAGCTGCGCCTGGTCCCTGGCGAGCATGCCTTCGGCCTGCTCGATCTGGGCATCGATCTGGCGCGCGTCGAGCGTAAACAACAGATCGCCTTGGTTGACCTTGGCGCCGTCCTCGAAATGCACCGACACGATGGTGGTCTCGACCCGTGATTTCAGCGCCACGCTGGAAATCGGCGTTACCGTTCCGATTGCATCGACATCGACCGGCACCGGCTTGCGCTCTGCCTTGGCCAGTTCGACCGAAATCACGCGTGCGCGCTGCGGACCCTGGGCGCTGGCGCCGCCATCCGTCCAGGACGAGCGCATCACAAAAGCGGCCAGCGCAGCGATAGCCAGCGCGCCCGCTAAAAGTATCAGATTACGTTTTCTCATAACGTTTCACGTCGGCCGGTCCGCGCACGCACCCCGACGACCCGGTTTCCTGCCCCTTGACGGCGGCTTTTGCGCTTTATTCTAAAGGGTTATCACAGCCATGTGCGGCATGGTATGCCACACAAGCGAAAAATGTTGGTTACCGACCGGGGCCCTTGATGCGCGTCGCAACGTGGAACGTCAACTCGATCAGGCAGCGGCTGGATCATCTGCTGACCTGGCTGAAGGAGTGCGCGCCCGACATCGTCTGCCTGCAGGAGACCAAATGCCTCGACGAGGCGTTTCCCCGGGAGGCCATCGAGGCGCTCGGCTATAACGTCGTGACCCACGGCCAGAAGACCTTCAACGGCGTCGCGCTTCTGTCGAAGCTACCGTTCGATGAAACCGCGCCGGGGCTCGCCGGAGACGATGAAGACGTGCACGCCCGCTTTCTCGAGGGCGTGGTCACGCACAAGCATGGCGTGCTTAGGGTCGCCTGTCTCTATTTGCCCAATGGCAACCCGCCCCAGACCGACAAATACACTTACAAACTCAAATGGATGGCCAGACTTCTTGAGTATTCAAAAGAACGGCTGAAGGCCGAGGAGCCGCTGGTGCTTGCCGGAGATTTCAATGTGATTCCGGCCCCGCAGGACGTCTATAACCCGGCTGCCTGGGTCAACGACGCATTGTTTCGCGCAACCACCCGCGAAAGCTTTCAATCGCTGCTTGGGCTCGGCCTCACCGACGCGCTGCGCGCGGTCACCGACGCATCAGGGCAATACACGTTCTGGGATTACCAGGCCGGCGCCTGGCAGAAAAACCAGGGTTTGCGCATCGATCATTTGTTGCTGTCGCCTCAGGCCAGCGACCGGCTGATCAATGTAGGCATCGATAGCTATGTGCGCGGCTGGGAAAAGCCATCGGATCATGTGCCGGTATGGGCCGATTTCGATCTCGAGACCCGCTAGAACCGCCGGGGGGAAAGTTCCGCAATGAGAACCGCAGCGGCCAGCCGCCGGGGAAGAAGGCAGCCGTAGCAAAGCCGGGCCGCGTCGGTTCCGGAAAGGCGTTGCTCAGTCCCTGCGGCCCTGCACCCAGTGTTCGAGCATCTGCAGCGCCATCGCGCGGTCATCCTCGGACGCCTTGGCGATGGCCCGGTTGTAGCTTTCCTTGATCCAGGTTTCGTCCGGCGCGGCGCTGTCACGCGCGAGGGTCAGCCACATCAGCCCGCGCGCGGCCTGGCGCGGCAATTGGTCGCCGTTGAACAGCATCTGACCGAGCAGGGCCTGCGCCTGATGCTGGCCCTTCTGGGCGGCAAGGCCGAGCCAGCGCGCGCCATAGCGGAAATCATCCCGCGACGAGCCGCCCCTGAGATAGAGCCGGGCCAGATCGTACTGCGCGTCCGCATTGCCGAAATACGACGCGGCATAAGAGAACATCTCCCTCGCCCGCTCCGGATCGGACTTGATCTTCGAATTCGGAATGCCGTTGAGATAATACCGCCCCAGCGCGACGAAGGCGTTGGCGACAATCGTCGCCTGCGGCGCCGAGGGGCTATCTTCCGCGTGGGCGTTGGCAATACGGCTGAAATACTCGAAGGCGCGAAGATCGTCCTGCGCGACGCCATCGCCGTCCGCATACATCCGTCCCAATTTCCACTGGGCGACGGGGTGACCGCCTTCGGCGGCGTATTGCAGCGAGGTCAGCGAGGTGTCGGGTGTGGACGGTGGCGGGATCACTTTCTTCAAGGCGGCGGCCGCGCCGGGCTGGGCCGAAACCACGGGTATCGTGGCATCCCGACTAACCGGCGCACCGTCAAAGGCGAATCCCTGGGTGGCCATCGGCGTGGCCCCTAAAATCAACGCAACAACGATACGCCTAGATATCCGCATAACACTGTTTCTCGTGCGCCCCGCCCGGATGGGTCACGGCGCCATTCACCGCCGGCCCGACCTGCTGGGCGTATTTCCACAGAGCACCTGATGTATGATTGGTCTCGCGTGGCCTCCATTTGGTTTTACGTTCGGCGAGCTCCGCGTCAGTCAATTTTACGTTAAGTGTCCCGCCGACGGCATCGATTTCAATGATGTCGCCGTCCCGCAGCAACGCGATCGGGCCGCCCACAGCCGCTTCCGGCCCGATATGGCCGATGCAGAACCCCCGGGTCGCGCCGGAGAAGCGCCCATCCGTGATCAGCGCGATCTTGCCGCCCATGCCCTGCCCGGTCAGCGCCGCCGTGGTCGAGAGCATTTCGCGCATGCCGGGACCGCCGCGCGGCCCCTCGTAGCGGATCACGAGGACCTCGCCCTCTTTGTAGGTCTTCTTCTGCACCGACGCGAAGGCATCCTCTTCGCAATCGAAGCAGCGTGCTGGGCCGGAAAATTTCAAATTCGACATGCCCGCGACCTTCACGATCGCACCCTCAGGCGCGAGATTGCCCTTCAGGCCGACCACACCGCCGGTGACGGTGATCGGCTTGTCGGCGGAACGCACCACGTCCTGGTGCGGATTCCATTTCACGCTCTTGAGGTTTTCGGCGATCGTCCGGCCGGTGACCGTCAAACAGTCGCCGTGCAAGTGGCCGTTATCGAGCAGCGTCTTCATCAGAAGCGGTATGCCGCCAGCTTCGAACATGTCTTTGGCGACATAACGACCGGCCGGCTTCAAATCCGCGACATATGGTGTCTTTTTGAAGATTTCCGCGACGTCGAACAGATCGAACTTGATCCCGCATTCATGCGCAATCGCCGGTAGATGCAGTGCAGCATTTGTCGAACCGCCAGATGCGGCGACCACCGCGGCCGCATTTTCCAGCGACCGCCGCGTAACGATGTCGCGCGGACGAATATTCGCCGAAATCAGCTCCACGACCTTCTCGCCCGCGGTCATGCAAAACGCGTCGCGGATCTCGTAAGGCGCTGGCGCGCCGGCCGAATACGGCAGCGCGAGCCCGATCGCCTCGGATACTGTCGCCATGGTGTTGGCGGTGAATTGTGCGCCGCACGCGCCGGCTGACGGGCACGCCACCCGCTCGATTTCATCCAGGTCAGCATCCGACATCTCGCCGACCGAATGCTTGCCAACCGCCTCGAACATGTCCTGCACCGTGACCTGCTGGCCACGGAAATTGCCGGGAAGGATCGAACCGCCGTAGATGAAGATCGACGGTACGTTGAGGCGGACCATTGCCATCATCATACCCGGCAGGGATTTATCGCAGCCGGCAAGACCGACCAGCGCATCGTAAGCGTGGCCCCGCATGGTCAGTTCGACGGAATCGGCGATGCATTCACGCGATGGCAGCGACGAGCGCATGCCATCATGGCCCATGGCGATGCCGTCGGTCACAGTGATGGTGCAGAATTCACGGGGGGTGCCACCGGCCGAGGCGACGCCCTTCTTGACCGCCTGGGCCTGGCGCATCAGCGCGATGTTGCAAGGCGCGGCCTCGTTCCAGCACGATGCCACACCCACGAACGGCTGGTGAATCTGTTCGGTGGTCAGCCCCATGGCATAGAGGTAGGAGCGGTGCGGCGCCCGCTCCGGGCCCTCCGTTACATGGCGGCTCGGCAGTCTCTTCTTCAAGCTGGTCTTGGCGTCCATCGCGAACCTGTTTCCCCAGCCAACTCTTGTTGGACCCGGAAAATGCGGGATTTCCCTTCGCCTTCGCGAGCGCCGTGGCCATCAGCCTACGAAGCAATGATTCATCGAGGGGTGTGGCAAAAAAGCGGCGCGCACAAGAGTTGGCTGGGGAATGACGATTTATTGTTCAGTTGATGTTGCGACCGGGC
>DASSGM010000085.1:0-4054 GCA_035693465.1 Bradyrhizobium sp. | reverse complement strand
GATTCTGGTCTGCATGACATCCGCTTTGTCGAGGACGACTGGGAAAGCCCGACGCTCGGCGCCTGGGGGCTGGGCTGGGAATGCTGGTGTGACGGCATGGAAGTATCGCAGTTCACCTACTTCCAGCAGGTCGCGGGCGTGGAATGCGCGCCGGTTTCCGGCGAACTCACCTATGGGCTCGAGCGGCTTGCGATGTATGTGCAGGGCGTCGACCGTGTCTACGATCTCAACTTCAACGGCCGCGACGGCGCGGAGCGCGTCAGCTACGGCGACGTATTCCTGCAGGCCGAGCAGGAATATTCGCGGCACAATTTCGAATTCGCCGACACCGACATGCTGTTCAGGCAATTCGCCATGGCCGAAGAAGCCTGCAGAAGATATCTCGATGCCGGATGGAAGGACGGCGAGCGCGAGGCGCATCTGATGGCACTGCCGGCCTACGACCAGTGCATCAAGGCCAGCCACGCCTTCAATCTGCTCGACGCGCGCGGCGTGATCTCGGTGACCGAGCGGCAGAGCTATATCATGCGCGTGCGCGAGCTCGCAAAGGCTTGCGGCGAAGCCTGGATGAAAACCGAAGCGGGCGGGGCTTGGTGATTAAAGTCCACGCTTCCTTGAGTTAAGATTTTTCTGGTTCGACGACGCCTCTTCTCCCCTCCCCCTTGCGGGGAGGGGTCGGGGGTGGGGGTCCACTAATGATGACGGATATGATTGAATCCTGCGAAAGCGGTTTTGAAATTGAGAGTTGCGGAGAGCGCCGAGCTTCGCCCCTCCCCCCGCTTGCGGCGGGGAGGGGTCGGGGGTGGGGGTGGATGCCACATCGAACGCAGCGTCCCGTCGACAATCGCGTTCCTCGCGCGCTCGCAAAAGCCTGCGGCGAAGCCTGGATGAAGACTGAAGCGGGCGGACGGGTTGATTAACTCAGCGCTTCCTCAGTTCAGAGTTTGCAATTCGACGACGCCTCTTCTCCCCTCCCCCTTGCGGGGAGGGGTCGGGGGTGGGGGTCCACAAATGATGACGGATATGATTGAATCCTGCGCGATGGCCGATCGCCAGCGAGAGTTTGCCCGCCGGATGCGCGCACAGCCGACCGATGCCGAGCACGTGCTCTGGCAGCGGCTTCGTCATGACATTTCGCTGACCGGCTCGCACTTTCGGCGGCAGGCGCTTGTTGGCCCCTTCATCGTTGATTTCGCCAGCCGCAAGGCAAAGCTTGTGATCGAACTCGACGGTGGGCAGCATGACTGGCAACAGGCATCCGATGCTCTGCGCACGCGCCAGATTGAAGCCGCCGGCTATCGCATTTTGCGTTTCTGGAATAACGATGTGCTTGGAAATCTTGAAGGGGTATTAGGCGAAATTCAGCGCGCGTTGCCCCCCACCCCCGACCCCTCCCCGCAAGGGGGAGGGGAGCCGCGCCAGCATGCGAAGCGCGTACCGCGACGTTCTCGCAGAGAGCGCAATTAATGCCCGAACTTCTCCTCGAACTTTTCTCCGAAGAAATTCCGGCGCGGATGCAGGCGAAGGCAGCCGACGATCTGCGCCGCATGGTCACCGACCGGTTGGTCGCCGAGGGCCTGGTCTATGAAGGCGCGAAAGCATTCGCGACGCCGCGGCGGCTGACGCTGACGGTGCACGGCATTCCGGCGCGACAGTCGGATCTGAAGGAAGAGCGCAGGGGACCGCGTGTCGGCGGCCCGGAAGCGGCGATCGCTGGGTTTCTCAAAACCACCGGCCTTGCTTCGCTGGAGGAAGCAAAGATCCAGCGCGATCCGAAGAAGGGCGATTTCTATGTCGCGCTGATCGAAAAGCCCGGCCGCGCCACGCTCGACGTGCTCGCCGACATGCTGCCGGTCGTCGTCAGGACTTTCCCGTGGCCGAAATCGATGCGGTGGGGCGAGCGCTCGGCACGGCCGGGCGCGCTGCAATGGGTGCGGCCGCTGCATTCAATCGTTGCCACCTTCGGCATGGAGACCGAAGAGCCCGATGTCGTGAAATTCGCGGTCGACGGCATCGAGGCCGGCCAGACCACCTGCGGCCATCGCTTCATGGCGCCGGCGCCGATTTCCGTGCGCCGCTTCGAGGACTATGAGGCGAAGCTGCTAGATGCGAAGGTGGTGCTCGATCCGCAAGCCCGCAAGGACATCATCCTTGCCGATGCGAAGCAGCTTGCATTTGCGCAAGGCTTTGAGCTGGTCGAGGACGAGGGGCTGCTCGACGAGGTCGCGGGACTTGTGGAATGGCCGGTGGCGGCGATGGGATCGTTCGAGAAGGAATTCTTGTCGATCCCCGGTGAGGTGATCCGCGCCACGATCCGCAACAACATGAAATGCTTTGTCGTCGGCGATCCCAGGTCCGGCAAGCTCGTCAACAAATTCATCCTTACCGCCAACATCGAAGCCTCCGATGGCGGCAAGGCCATCGTCGCTGGCAACGAGCGCGTGATCCGCGCGCGACTTTCGGATGCGAAGTTTTTCTATGAGACCGACCTGAAGACGAAGCTGGAAGACCGGCTGCCGAAATTCAATTCGATCGTGTTTCACGAAAAATTGGGCACGCAGGCAGAGCGTATCGCGCGCATCGAACGGCTGGCGGCGGAGATCGCGCCACTGGTGGGCGCCGATGTCGAAAAGACAAGACGCGCGGCGCGGCTCGCGAAAGCTGATTTGCTGACCGAAGTGGTTGGCGAATTCCCGGAGCTGCAGGGCTTGATGGGGAAATATTATGCGCTGGCGCAAGGCGAGGATGCTTCCGTCGCCGCTGCAAGCGAGGACCACTACAAGCCGCAAGGACCGGCCGATCGCGTGCCGACCGATCCGGTGAGTGTTGCCGTCGCGCTGGCTGACAAGATCGATACGCTGGTCGGTTTCTGGGCCATCGACGAAAAACCGACGGGGAGCAAGGACCCATATGCGTTGCGCAGGGCGGCACTGGGGGTGATACGGATCGTGTTGGACAATAATCTAAGAATTAAGTTGTCCGGTGTTCTGGTTAGCCCTGTGATGCGTGTGCTCGACAAACATGTTCTTCTCACAAATGCCGAGCAACACTCGACAATGCGTTCGGAGCTTTGGCAGGCGCCGGCATCGCATGAAGCGGCGCTGGCCATTCTTTCGAAGCTGTTGGATTACGGGGTGAATCCCAAATGGCTTGTTGAGGAAAAGCTCAGCAAGCCCATCGTAGAGCTTCTCTCCTTCTTTGCCGATCGTCTGAAAGTTCAACTCCGCGAGCAAGGCGCGCGGCACGATCTCGTTGACGCTGTATTCGCTCTCGAAGGCCAGGACGATCTGCTGATGGTGGTCCGCCGGGTCGAGGCGCTTGGAAAATTCCTCGATACCGACGACGGCAAGAATCTGCTCGCGGGCACCAAACGCGCCGCGAATATCTTGCGCATCGAGGAGAAGAAGGACAACAGGACTTACAACGGCGCGCCCGATCCCACACTTTACAGCCTGCCTGAGGAAAAGGCGCTCGCGAAGGCGATCGACCAGGCGAAGGCTGAGGCCGGCGCGACGGTGGCAAAAGAAGATTTTGCAGGCGCGATGAGCGCGATGGCAAAGCTGCGCCCGGCGGTCGATGCGTTCTTCGACAAGGTCATGGTCAACGACGACGACGCCAAAGTGCGCGAGAATCGCCTGAAGCTGCTGAACGAAATCCGCGCCGCCACCCGCACGGTGGCGGATTTTTCCAGGATTCAGGATTAGCAGCGTTTAAGCGGCACTGCCCGACGAGGCAAATCAGTCGGCTCCCCAAAAACCTGGCTGGTCGCAGGGGAAGACGACGAGAAGGCCTCGCGACCAGTTTCTGAAATTCAGAAATTTCGCTTGCCAACGGACCCAAATCAGTTCACTGATTCGCGCCGTCCTGTCCCACAGAGGGGCGTGCGCACGTCACGAACGCGGGGCGGGATGCGGTGGACGCGGCAGCGCGCGAGACGAACGCGGCCTGCTGGCGTACGGCCAAGTCGTGTCGTTCTGGCGCCCCAATGCAGGCGTCAAGTCTGGCGGATTTTCCGCGAGGCGACGGTGTCAAACAAGCGTGGTCACCGGGGAGA
>DASSGM010000084.1:0-4579 GCA_035693465.1 Bradyrhizobium sp. | reverse complement strand
ACATCGGTGAAATAGACTTCGTTGAATTCAGACTGGCCGTTGGCCTGCTTGATCGGCTTGATCTCGATACCCGGGCTCTTCATGTCCAGGAAGAACATGGTGAGGCCCTTGTGCTTCGGCACATTGGGATCGGTGCGGGTGAGAAGGATGCCGTAGTCGGAATAATGCGCGCCGGAGGTCCAGATCTTCTGGCCGTTGATGATCCAGTCCTCGCCCTTTTTCTCCGCGCGCGTGCGCAGGCCCGCGACATCCGAGCCGCCGGCAGGTTCGGAAAACAACTGGCACCAGATCTTTTCACCTGACGCGAGCGGCGGCAGGTATTTTCGTTTCTGCTCTTCGCCGGCATAGGCCATCATGGTCGGGCCACACATGCCATGGCCGATGATGAACATCGCGCTGAGCTTGCCGAAGGGGCCCTCCTCCTGCTGCCAGATCACCCGCTCGATCGGGCTTGCGCCGCGACCGCCATATTCCTTCGGCCAGTGCAGGCAGGCCCAGCCGGCTTCCGCCTTCTTCTTCTGCCAGGCCTTTGCCACTTCGAGGATGTTGGCGCCCTTGAGGTGGGTGCGGCCGAGCGAAGCCTTTTTCAGCTCCTCCTCATATTGCTTCGGCGCGTTGGCTGCGATCCAGGCCTTGGCCTCGGCGCGAAACGCGGCTTCCTGCGGGGTATCGTCGAAGTTCATGACGGTTCTTTCTTTCTGTCATTCCGGGGGCGCGCGTCAGCGCATCCCGGAATGACGTTCAAAATCCTAAGCCGCATTCCGTTTGCGCATGCGGTCGATCAGCGCGTCTTCCCAATAAGACAGGCTGCCGAGCGCCAGCGCCGTCGCGTTGGAACGCCGATAATACAGGTGGCAATCGAATTCCCAGGTAAAACCCATGCCGCCATGCACCTGGATATTGTTCTTGGCGCAATGCTGGAATGCTTGCGTCGCGCTGATGCGCGCGGCAGCTGCGGCCTCCGGCAGTTCCGATGCGTTGGTCGAGAGCGCCCAGGCGCCATAATAGCAATTCGAGCGCGCCAGCGTCGCCGAGACATACATGTCGGCGAGCATATGTTTCACGGCCTGGAACGAGCCGATCGGCCGGCCGAAGGCGATGCGATCCAGCGCATAGTCGCGGCCCATTTCCAGCGCGCGGTCGGCGCCGCCGACCTGCTCGAACGCCATCAGTACCGCGGCACGGTTGAGCACCTGCGAAACAATGCTCCAGCCTTCATTAGTGCGACCGAGCGGCTCGGCCTTGCAATTTTTGAAGGTGAGTTCGGCTTGACCCCGCGAGGGATCGACGTTGGTCAGCGACCTGGCCTCGACGCCCTCGGCCTTCATGTCCACCAGGAACAACGAGATGTCGGTTTCGCGTCCGCTCGATCCGGTGCGCGCAGCGACAATCGCAAAATCGGCAATGGCGCCGTCAGGCACCGGCTTCTTCACCCCATTGAGGCTGCCGCCGGAGGCGGAGAGTTTTATTGCATGCGGCGACGGATTGCCCTTGCCTTCGAACAGCGCAAGGGTGCCGATCGCTTCGCCCGATGCAATCAGCGGCAGCCATTTCTGCTTTTGCGCATCACTGCCGGCCAGCAGGAGCGCTTCAGCTGCCAGATAGACGGTGGAGGAAAACGGTACCGGCGCCAGCGCCCGGCCGATCTCTTCCGCGATCACACAGAGCTCGAGATGGCCGGCGCCGGCGCCGCCGTAGGCTTCCGGGATCGCGACGCCGAGAAAGCCCATGTCGGCGAGGCCTTTCCAGAGTTCGCGATCGTACGGCTGCTTGCCGTCGAGCACCATGCGCACCGCTTTCGGCGGACATTTTTCGGCAAGAAATTTTCGGGCCTCGTTCCGGAGCTGTTTTTGTTCGTCGGAGAAATCGAAATTCATGGCGCATTACCCGGGTTGTGTGAGGAATATCTTCTAGTGCGTCGTCCCCGCGAAAGCGGGCACCCATAACCACCGCCTATGATAATGAAAGGCGTCGGCCATCTTGCCTTCAAGAAACGCCGCGGCGTATGGGTCCCCGCTTTTGCGGGGACGACATTGATAGTTGGGCGAAAGACCTTCATTGCAGCACGATCACATCCTCTCCCGGCGGATCGGCATAGAGCTGTTCCACCAGCCGAGCGCGGCGCTCTAGCCCGGCGCGCTGATTGATGTAGCCCTTGTCGGTCAGTTCATTGCCGTCGATCGAGGCCGGCTCGGTCATCAGCATGGCGCGGGCGATCCGCAGGCTGCTGGCGCCCACGGTCGACCTGTTATGCGCCTCAAGTCCGCGCTTCAGGCACGCCAGCACATCCGGGTGCTTGACGACATCCTCATAACTCGCCTCGGGATCGCCTGTTATCTGCCGGCAGGCGTGGAGATTGGGCCAGGCCAGGAGCCCGACGAACGGGCGGTCCTGCCCCGTGACCAGCGCATCCTGCACTACCGGCGACGCCGCGGCGATGGCGTCGGTGCGCAGCGATCCAACATGGACGAAGGTGCCTGTGGTCAGCTTGAAATCCTCCACCACGCGGCCGGCGAAGACGATGCCTTGCAGCGGATCATCCGGATCGACGAACACGCCGGCGTCGCCGATGCAATAAAAGCCTTCCTCGTCGAATGCCGCCTTGGTGAGATCGGGCCGGCCAAAATAACCGGGCGTGACATTGACGCCGCGCAGGCGCAATTCGTATTTCGCGCCGACCGGCACCATCTTCAGCTCGACGCCGGGGAACGGCAGTCCGATCAGCCCGACCCGCTCGGTGTCCCAATAGGTTCCGGTCGAGGTCGGCGCGGTCTCGGTCGAGCCCCAGCCGGTATAGAACACGATGCGCTCTCCGGTGGCGCGCACCGCGAGCGCCTGCATCCGCTCATAGAGATCGTCCGGCAGCCGTGCGCCGCCATAGGCCATCATGCCCAGATTCCTGAAGAAGCTCCGGCACAGCGCGTCATCCTTCTCCATGGCGGCGGCGAGCGCGGCGTAGCCCGCGGGCACGTTGGCATAATAGGTCGGCGAGATCTCGTGCAGGTTACGCAGCGTCTCCTCGATCTGGCCCGGCACCGGCCGACCATCGTCGATATACAGCCTGCCGCCTTCGGTCAGCACCGGATTGAACAGCGCATTGCCGCCCATGGTGTGGTTCCACGGCATCCAGTCCAGATAAGTCGCCTGCGGGGCGTTCGGATTGCGCGGCCGCACCTGCATCATCATCGCGGCATTGGCACACATCATCTTCTGCGTGTTGATCACCGCCTTGGGCATGCCGGTCGAGCCCGAGGTGAACAGCAGCTTGCCGACGGTATCGTGCGTGATCTGCGCGATCGAATCCTCGACGTCTTTTGTCACCGGCGTTGCCGCAAGTTCGGCAAAAGAAATGCTGTTGATGCCCTCGCACGGGCGCGCGACGTGGATAACGGTGACGCCGTCGAGATCGAGCGCCTTCAGCGCCCTCTCGAAGGTCGGGCCGTCCTGCACCATCAGCACCGCGGGCTTGATTAGATCGAACAGATATTTCAGCTTGAGGTGATCCTGGCTCATCAGCGAATAGGCCGGCGACACCGGCGCTGCCGGAAGCCGCGCCTGCATCGCAGCCATCGTCATCAGCGCGTGCTCGATCGAATTGCCGGAGAGGATCGCGACCGGACCGCCCGGCTCAAGCTTCAAGTCAATAAGACCCTGCGTCAGCGCGTCCACCGTATGCTTGGCCTCGCCGTAAGAAACCTTGCGCCATTGCCGGTCGGCGCCCGCGCGCTGCGCCAGCCAGATGCGGCTGGGCGCCTCCTTGGCCCATTTCGCCAATGAGGCCGGGATGTGTTTTTCATAGGGCTTTAGCGGTATCCGCGACTTCAAGATGATGACGCCGTCGGGCCGCCGCTCAACCGCGATATCGCGCTCCAGCCATTCGATCCTGCGAAAGGCCGGCTTTGTCAAAACCGCGGCCGCATTCCCACTCATGCTCTCGCTCCCACACCGGTCACTTGCCGGACCTTTGTTTTTCGCTTCAGTTGCTAGCGCCGGATATAGACCGGCTTTCGCTTTTCCAGAAAGGCTCTGATGCCCTCGTTGAAATCTTCCGAGCGGCTGCACAGCACCTGATTGCGGTCTTCCATCGCAATCACGGCCTCGATCGAGCCGGCGTCGGCGCTCATGTTGAGGCATTCCTTGGACAGCCGCAAACCGACCGGTGAGGCTGTCATCATCGCTTCGATATAAGAGACCGCAGCAGCCTCGAGGGCGCCTTCCTCGACGACTTCGGAAACGAGACCAACCGCGAGCGCGCGCTCGGCATCAATAAAACGTCCGGTCAGGATCAACTCGGAGGCGACCGACACCCCGACCAGGCGCGGCAGGAAATAGCTGGTGCCGACGTCGCAGCCGCCGAGCCCGAGCTTGATGAAGGCGCAGTTCATCCGCGCCGATTTGGTGGCGATGCGGATGTCGGCGGCGAGCGCGAGGGCAAAGCCGCCGCCCGCCGCGGCACCTTGAATCAGCGCGATGATCGGCTGCGGGCAACGCCGCATCAGCATCACGATGTCGGCGATCCGGCGCTGCGAATCCAGCGACTCGGTCACGCCGGGCGGTTCCTGCTGTCCGGCGCGGCGCG
>DASSGM010000083.1:0-5590 GCA_035693465.1 Bradyrhizobium sp. | reverse complement strand
CGAGATGGTGTTCTTCGGCTACAATGCCGCTGGCCCGCTGACCCCTGCCCTCTCCTTCGGATCGGTCAATGCATCAGGCGTGGTGACGCGTTTCGATCGTTTCGAGGCGCCTTACGCCAGCATGGTGCATGACTTCATCGTCACCGAAAATCACCTGCTGTTTCCGATCCTCCCGCTCACCGGCAGCGTGGAGCGCGCGATGGGCGGCAAGCCGCCCTACGCCTGGGAGCCGGACAAGGGCGCCTATGTCGGGGTCATGAAGCGCAACGGTGCCGCCAAGGATATCGTCTGGTTTCGGGCCGAGAGCTGTTACGTCTTCCACGTCATGAACGCCTGGGAGGAAGGCAGCCGCATCATCGCCGACGTGATGCAGTTCGAGGAAGCGCCGCTGTTCACCCATCCGGACGGCTCGCGGACCGATCCGAAAAAGTCGCGCGCAAGGCTGTGCCGCTGGACCTTCGATCTGTCGGGGAATACCGACCGGTTTGCGCAAACCTATCTCGACGACTTGACCGGCGAATTCCCGCGCATCGACGATCGCCGCGCCGGTGTCAGCAGCAACCATGGCTGGTACGCCTCTGCCAATCCTGGTTTGCCGATGTTCGCGGCGCTGTCAGGCATCGTGCATGTCGACGGCAAGGGAAAGCGCCTTGGCAATTATCTGCTGCCCGCCGGCGATACTATTTCGGAGCCGGTGTTCGTGGCGCGTAGCGATGATGCCGCCGAAGGCGACGGCTGGCTGTTGGCCGTGGTCTGGCGCGCGCCTGAAAACCGCAGCGATCTCGCGGTGTTCAACGCCACCGATGTCGAAGCCGGCCCGGTGGCGCTGGTGCAGCTCGGCCATCGCGTGCCCGACGGCTTTCACGGCAATTGGGTTGGCGCGGCGTGAGAAGGTGTCATGGCCGGCGCTGATCTCAACTTGCGTCATTCCGGGGCATCGCGAAGCGATGAACCCGGAATCCGCGAGGTGATTTACGCTCGAGATTCCGGGTTCGCGCTGCCGCGCGCTCCGGAATGACCGCACGATCTAGACATTAGCCCGATGAGGCTGCCATGACGATTTTCCTGATCCTTGCCCCCTATGGCGCGTTCGCGACGCTGATGCTGGTAACGTCGGCGGCGGTCAGCCTGTTCGTATCCGCCGCCATCGGTGTGATGGTGATGGCCTATGACGCCTTGCGCGGCCGTTCGATCAAGGTGCTCGGCGCGGGCTCGGTGATCCTGTTTGCCGCGCTCGGCGCCTATATCATGCTGGTTGATAATAGCCTGAGCGGCTCCGCGGTGAAGCTGGCGGTCGACGCCGGCGTGTTCGCGATTTCGCTCACCTCGCTCGTGATCCGCAAGCCATTCACGCTGCAATATGCCCGCGAGATGGTCGACGCCGAGACGGTGCAGCTGGGCGGTTTCCTGCGCGCCAATTACATCATCACCGGGGCGTGGACCGGCGCCTTCGTGCTGATGATGGTCGCCAACGCGCTGATGATCTATGTGCCCGGCCTGCCGCTGTGGTCCGGACTCCTGATTGCATTTGGCGCCCGCAACAGCGCGGTCTACTTCACCAAATGGTATCCACAGCACCGAAGAGCAAAACACGCGGCTTCCGCCAATGCATTGCCGTGATCCGATAACCGATATCCGGAAGGCACCCCGATGAAGGACGTATTTGCCCGGCTGGCCTCTGACTTCCTTTCCACCATCCTGTTTCTTGCGCTTTACCTGATCACCGACAACGTGGTGCTGGCGACCTCGGTGGCGATCGCGGGCGCGGTGGTCCAGGTGATCCACAGCAGGGTCAAGGGAAAGCCGCTCGGCTTCATGACCTATGCCAGCGTCGGGCTGGTCATCGTGCTCGGCAGCGCGACACTTTTGACCCAGGATCCCCGCTTCGTGCTGGCCAAACCTTCGATCGCGCATTTCGCGATCGGCGCAATCATGCTCAAGCGCGGCTGGATGCTGCGTTACATGCCGCCGATCGTGGCCGAGACCATTCCGGAATACGTTACTGTCGCGGGCTACGCCTGGGCGGCGCTGATGTTCGCACTCGGCGCCGGCGTCATCGCAGTAGCCTCGACCGGCGATCTCAAGCTGTGGGCGTTCTATGTATCGGTGGTCGCGATCGGGGCGAAGGTCGCTGCCTTCGCCGTGCAATATGTCGCCTTCCGCATCCTCGTCACCAACCGGCTTCGCGCCGCCGCCCGCGCCTGAAAGCGTTTTCGAGTTGCCCCGGACACGACCCGGTACCGGTTCGCGTGAAAGAAAACGCGTCAAACAAAGATATCGCCGCGACTCTACCGTTGGGCTTGGGCTGCGAGATGCGCTATACCGCCGTCCGAGCCTGCCGAGATTCCAGAACCATTTCGGTTTTGCGAAGGAAATAGGAGGAGACCACGCGATGGCCGTCGACGGAAACTGGAATATCACCATGAGCACACCGATGGGCGACCGCAATACGACGCTGAGCCTGAAGAACTCGGGCGGCAAGCTGACGGGGACGCAAGGCGCCGACGGCAATTCGACCGAAATATTCGACGGCACGGCCAACGGCGACGACGTCGCCTGGAAAGTCTCGATCACCAACCCGATGCCGCTGACGCTGGAGTTCACCGGCAAGGTTTCCGGCGACACTATCTCCGGCGAGATGGGCATCGGCCCGATGGGCAGCTTTCCGTTCAGGGGGACACGGGCGTGATCGCCCTACGTTGTCGTCCCCGCGAACGCGGGGACCCATACGCCCCGGCGGCAGTTGTTTGAGGCGATGGTTGACGGCTTTCGCTCAACAATGATCGCTGGTGGTTATGGGTCCCGGCTCGCGCTTCGCTTGGCCGGGACGACGAATTGGCTCACCCCAGATTCAATTCCTTGAAGAAATCATTGCCCTTGTCGTCGATGATGATGAAGGCCGGGAAATCCACGACCTCGATGCGCCAGATCGCTTCCATGCCGAGCTCGGGATATTCCACTACCTCGACCTTCTTGATGCAGTGCTCGGCGAGGTTTGCGGCCGCGCCGCCGATCGAGCCGAGATAGAAGCCGCCATGCTTCTTGCAGGCTTCCCGCACCGCGACCGCGCGGTTGCCCTTTGCCACCATCACCATCGAGCCGCCCGCCGCCTGGAACTGGTCGACGAACGAATCCATCCGCCCCGCCGTGGTCGGGCCGAACGCGCCGGAGGCATAACCATCGGGGGTCTTCGCCGGCCCCGCGTAATAGATCGGATGGTTCTTGAAATAATCCGGCAGCGGCTCGCCGTTTTCCAGCCGCTCGCGCAGTTTGGCATGCGCTGAATCGCGCGCGACGATCATGGTGCCGGTCAGCGACAGCCGCGTCTTGATCGGATGTTTTGATAACGTCGCGAGAATTTCCCGCATCGGCTGGTTGAGATCGATTTTTACTACCTCGCCGCCGAGCGACTGCTCGACTGCGGGGAGATATTGCGCCGGATTGTGCTCGAGCTCTTCGAGATAGACGCCGTCTCTTGTGATCTTGCCGAGCACCTGGCGATCTGCCGAGCAGGACACGCCTAAGCCAATCGGCAGCGAGGCGCCGTGCCGCGGCAAGCGGATTACCCGCACGTCATGACAAAAATATTTGCCACCGAACTGCGCGCCGACGCCGAGCGATTGCGTCATCTTCAATATCTCTTGCTCCATTTCGAGATCGCGGAAGGCGTTGCCATCGGCCGAGCCATGGGTCGGCAGCGCGTCGAGATAGCGGGCGGAGGCGAGTTTTACGGTTTTCATGCAGAGTTCGGCCGAGGTGCCGCCGATCACGATCGCCAGGTGATAGGGCGGACAGGCCGCGGTGCCCAGGGTCAGCACCTTCTCCTTCAGGAACGCCAGCATGCGGTCGCGGGTCAAAACCGAAGGCGTGGCCTGGAACAGAAAACTCTTGTTGGCGCTGCCGCCGCCCTTGGCCATGAACATGAACTTGTAGGTATCATCGCCCTCGGCGTAGATCTCGCACTGCGCCGGCATGTTGTTGGCGGTGTTTTTCTCCTCATACATCGACAGCGGCGCCACCTGCGAATAGCGCAGGTTGCGACGCAGGTAAGCGTCGCGCGCGCCTTCGGAAAGGGCGGCCTCGTCGTCGCCATCGGTGAGCACGCGGGCGCCCTTCTTGCCCATGATGATGGCGGTCCCGGTATCTTGGCACATCGGCAACACCCCGCCGGCGGCGATGTTGGCGTTCTTCAAAAAATCGAAGGCCACGAACTTGTCGTTGTCGCTGGCCTCCTTGTCATCGAGGATGCTGCGCAGCTGTTTTAGATGCCCCGGCCGCAGATAATGATTGATGTCGCCGAAAGCGGCCTCGCTCAGGCTGCGCAGCGCCTCGCACGAGACCACCAGCATCTCCTTGCCCAAAACTTTCTCGACCCGCACGCCCTCGCTGGTGATCTTCTTGTACGGCGTGGTGTCGGGCCCAAGCGGAAACAGCGGCGTATGCTTATAGGGAGGGACGGGCTTTTGCTGGTCGGGAAAGGCGGTGGGAGCGTTCATGGGAGGACTCGCGTGTTCAGGAGCCGGGCGCGCCAACTTCGAGACGCCGCACCGGCGGTCGAATTGTTCTAAGCACTTTTGAGAGAAATGGAAGGTTCTGGATGTCTCGTCAGCGAGCGTAGCGCGATGAAGACAATTTACTCGTCATGCCCGGTCTTGTGCCGGGCATCCACGTCTTCCCTTCTTGTGGCGATATAGCGCAAAAAAAGACGTGGATGGCCGGGTCAAGCCCGGCCATGACGAAAGAAAAAACCGGCCGGTTCGAGCATCATGTGCCCTCCTTGCGCCAGACGTTGGCGGAGGCTTCAATGGCGCAAAGGGGCATTCATCATGACATTCAAGCCACAACCTTGCCGATCGACCACGCTCGCCACCGCGTCTGCTGTGCTGGCCGCGCTTGCGCTGACGGCATTCAGCGCATCTCCAGCCCGCGCCGACCGCTGCGACGATCTTGCCGGCCAGCTCAAAAGCCAGATCGACGGGCTTGGCGTCGGCAAGACCGCCGCCAATTTGATCTACCTGTCGCATCCGCAGGCCAGGCAAATCACGCTCGGCTGCGCCGGCCGCAACTACTCCAACCAGTTGTACGTAAAGTCCGGCAGCCGCAAGCCGAAGCCGGCCTTTGTCGATCTGGTGGCCAGCGCCGCCGCCATCGTCTTCACGCAGCCGAAAGACGGCATGCTTCGAGGCGCGACCCGCTGCATCAAGCGCATGGGGTTGCTGCGCGGCGACAAGATCAAGATGCGCTACCGCCGCCTCGATATGGAATGCACGCGGACCAAGACCGAGGCGGCGATCGCGATCTCCCGCGGCAGGGACGAGTAAGCCAACTCAGGCCCTGTCAAAATCGCGGCAATTCCAGCGGGATCGAAGTTTTTAAGGAGATTGGAAGTTTCCCGTTCACCATGTGGCCGGATTGGCCGCGATGGCGGATAGTTTGCGGTTCGGATTCATAAAGCATTGGTCTCCGCCTCGTCACAGTCGGGACAAACAAGGATCGTTCCGATGAGTGTATCTGCTGTTACGGCCTCGCCCCCGGTGAAATTGCCTGAAGCCAGCGAGGCCAAGGCGCCTGAGGTGAAACCCGAGGCCGA